>JAEUHH010000061.1 GCA_016795505.1 Verrucomicrobiales bacterium | reverse complement strand
GCTGGATTGCCGATCCTTCCCCGGGCCATGCGCGTCTGCCTCCCCTGAGCCGTCCACATGGCACCATTTCCAACCTGCTGGTTTCCAAACCAGAGGAACACGAATGAATGGAATGAAACGAATGGTCGCGAATCTCGCCCCACGGGCCGTTTGGGAACAAAAGTATCACTGGTCCCCCCCCTCCTGAGCCGGGAGCTGGAGGTTCCCCGGAAATAAAATGAGCTGGTGTCCCGTTCCCCGGACGGGGCGGCGGAAGTTCACCAGGGAACGCCCTCCTGGCACCCTGCCCGCGCGTTCTGTGGCGAAATCGTCACGGAGCGTGGTTTGCCCGGGGCCGGGATTGAACTTGGGCGCTTCATTGAGGAGGTGACGCAGTGTCAACCGGGGTTTCTGGGTTCGTCCAGAAATTCCCCAGGGGAGACGTGTCCCGGAGACGAGCGCCCGGCCAGGATCTCCGGATTCCAACACGCCTTCCAGCGTCAAGTTGATTGCACGATTAGAAAGTTTGCAGAAAAAATTTCCGTCTCCTCTTGAAATACGGTCCCTGTGTGCGACGCTATTCAAGTCAGGCAAAAAAGAACCCGGCCGTTTTCGAGTGAAGACGACCGGGCCTTTTTTACCGATGCCGCCTTGGGGCTGCGATCAGCGTAGAGAACTCGATCCTAGCTCCGGGGTGGTGGCGGTTCAACTCCTCGATTCTTTAGCCTGGCAAAAGAATCGGCACTCAACACACCAACCATGGCTGATAAAATCGAAATCAAGTGTATCAACAAGTCTGATCGGATGAGCCCGCATGAGCGCATCAAATCGATTGGCGGCGTCAACCCCAATGGCTCCCGCTGGAAGCTTTCCCTTGAGGAGGCGATCCGTGGGATTGAGGAAGGAAAGTGGGCGTTTTATGTCCACGTCGGCGGAAAGCCGGTGAACGTCATCATTGCGGTCAGCGCCTCCGGGAACAAATACCTGAAGACGGAAAGTGACGGCGAACACCCCAACAACCTGCTGAGCCTTCCGGAATGTCCCTGAAATGACCCCTCTCGGACATCTTGCCGATGTTTTCACCGGTACCACCTTCCGGGGGCGGGACGCGACGCGTGCCGTCCCCGGCGGGTCGTGCCGATTGATCCAAATCAGCGATCTGTCCGACGAAGGCCGGTTGGTGACGGAAGAACTTCACCCGATCGAACCCGGTGAAGCGATCAAGAAGAATCGGTTTCTCCGGCAGGGGGATATCTTGTTTCCGAACCGGGGCACTCGTAACACGGCGTGTGTGTTTGACCTGCCCGACCCCAGGGTGCTGGTTGGCGGTCAATTTTTCGTGATCCGGCTGCACGCCGGGTCGGTTCTTCCGGCCTTCGTGGCGTGGTACCTTCGCAGCGAGCCGGCAAGCCGCTACTTTCAGGTGCGGCGCAAAGGGACGTTGGTCCAGAACCTCCAGCGCTCCGATCTGGCGGAGATCGAGATTCCCCTGCCTTCGCTCGCCAAACAGGACGCCATTGTCGCGCTCGATGCCCTCTCGGAGGAAGAGCGCCAGTTGGCGAAGGCGCTTGCCGGCAAGCGCTTTGAGCTGTTGCAGGGACGCTTGATCAGCGGCGCAAACCATTCAACGTAGTATCCGATTCCCTTCATGCCCAAAATCAACCAATCCGAAATCAACGACGTCTCCTGGCGGGCCTGCGATACCTTCCGCGGGGTTGTCGATGCCGAGAACTACCGGAATTACATCCTCGTGATGCTCTTCTGGAAATACCTCACCGACGTGTGGCGCGATCACCGGGAGGCCTACCTGAAGGAGTATGGCGGCGACGAGGCGCGGGTGGCGCGGCGGCTTTCACGGGAACGCTTCCAGTTGCCGGACGGGTGCGATTTCTACACGCTCTTCCAGCTTCGGAACGAGCCCGACATCGGCGAGCGGATGAACATTGCCCTCGCCGGGATCGAAGAGGCGAACAAAGGGAAGCTGGAGGGCGTCTTCCGCGAAGTGGATTTCAATTCCGAATCGAAACTCGGCCAGACGAAGGACCGCAATGCCCGGCTGAAGCTGCTGCTTCAGGATTTTGCCGATCCCCGGCTCGATCTGCGGCCCTCGGTGGTCGGGGAGGAGGACGTGATCGGGAACGTTTACGAATATCTGCTGGAACGCTTCGCCTCGGACGCGGGGAAAAAGGCGGGCGAGTTCTACACGCCCGGCCAGGTTTCGAGCCTGCTGGCGAAGCTGCTCGCGCCAAAAAAGGGCCAGACCATCTGCGACCCGTCGTGCGGATCGGGATCGCTCCTCATCAAGGTGGGTCGGCAGGCGGACGAGCGCGACTTCGCCCTCTTCGGCCAGGAGATGAATGGCACGACCCACGCCCTCTGCCGGATGAACATGTTCCTCCACGGCATGGACCATTTCCGGATCGAGTGGGGCGACACCCTGCGGAATCCGCGGCTCATCGAGGGCGACCACCTGATGAAGTTCGACATCGTGGTGGCGAACCCGCCCTTCTCGCTCGACAAGTGGGGGCAGGAGGACGCGGAACGAGACGCCTTTCACCGCTACCACCGCGGCCTGCCACCGAAGTCGAAGGGCGATTACGCCTTCATCACCCACATGATCGAGACGGCCCGCGAGGGCACGGGCAAGGTTGGCGTGGTGGTGCCGCACGGGGTGCTGTTCCGGGGCGCGGCCGAGGGCAAGATCCGGCGACGGCTGATCGAGGAGAATCTGCTCGACGCGGTCATCGGCCTGCCGGCGAATCTGTTTTTCGGCACCGGCATCCCCGCCGCCATCCTGATCTTCGACAAGGGCAAGACCCACGGTGATGTCCTCTTCATCGACGCCTCCCGCGAGTACAAGGAGGCCAAGAATCAGAGTCTCCTTACCGAGGAGCACGTGCAGAAGATCGTGGATACCTACACGGCCTTCCAGACGGTGGAAAAATACGCCTACCGCGCCACCCCGCAGGAGATCGCTGACAACGACTTCAACCTCAACATCCCCCGCTACGTCGATACCTTCGAGGAAGAGGCCGAGATCGACCTCGACACCGTGAAGGCCGACATCACCCGCCTCGAATCCGAACTCGCCACCGTGCGGGCCAAGATGCAGGCTTACTTGGAGGAGTTGGGGGTATGAATGGGCATGTTTTTAACTTCTGCCCATTGGATTCGTTGGTCGCTCCAGGGAAGCCGATTGTTTACGGCATCGTGCAGGCTGGTGAGCATGATCCCGATGGTGTTCCATACATTCGAAGCACAGATGTTGGCGAGGCCATCGACGCCAACACTGTCTTGCGGACCAATCCTGCTATTGCAGCCAATTACCACCGTTCGGTCGTCTCTCCTGGGGATATTGTATTCTCGCTTCGTGGCAACATCGGTGAATCCAGTCTTGTCCCGAGGGACCTGGCTGGAGCCAATCTCACACAGGGGACAGCCAGAATCAGTGTTTCAGAGTCACACGATGGTCGATATGTGCGCTATGCGTTAAAGCATACTCCAGTGATTCGTAGGATCTTGGCAGTCGCAAAAGGGAGCACGTTTCACGAAATCACTTTGGGAGATCTACGACAGATCGAAATCCCCTGTCCGCCCCTCCCCGAACAACGCAAGATCGCCGACATCCTGACGACGTGGGACGAGGCCCTGACCCAGCTCGACGCCCTCATCGAAGCCCAGGAGCGCCGCAAGAAGGCCCTCATGCAGCAACTCCTCACCGGCCGCCGCAGGCTCAAGCCGCATGGCGTTTCGATCAAGCATCTCAAGGCGTCGGAAATCTTCACCAACCGTTCGGAGCGCAACACGGGGGCATTGCCAGTCCTATCAGTGACACAGGATCAAGGAATCGTTCTGCGCAGCTCCCTCGAACGCCGAATTGCCCACGACGAAGACAACATCAATACCTACAAAGTGGTTCGGGCAGGCGATTACGTCATCAGCTTGCGTTCGTTCCAAGGTGGGCTCGAATACTCAGAAGTTACTGGCGCTGTGAGCCCCGCCTACCACGTCATCCGCCCAATCAAGGAAATCGATCAGAGCTTCTACCGGCATTACTTCAAATCGACCGATTTCATCAGCCGCCTCGCCATCGCAACCATCGGAATCCGTGACGGCAAGCAAATCAGCTTTACTGATTTCGGGTTCATCAAACTCCCGTATCCAGCCATTGAAGATCAAAAAAGAATTGGTGCCATCCTCGACACCGCCGACCAGCAACTCACCCTTTTCCGCGCCCAACGCAGCGCCCTCGACCAGCAAAAGCGGGGCCTGATGCAACGGCTTCTGACGGGGCAAATCCGAGTCCGTCCATGAACACCGAGCCCGATCAACGGCAGCCGGCAGCGCCGGTGGTCTTCCTCTCTTATTCCCACGACAGCCGGGAACACAAGCAGTGGGTGGCAAAGCTGGCCGCCGCCCTCCGTGAGCAGCATGTCGAAGTGATTTTCGACCAGTGGGATCTCGAGCCCGGCGACGATGTGCCGAAATTCATGGAACGGGCGGTGAAGACCGCCGACCGCGTCCTGATGGTCTGCTCCGAGCCCTACGTCCGCAAAGCGAATGATGGAAAGGGCGGAGTGGGCTACGAAGCCATGATCGTGACGGGCGAGTTGGTGCGGGATTTGGGGACCCGGAAGTTCGTGCCCGTGATCCGCCAGCAGGGTGAAGAGGTCTGCGTCCCCGACTGCGTATCGACCCGCCTCTACGTCGATTTCAGCGACGATGACGGGTTTGGGAGCGCGCTCGAGTCGCTCGTCAAAACGATCCATCAGGTCGCCGGTCTTGCGAAGCCCCCTCTTGGCCCTCATCCTTTCGCGGATTTGAGTTCGCCGAGCCCCGTGGTGGTCGAACGCCGAGCCGTCGAGGATGCCTCGTATTCGGATGTCTTGGATGACCCGATCGCAACCTATGATGCCGCCCTGAATCTGGCCACATCGGGAAACACCGTGGCATGGCGCCGTCTTCTGAAGGCGAGCGGGCGTCGCGCGGCCGCAGACCTCAGCGCGTGGCGTGACGCCAATTCGGAGCTGCCGCGATTCACTCAAGAGAAGTTTGATTCCTTGCTCGACCATGCGTCGGGAGGCGTGAAGTGCTACCAGCCCTTCTTCGCCGCGATCGTTGCTGGAGCCGAATCGGGGGAGAAGGAGTTCTCGGGACAGTTGGGATGGATCGATGAGGTGAGTCAGCCGCCGGGTTGGAAAGGAGAGGGTTCCTACTGGATCGATTTCCCTGAACTCCTTCTATTCGTCGGCCAGGCCTTGGTCGGTGCGATGCTGATGGAGTCGGGGCGCGGACGACAGGTCTACGACCTCACCACGACGCGCCCGCCGAAACGATGGCGCGAACCGGAATCGAAGCCGCTGTTTCTCGACACGAGCCTCACGGGATGGCCGAACTCCCTGAATCACACCTGCACGATCGCCTGGCCGTTTCTCGTCCGGCAGTTTCGGGAACCCTGGGCTGCCAAGGCATTTGGCTCCGCCGAGTACGCTCTCAGCGCCCTGTCGGCGTACTACCAGTTCCTTAGTTTCTTGAACTTCTGCTACACCTTCTCGAAGGGGCATTTCGATTCAGAGCAGAAGCAAATGACGTGGCCGGTAATGGTTCCTCAGAGCTTTTGCCGCTTCGACCGGGAAGTGGCCAATCGCGGATTCCGAACCTTCCTCGGCCACCGGGATTTGCTTTTGGAACTTTTAGAGGAAAACGGGCTTGGTGACCCGTCGCGGTTCGAAATCTACTGGAAACAATGGATGGCGGAATGCGGAAAGTGGCTTGGGTCGGTTTACCAATGGCACCACCACTTCGAGATCCCTCAGGCCAACCTGCCCCGGGAGATTATTGCTAAAAAACTGAAAATCAGCGAATTATGAGCGATTCAAGCCGATTTCATTCCGACCCTTTCGGTGGGACCTCAAGGCCGCCGTCGCCCGGAGTACTTGACGCCGTGACAACCCGATGCGAAGCTCTTTGCAACAAGCCCGCCACGCCTCTCCACGGAAGCGCACTTTGGCGGGTATTTTTTTGCCCGTGACCTATGGCCAGCACGGGAAAATTCACCAAGCCGGCCCTGTCGGTCGAGGAGCAGGTCAACAAGCTCATCGCCAAGGGAATGGTTGTCCGGGATCCGGATCTCGCCGTGCGGCAGCTTTCCGGAATCGGCTACTACCGTTTTTCCGGCTACACCCACCCGTTCCGATCCACTTCGAATCGGTCGAAGTTCAAAGCCGGGACGTCGTTCGAACAGGTGCTGAGAATCTACGAGTTCGACCGGCAACTTCGTCTCCTGGTCGCTGATGCGATCGAGCGTTGCGAGGTCGCGATCCGTGCTCGAATCGTGAATGAGACGGCGACAAAACTCGGTCCGCATTGGTTCATGCAACTCAGCCACTTCCGGATGCGGTACCAACTCACTGATCTGGAGAGGAAGATCGAGGAAGCAGTCGGCATCCGCTTCAATCCCACGACGAACCAGAAACAAATTCCCCAAAAGCACTCGGAGACTTTTATTGAACACTACTACGCGAAGTACGGAGATCCCAAGCTGCCTCCGATCTGGATGACGGCGGAAACGCTCTCGTTTGGCGTGATGTCGCGGATCCTCTCGTGTCTGGCCGACGAAACGGTTGTCAAATCCATCGCGGCCCCTTTTCGAGTCCATGAAACTGTTTTCAAGCAGTGGGTGTTCAGCTTGAGCTATTTGAGGAACCTCTGCGCCCATCACAACCGATTGTGGAACCGCGTCTTTTCCATTCCTCCGAAGGTCGCGAAGAAACACCGTGGCCTGGTCTCCTCGCCCGACCGCTTCCATGCGTTCGCGGTCGTCATCGTCGATCTCCTGGGCTCCATCGGATATGCGTCGGAATGGGTCGTTCGTTTTGATGAACTCTGGGTTCGTTACCCGGAAATTGACCCCGTTGCGATGGGATTTTCCCCGGATTGGAAATCGACGGATTTCTGGAAACCGTTTTTTCCGAAATGAACCCGTCCTTCCAAGAATCCCTCATCAGCCAACTCCCCGCGCTGCGGACGCTCCAGCAGCTCGGCTACGGCTACCTGACGCCGGAAGACTGCGCAGTCGAGCGCCGGGGCCGGATGGGGCGAGTGTTGCTCGAAGACATCCTGGCGAAACAACTCCGACGGCTCAACCGGATTCAGTTCAAAGGGCGGGAGATCCCCTTTTCCGAAGAGAACGTGGCGAAGGCGATCGAGGCGCTGCGGGAGGTGCCTTTTGAGGGACTGGTCCGCACGAGCGAAAAGGTCTATGATCTGCTCACCCTGGGCAAAAGCCTCGACCAGACGATCGACGGCGAAACGAAGGGCTTCACCCTGCGCTACATCGACTGGCAGAACCCGCGCAACAACGTTTTCCACGTCACCGCGGAATTCGAAGTGGAGCGAACCGGCAGCCGGGAGACGCGCCGACCGGACATCGTGTGCTTCGTCAACGGCATCCCCTTTGTGGTGATCGAATGCAAACGGCCGGATGAGAAGGATTCACTCCTGGCGGCGGTGCACCAGACCATCCGCAACTGGCAGGAGGATGAGATTCCCCAGCTCTTCACCCACGCCCAACTGGCGCTGGCCCTGAACAAGAACGACGGCAGCTACGCCACGACGGGCACGCCGGAGAAATTCTGGTCGAAGTGGCGTGAGTTGCACGATCCCACGGCACAGGTTCGCGCCCTGGTGAACACGCCGGTGCGTCCGGAGGAACACGCCAAGCTGTTCAAGGGGCTCTTCGCCTTCGCCCGCGACACCTTCGAGGATGCGCTGCTGGCCGAGCGGGAACCGACGGCGCAGGATGCGCTGCTCTGGTCGCTGTGCCGTCCGGAGCGGCTCATCGAGATGGCGCGGCAGTTCATCCTCTACGACGAGGGCGGCGCGGTGAAGAAGGTGGCCCGCTACCAGCAGTACTTTGCGATCCAGGCCACCCTGGAACGGGTCCGGCAACGCGACGTGAACGGTCGGCGGAAGGGCGGGGTGATCTGGCAGACCCAGGGCAGCGGCAAATCGCTGGCGATGGTGTTGTTGGGCAAGGCGCTGGCCCTGGATGAAGGCATCCCCAACCCGCGCATCGTGATTGTGACGGACCGGATCGACCTCGACGAACAGATCACGAAGACCTTCCACCAGTGCGGCAAGGAACCGCAACAGGCCCGGACCGGGGCGCACCTGCTGGAGTTGCTGCTGGACGAGCGGGTCGGGGTGATCACGACGGTGCTTTTCAAGTTTGAAACGGCGGCCAAGGCCGCCCGCGAGCTGAGCCGCCTGAAGGACGACCTGTTCCTCCTCGTGGACGAGAGCCACCGCAGCCAATACGGCGAGGCGAATCTCGCGATGCAGAAGGCGCTGCCGAACGCCTGCTACATCGGCTTCACCGGCACGCCGCTGATGAAGAAGGAGAAGAACACGGCGCAACGCTTTGGCGGATTCATCCGTGAAGCGACCTACACGATCCGCGATGCGGTGGCCGATGAGGCGGTGGTGCCGCTGCTCTACGAGGGGCGGCATATCCTGCAGGAGGTGAATCAGAAACCGGTGGACCGGATGTTCGAGGCCCTGTGCGAGGGGCTGACGAAGGAGCAACAGGCCGACCTGAAGCGGAAGTTTTCCGCCCGCGACGAACTGAATCGGCTCCACAGCCGGCTCTACCTGATCGCCTGGGATGTGAGCCGGCATTTTGCCGAACAGTGGAAGGGAACGGGCTTCAAAGGACAGCTCACCGCGCCGGGCAAAAAGGAGGCGCTGCTGCTGAAGGAGTATTTCGATCAGTTCGGCAAGGTGAGCACGGAAGTGATCATCTCGGGGCCGACGGAGATCGAGAATCCGGAGGAACATCGGCAGATCGAGAAAGATGAAAGCGTGGAGCGGTTCTGGAAGGCGATGATGGCCAAATACGGCACCGAGAAGGAGTACAACCGCCGGATCATCGACGCCTTCAAGAAGGGAGAGGAACCGGAAATCCTGATCGTGGTCGACAAGCTGCTGACGGGCTTCGACGCGCCGCGCAACGTGGTGCTCTACATCGCCCGCAGTCTGAAAGGGCATACCCTGCTCCAGGCGATCGCGCGGGTGAACCGGCTCCATCCGGGCAAGGATTTCGGCCACATCATCGACTACTACGGCGTGGTGACGGAGCTGCACGAAGCGCTGGAACTTTACAGCAGCCTGGGCGGTGAGTTCGACGCGGAAGATCTGGAGGGCACGCTGACGAATGTGATCGAAGAGGCGCGGAAGCTGCCCGGACTGCACGACGCGCTGTGGGATCTGTTCCGGGCGGTGCCGAACAAGAAAGATGAAGAGGCCTTCGAGCTGGCGCTGGAGCGCAAGGAGGTTCGGGATGATTTCTACACCCGGCTGTGGCGGTTCAGCCGGGTGCTGAAGCTGGCGGCGGCGAGCCTGCAATGGGTCCAAGAAACGCCGGCGACGCTGCTGCAGCGCTACAAGGATGATGCGGCCTTTTTCCAGAAGCTGCGCGCCAGCGTGAAACTGCGCTACGCCGAAGAGATCGACTACCGCGAATACGAAAAGCAGATCCAGAAGCTGCTGAACACCTACGTGCAGGCGGATGAAGTGATCCAGGTGGTGGAGCCGGTGAACATCTTCGAGCGGGAGGCGTTCGAGAAGGAGGTCGCGAAGATGTCGAGCGACCGCGCCAAGGCGGACACGATCGCGAACCGGACGAAGAAGACGATCACGGAAAAGATGGAGGAGGATCCGTTCTTTTACCGGAAATTGTCGTCGCTGCTCCAGCAGGCGATCGATGACTACCGGGCGCAACGGATCAGCGAGGCGCAGTATCTGGCGCGAGTGACCCGGATCCTGGAAGAGGTGCGCGGTGGCCATCTGAAAGACGTGCCCGACGTGCTGAAAGAAAGCGACCTGTCGCGGGCGCTCTTTGGCGCGCTGAAAGAACAACTGGCGATGCCGCTGGCCGACAGTGGTGTGAGTGGGACGGTGGCACCGGACGGGCCGGGCGGATTTCGGGAAGATGACGGGCCCCGCTACGGTGGAGACCGGCCGAAAGCGCCGCCTCCGGCGGATCAGCTCCTGGCCGAGGCGGCCGTGGACATGGACCAGATCATCCGCCGTCACGCGGTGGTGCGGTGGCGGGAGAACCTCGACGCGCAGAACCGGATGCGGAACGACCTGGACGATTTCCTGTTCGCGCTGCAACGGCAAAGGGGGGTCACCCTGAGTTTTGCGCAGATGGATGCAATCATCGAAGCCGCGATCCGGATCGCGATTCACCGAACCGACGATGTCTGATCGGGCGGAAAGGATCGACACGCCGGCGGGACCGGCGCGGCTGGTGCGCCGGACGCGAAAGACGCTGGCCATCAGTGTGCTGCCGGATGGGTCGCTGGAATTGATCGCTCCTGTCGGGGCGTCCGTGGAAGCGATCGTGGCGCGGGTCGAAAAGCGCCGCGGGTGGATCGCCAGGCAACGGCAGGCGTTCCGCGGGATGAATGCCACCCGACCGGCGCGACGCTATGTGACGGGCGCGACGCACCGGTATCTGGGGCGGCAGTACCGGCTGAAAGTGCGGGTCGGAGAACGGGCCGGCGTGCTGCTGAAAGGGGGCTATCTGGAAGTGGTGGTGCCCACGCGGGATGAGGCGGCGGTGAAGGAGGCGCTGGAACGGTGGTATCGGGGCCGGGCGCGGCATCAATTCGAAACCCGGCTGGCCGGATGGAGTGACTGGTGTGTGACACGGAAGCTGCCCCGGCCGACACTGCGGCTGCTGGCGATGCCAAAGCGGTGGGGCAGCGCCCAGGCGGATGGCACGATCTGCCTGAATCCCGCGCTGATCCGGGCGCCCTCGCCGTGTGTCGATTACGTGATCGCCCACGAAATCTGTCACCTCCGGTATGGGGATCACGGGCGGGAGTTTCACCTGCTCCTGAAGCAATTGTTGCCGGACTGGGAGCAGCGGAAGGCCCGGCTGGAGAGTGGGGATTGGTGAAAAGGGGTGGGTTAGAGGTCTGTTCAGGCTTCGAACCAAAATTGATGACCTTGGATTGGGCTGCGCCTTGCGGTGCGTGGCGAGGGTTAGACCCCTTGCCAAAAAACTTTGCCGAAAAAATCTTTCTCCATGGGGATGGATCCGGCTCGCTTCGCTCGGGAGATCTCGAGAGAGCGGCCAGAATCTCCACTGGCTGCGTTGCTTCTCAGTCACGCAGCTCGCTGCGCTCCTTCGTTCGCGCCTTGCCATTGAAGATTCTGACTCGCTCTTTTCGGCAAATC
>JAEUHH010000035.1 GCA_016795505.1 Verrucomicrobiales bacterium | reverse complement strand
GCCAGGGCACCGCGAAGAACCACGGCATCTACGCCTCCGGCGACACCGTCGTCGGCGGCGCCCTGACCGCCGCCAGCCTCGTCGGCACCTCTGGCGTCGGCACCGGCTCCCTCGACGAAGCCGGCACCTTCGGCTTCTGATCTCCGATCAGAGAGGGTATCATCTCCGATGAGACCCTGTTGGATCGCCGATCCAACAGGGTCTCTTCAACTTTCGCCGGGAACGTCAATGCGGACTCGGCAAGGTGCAGCCAATCCGTCAAGATGGGTGGCATGCGAATCCCCCACCCCCTGCCGCTTCTTTCCCTTTCTCTCACTTGCCTGACGTTTGTCGCCCAAGCCGAGCCAATCGCGCTCGGCAGTCGGCTCGAATTGCTGACCGACGAGATGCTGGTCGCCGAAATCCGCGGAGATCTGGACCACCACCTGCACCAACCGGAGCCACGTGAGGTGGTGTTGACCGCCGATGCTCCGTGGGAAGGGAATACGTCGGGCTATTTCACGCTGTTTCAGGATGGTGACCTTTACCGGATGTATTACCGGGGCTGGGCGCACGATCCGGCCACTCAGCGGGAACTGCGGTCCGAGGTGACGTGTTATGCCGAAAGCGACGATGGCATCCGCTGGCGCAAGCCGGAACTGGGGCTGCACGACTTCGAGGGATCAAAAGCCAACAACATCATTCTGCGAGACGGCGACGCGGTCCACAATTTCACCCCCTTCAAGGACACGAATCCGAACTGTCCCCCTGAATCCCGCTACAAGGCCCTGGGCAGCGCTGCGGAAAAATCGCGGCACGGACTGATCTATTTTCGTTCGGCCGATGGCATTCACTGGGTGCGGGACCGGAGCGAACCGCTGATCGTCGCGGGGGCCTTCGACTCGCAGAATCTGGCCTTCTGGGACGGGCAGAGGGGCGAATACCGGGCTTACTGGCGCATCTTCACCGACGGCGTGGCGGACGGCCGGGAGTGGAAGCCGAAGGGATTTCGCGCGATCCGGACGGCCACCTCGCGGGACTTCCTCACCTGGGAGCCGCACCACGATGTCCAGTATGCCGAGGGAGTGCCGGATCAGCACCTCTACACAAACGCGGTGCTGCCCCATCCGCGGGCGCCGCACCTGTTCATCGGTTTTCCCACCCGCTACCTGCCGGACGAGGGGCACCGGGTCGAGCCGGTATTGATGACGAGTCGGGACGGGCTCAATTTCGTGCGCCATGCCGCCCCGGTGATACCGGAGAGCGCGCCAGCGGACCGAAAGGGCAACCGCAGCAACTACATGGCTTGGGGGCTGCTCTCCCTGCCAGGCAAGCCGGATGAGCTGTCAGTCTATGCCACGGAAGCCTATCTCGGAACGACACCAGGGCGGCTGAGGCGGTTCGTTTACCGCCTCGACGGCTTCGTCTCACTGCGTGCGCCGGTGGATGGCGACGGCGGGGAAATGGTGACCAAACCGCTGACTTTCACCGGCGACCGTCTGGTGGTGAACGTAAAGCCACTGTCCGAAGCCGGCTCGGTGCGGGTGGCCCTGCTGGACGAATCGGGCAAGGCCCTGCCCGGCTTTTCCCTGGAAGACGCCGTGCCGATCACGCGGGATGCGACCGGGGCCGTCGTCGCATGGCAATCCCAGCCCGATCTGGCAGCCCTGGCGGGCCAGCCGGTGCGTCTGCGAATCGCGCTGCGAGAGGCCGATCTGTTTTCGATTCAGTTCACCTCTGAATCGCAATGAGACGCACCCTGTCCGTCTTCAGGGCCGACCGACCATCAGTTCCACGGCTCCATTGTCGAAAGCGAGGGCGGCGGTGAGCACTCCGACAGGGTTCATCACCTGACCGAGGCCTTTGCCGCCGGCGCCGCTGCGATCGAGGCGCGGCCGCAGGTCGATGGAGAGCAGTCGGGTGGATTCGCTGTGCCGGGTGTTGTAGAGCGTGCCCTTCCGCAGGGCCATCACGGGCAGGCGCAGCGAGTGGCGCGCCGTGTCATTGCCGACATCCAGACGACCGAGGAGAAGCGCCTGGTTGCGCCCTTTCGATCCGGTCAGGGCCGCGACAATGGCGTAGTGGCCGTTGACGGGATCGACCTCGACGCGCTGGATCGCGGCCACCCGTGGGCAATCCCAATCGCAGAGGGCATCGCCCTCCCGCAGCAGGCTCTGGAGGACCCAATTGGCTCCATCCTTGTGAGCGACGAGCAGGGCACAATCGTTCGCGGAATTGATACCGACTCCGTATCCTTTCACCAGCACCACGATGCGATCGCCTGCGGGCCAGAAGCTCAGTATCCGCCCCACTTTCACGGTGGCGCCCGAAGAGACGAATTCCTCGCTCTTGTGCAGCACCATTTCCGCCGGGCCGGGGGTGACTGGCTCCAGCCACAACCCTTCATTGAAGGCCGCCTGATTGGCAGGACCGGCGAGTGTGGCCCGCACCAAGCCAAAACCGTTCACGTTGATCGATTCGCCGAGCATCGCCTGGAACGTCATCGGCACCGTCACACTGGGATGCGTCTTGAAGGAAGCCGCATCGCCCTGCCGGGCAATGCTGGTCGGGACAGTACCGGTGGCCGATTGCTTGGAGAAACACTGCATCAGGCCGGGTGACTTGCCCGTGGTGGTGGCGGTCCGGACGTAGCTGCTGAAAACGTAGAAATCGATCTCGTTGCCGGTCGTTCCGGTCGCCCGGGCAGCGGTCCGACCGAGGAACTCGCCGAACGTGTCGGTGGCAGATCCCGCCACTGGCTTCCCCTCGCGGGCGTCGATGTCCCGCACCAGAGGCGGATCGCCCGCGGCATCGGCGATGAGAATACCGCTGTCGTTGGTGGTGTCGACCGCGGCGGCGGGATCGAGTTGCAGCCGGAATGGCAGAGCGATCCGGTCCGATCCCTGCGGCCCGGCGTGGACTAGCTCCGAAAAGCCGGCGAACTTGGCATTTCCAAAGATGCCGTAGTCCACCCCGGTGCGGATACTGCCCAGGTTGGTGCCGTTGAAGCCGAGGATGACCTGGTTGTTCGTCCGGTTCACACCGGCTCCAGTGACGCGCAAGTCCATCACGACCGAGTTGGCCTGACTGCTGACCGCTCCGACCACCGCCCCGATATTGAGCCCCACGCCGATGGCGGCGGCCCCGTCCCGAGTCTTGATCAATTTGGTAAGCCTGTTATTGGAAAAGGTGGTGGTGTAGATGCCCATGTCCCGGCCCCGGTTCGAGCCGTCGCCCGTGAGGCTCGACAAAAAGGTGACTTCGCCATCGGGGTTGATGCCCGGTTGCCCTAAAATATTGAACTCCACATCCACGTCACCAGGCGCGGAATCCCGTCGCTGGGTCAGCGTCACCATCGGCAATTCCGACGCCAGCGGGCGGATCAGGTAAGCCGCACCACTATCCGCAGCCAGCATGTCAT
The DNA here is from genome assembly GCA_016795505.1 of Verrucomicrobiales bacterium. Classification (GTDB taxonomy): domain Bacteria; phylum Verrucomicrobiota; class Verrucomicrobiia; order Verrucomicrobiales; family DEV007; genus JAEUHH01. Next base: position 32,794 of record JAEUHH010000035.1, on the reverse strand, counting down.
CGCCGGGCGCACCGATGGCGGCGGTGTTTCCACAAATCGACACGGCCAAACCGAAGCTCTGGGTGATATCCACGGGGAATTGCTGGACAAAGAGCCCGCCTTTGACATCCAGCAGATAGGCGCCCCCGCGTCCGGATTCCATCCGGCTGGCGCCGATGAGACCGAGATTTCCGCTGATGGAAACGGACGAGCCGAACCGATCGCCATCGCTGGCTCCCGCCGGAAGGACCGAGCCAAGCGGTGTCCCGGTGGGAAGATCGTAGATATAGACGCCGCCTTTCTGGCTCGACCGAAAGGGGGCAGCCACCAGGATGCGATCACCACTCATTGCGACGCGAATGCCGAAGAAATCCCCGGCCACCCCGTCGGAGGCCCGCAACGGCGTCGCGTAAACTTCGCCCAGCCCCGGCGTGCCGGGCAGGGGCGTGGCACTGCGTGCCTTTTCGATGTCGAACAGGATGGCCTCGCCTTTGGTGCCTTCGCCAAACGGCACCCCGACCAGCACGTGCCGGCCGCACATGGCCATGGCTTCGCCGAATCCTTCTCCGGGGTCGATGCCATTGCCCATGAGCTTCGCCACCAGAATGCCGGTGGCCAGTTCATAGACATAGATGCCCTCGAAGGTCGTCCCCGTCCGACTCGGAGACGAGACCGCCGCATAGCGATCACTCAGCGCGACGGCCGTCGCGAAATTGTTCTGCTCGATGCCATCGGGCGCGACAAAGGTTCGCAGCAGCGCACCGTTGACGAGATTGTAGAGATACGCACGTCCTCTTCCGTTCCCGGCCGGAAGAGCATCCGGGGCACCGATCAGCGCCAGATTTCCGCAGACTGCCACGCTCAAGCCAAATTCGTCCCCGGCAACACCATCCGCAGGCACGAGACGACGCAGGAATCGCCCCGTCACGGCATCGTGCACATAGACCGAGCCGGGAGCGGTCGCCGCCGGACCGGTATTATCATCTTCGGGCGAGCCGACCAGCAGCCATTTTTCCGAAACCGCCACGGATCGGCCAAAAAGATCCGCCGCCGCGGCTGGCGTCTTCCGGGGAAACAGTTTCGTGGTCACCGGTGTTCGCGCAGCCAAGTATCCCGGCAAGCCGGCCAGAGCCAGCCCCAGCAGCAGGAACAGGGATCGGGAATTTCTCAGAGAGGATGTTTTCATGGGTTTCATTTGGCAAAATTGGAAGATCCAGCTCTTGCAATCAGAGCGGGATACGAAGCAGGACGCCATGGTAAACGGAAGGCTGCGAACTGCCAAGCCTGGAGCCCCGGACCGGGCGGACATGGGCGCCGTTCCTACGGTCGGTTCATGAGTCGAAGTCATCCGGACCGTTACCCGGGAAAAACTGTGATCGGCAGTCAGATTTTTGTTGTCGACTGACTGATAATTCAGCTAAAACCAATCATCGGAGGACCCACAACCGTTCGTTACTAAAACAAACACTACTGATACGAAACCATGAAACTGAAACGCACCCTGACTGTCTGCCTCGCGATCACTTGCCTCTTGGGGGCAGGCGGAAGTGCCCTCTCGGCCGAGTCATCCTCCAAGTCCAAGTCGAAAGGCAAGGCCGCCAGCGAGGAAACCGGCAAGGCCGAGACCAAGAAGTCCGAATCCAAAAAGTCAGCCGGCAAGAAAGGCGGTTCGACTGCGGCGAAGGAAGATGCCAAGCCGGAAACAGCCGAGTTGAAACGGGCCAACACCATCGTTGACGAACTGACCACGGCACGCAAGGCCGCATTGACCAAGCTGCTTAATGGCGGATCGAAAAAAGAACTCATGACGCTGCCCGGCATCGGCGACACCATCGCGGACGCGATCATCAAGGCTCGTCCGCTGGAAAGCGCGGCCCACCTCATCACGGTCGAAGGCGTGGGCGAGAAGACGCTGGCCGAGATCGTGAAATCGCGGAAATGATCCGCTGACAGGGCGATCTGCGGGGCGAGGATGCGGATGCCAGATGAACCGGCGAGGCGGTTCCACCGGTTGACCGGGCCGCCACTCTGGTTCACTACTGCGTGCGCCCCCGCCCCGCCGATCCCGCCATGCGCCCCCCGATTGTCGCCAGCTATTGCACCACCTTCCTCAAGCCGGAGATGCTCCACATCTACCGGCAGGTCACCGGGCTGCGCCAGTTCAAGACCTTCGTCATCTGCAAGGAGCGCCTCCATGGCGACCGGTTCCCAGTGGACGATTTGCGCATGCATTGCGCAGTGAAGTCGAATTTTCTCCGCCGCTTTTGGCTGAAATACATTCGCCGTGAGCCACCCATTGTCTATCGGGGCGAATATGGTGCCCTCTGCCGAGTGCTGGAGCAATCCGACGTGGATCTGATGCACGTCTACTTCGGCCATACCGGTGTCCATTTATTGCCCTTCATCCAAAGGTGGCCCAAGCCCACCGTGGTGTCCTTCCACGGGATGGACGTGCAGCCGCGAGCCGATCAGCCCGGCTATATCGACCGCCTGCGCGAACTGCTGCAGTGCGTGCCATTGGTCATGGTGCGCTCGGAGAGCCTGCGCGACCGACTGCTGGAACTGGGCTGCCCGATCGAGAAGATCCGGATGAACCGCACGGCCATTCCCACCGGCGATTTTCCGGAGTTCCCGCGGGAGGCGCCCGCCGATGGCAGCAGTTGGTATCTCGTCCAAGCCTGCCGGCTGATCGAAAAGAAGGGGCTGGATCTGACGCTGCGTGTTTTCGCCGACTTTCACCGCAACCGGCCCGGCGCCCGTCTGTTCATTGCCGGCGAAGGACCGCTCGAGAGCCCCCTGCGTGAACAAGCTCGAATCCTCGGCGTGAGCGACGCGGTGGAGTTTTGCGGTTTTCTAAAGGGAGACGACCTGCGGGACCTCTACCGTCGATGCCATCTGTTCATTCATCCCAGTCGGCTGACGGCGGATCAAAATCAGGAAGGTGTGCCCAACTCGATGCTGGAGGCGATGTCCACTGGCCTACCCGTTCTCGCGACCCGTCACGGGGGCATCCCCGAGGCGGTCGACCACGGCGAAACGGGGCTTCTTTGTGCCGAAAATGACGAAGCAGGTCTCGCCGCCCATCTTCACACCCTGACAACCGATCCTGCACTTTGGAGCCGCATGGGACACGCTGCCGCTGCCAGTGTCCGGGAACGTTTTGACCGCGACCGCGGCATCGAAAATCTGGAATCCATTTACCGTGAGGCACTGGCTCTCTCAAAAGGAGAGGGTCAGTAAAGCCGGGGCCAGGAAGACCTACGTAAAGGTAATTTATAAAATTTATTGCAAATTTTTTAAAATTATAGCACGGTTGCGGAATTCGTTTCCTCCATGTTTGAAATTCAGGAACATTCCCCCATTCCCGGTCTGATCCTGTTGGCCACTCTGGCCACGACCATTGTCACCATCGCCATTGCCGGGATGAAGCGCAGCCGCCGGCTGGCGCGCCGCCGACGCCCCCTCCCCTCAGCGCCGCAGCGGGCTGGTCAGTGACCAAGCGTGAACGCTCACGCCACGGTCACGCGTGACTGCCGGCGAGGGCGGCGGTTCCCATTTCGGTCTCCTCGCGCTGCTCGTCCTTGGTGAACTTGACGCCCACCGTTTTGGAGACGCCGAACTCCTCCATCGAGACCCCATACATCACATCCGCCCGCGACATGGTGCGCTTGCTGTGGGTGACAATGATGAACTGGCTCTCGCCGATGAAACGGTCCAGCACGCGAATGAATCGGCCGATGTTGGAATCGTCCAAGGGCGCGTCCAACTCATCGAGCACGCAGAAGGGCGAAGGTTTCACCATGTAAATGGCGAACAGCAGGGCCACCGCCGTCATGGATCGCTCACCACCGGAGAGCAGGCTGATGGACTGGAGCTTTTTGCCCGGAGGCTTGGCGATCACCTCGATGCCGCTTTCCAGCGGGTCTCCCTCGTCCATGAGGATGAGGTCGGCTTTGGCTTGCGGACCGAACAGCTCCTTGAACATGTCCTGGAAGTTTTTACGGATCTTCTCGAAGGAGTCGCCGAACATCTTGCGTGTGTCCCGGTTGATCCGGGCGATCATCCGCATCAGTTCTTCCTTCGAATTTTCGAGGTCCTGCATCTGCTGGACGTTGAACTTGTAATGCTGCTCCAGCTCCTCGAACTCCTCGATGGCATCGATGTTCACCGGTCCCATCGAATCGAGCCGGCTGCGCAACTGGGCGACAATCTCCTCGACGAAATCCCAATCCGGTTCAGCCGGGTCGGCAAATTCGACCGATTCATCTCCTTCGGCGGCCGGCTCAGCGATGGGGCTCACCTCGGCGGCGAATTCCACCGTTTCGGCGGCTTCTTCCCCGTCCGACTCCCCCGCTTGGCTGCGGGAGCGGCGATCGCCCCGTTCGTGGGCTTGGCGCTGGCTGGCGATCACCGCGAGCAGGGTGTGGCTGTCGGGTTCGAATCTCTCAAGATCGATCTGATACCGTTCGCGGGCCCCGCTTTCGACGGCCTCGAGCCGGATGGACAATTGCGCGAGACGGACCTCTTCCTGACCCGCCTGGGTCGCGATCTGCTGGATCTGCCGCCGTTCGGCGACCATGCGCCCCTCGCCCGCCTCGATGGCGGTGGCGTGGCCGCTGCGTTCTTCCCGGACCTGATCCAGTTCGGCCGTCAAAGCCGCCGCCTGCTCGCGCGCGCTCTCCACTTGCGCGGCGAGCGTCGTGTTTTCCTCATTGGCTGAGCCGATGCGCTGCCGGTAAGACTCGATCTCGGCACTGCGGCGGGTGAGCAATTCGCTGAGTTCCTGCAAACGGCCCGCCATGGGCTGGCGTTGGCTCACCAGCGACTCACGGGCCTGTCGCTCGACCGCGAGCGTGGTCTTCATCTCGGCCAGCAACTCGCCGGCTTCGCGCTCACGACGCTCGGCCTCCTCGTGCTGTTGGTGCAGCCCGGTCGTCTCCGCCGCGATGGCTTCGATGCGGGCCTCCGAATCGGCTTTCTCCTGCCGGACCGCCGTGAGCTGCTCATCCAGATCGTCCTGACGCTGGGCCACTTCCTTTTGTTCCCAGCGCAGGCTCTGCAGCTTGTTGTCCAACTGTTGCAGGTCGCGTTCGACCACGGCGAGCTGCCCTTCCTGAGTCGAACAAGCCACCCGGCGCTGCTGAAGCCGGTCACGATAGAGCCCGATGTGCCCCTCCAGCTTTTCCACCCGTTCCTGGAGGCTTTCGCGCCGATCTTCGAGGCGGTCGAGCGCCTTGGCGAGACTCTCGGTGGCCGCTTCCAGCTCCCGGATGTCGCTCTGACGGCGGAGAAAAGACCCGGAGTCGTCGCCGCTGACGCCGCCATGGATGATCCCTTCGATGGAGACGAACTCCCCCGCCATGGTGGCAAAAGCCACGCCCTGCAGTTCCCGGTGCAGGCGCAGCGCCGTGGCGATATCCGGCACGATCAGCACATTCTCCAGCAGCCGATCCACCAGCGAGCGCACCCGCTCTTCGCAGTCGATCTGATCGAGCGCCCAACCGAGCGCGCCATCCGGCACCGTCAGCATCTGCCGATCGGCGGCTCGCTTGACCAGTTCCTCGGCCACCAGCGTCGCCTTGCCCAGTTTGCCGCGCTTGAGCGCCTCGACCATGCTTTCTGCCACCAGGGTGTCGGCGACCACGATCGTCTGCAAATGGCGGCCCATCGCCGCCTCGATCGCAGGCACGAACTCGGGGTCCACATCAATGAAAGCTGCCAGCGCGCCGCGCACCGCCTTTTGGAATAGATCCGGCTGATCGAGCCCCCGCAAAACGGCCTGGGTCCCCTTTTCAAAGCCCTCACCCTCGGCGACGAGTTGCCGCAACACCTCAAGCCGCGACGATTTCTCGGCGAAAATCCGGTGAAACTCCGCCAGATCCCGCTGCAGCGCCTCCAAGGCCCGCTTTGCGTCGTGATGCTGGTGCTCCTTGGCCGACAATTCCTCCTCCTGCCGGTCCACCGTGCGCCGCAGTTCCTCAATGCGACCGCGGATGGTATCCGCCTCGCGCGTGCGGGTCTGCTCGTCCTTCTGGAGCCGGCCAATTTCCTCATCCAGTTGGACAAAGCGATCCTGGTCGGACTGGAGTTGCCGGGTATGATTCTCGATCCGCGCCTCCAGACTGGCGACCCGGCTCTCCAGCGCGTGACGCTCCTTCCGCAGCGTCTCGATCTGCTGCGAGATGATCTTGCGCTGCTCGCGACTATCCGCGGCGGATTGCTCGTAATCCCGGAGCCGCCCCTCGAGTTGGGCGATCTTTTCGTCCACCGAATGCAGCATGTGATCGGCCGCCTGCAAATCGGCCTCCTGCTGGCTGAGCTTCTCCGTGGTGGTGGCAATGTCCTGCTCGTTCTGCCCGATCAACACCGACAGTTCGTGGGCACGCTCGGCATTGAACTCGATCCGCCCCGTGGCTGCCTGAATCGCGCTCTCCTTTTCCTGAATCGCCCCCTGGAGCCGCGCGATCCGCGTTTCGATCTCCTGATTGACCCGCTTGGCTTCGATCACGGCCGATTGATCGTCTTCCACCGCCGATTCCAGCTCCTTTTGCTGCTGGCGCAACAGGCGGATGGAATTCTCCAGTTCAGCCTTTTCCGCCTGCTGCTCCCGCCACAGCTTGTGCCCGTAGTGTAGGTCCAGCACCTTCACATCGTGGTGCAGGATCTGGTAGCGCTTCGCCTTGCTGGCCTGACGCTGCAGACTGCGCATCTGGCGCTCCACCTCCTCCACGATGTCGCGGAGACGCACCAGGTTTGCCTCCGTGTATTCCAGCTTCCGGAGAGCCTCTTTCTTCTGCGCCTTGTATTTGGTGATGCCTGCCGCCTCCTCAAAGACCGCACGCCGGTCCTCCGGCTTCGAACTCAGCAACTGGTCGATCTTTCCCTGCTCCATGATGGAGTAGCTCGACCGACCGATGCCCGTGTCCATCAGCAGGTTGTGAATATCCTTGAGCCGGCATGGCTGCTTGTTCAGCAGATACTCCCCCCGTCCATCGCGGTACACCCGGCGGCCCAGCGACACCTCGTCGTATTCCGTGTCGAGCACCCCGGCACAGCCCGACAGCGTCAGCGTGACCTCCGCCATGCCCAGAGGCTGGCGGCGATCGGTGCCATTGAAAATCACGTCCGACATCTCACCACCCCGCAGAGCCTTGGCCGAAGTCTCCCCGAGCACCCAGCGAATCGAATCGACGATATTCGACTTGCCACAGCCATTCGGCCCGACGATGCCGGTCACCCCTTGGTGGAAATCGAGCTTCGTCTTGTCGGCGAACGACTTGAAGCCGTGGATTTCTAGAGATTTTAGGAACATGGTGTTTCGTGTCGTGTTTCGATCGCCCCGGGACCCGCCCCGCCCCTGCCCGGAGACGCCTGCGACCCGTCGGTCTGGCATCCCCGCAGGTGCCCTGTGAATATCTCGGCGGCGACCCCGATAGCTTTTTCGATTTTGCGACTCATCGCAAGCACTTTTCGATCACCGCACCATATCTTGTGGCCTTTTACCTCCAAGCACCACAAAATATCCCCATTGCACCAGAATCGTGGAAATTTCAGAAAACCGAAAAAAGTTCAGCCACCTGCGAAAAAGTGGTGAATAAGTGGTGTAGAACCGTCAAAAAGTCCGTGAAAATTTTCCGCTTGCTGCGGTTTCCTTGCGTAGCCTGACGACTGCGCTCGTCTGCCACCCCGGAGCGCCACCTCCGGGCGCTCACAGTCGTTGCCCTCTCCCATCACGTGACTCCCAAGCGCGCTCTCCTCATCGTACTCGATTCCGTCGGCATTGGACATGCTCCCGACGCGGCCGCCTTCGGCGACCAGGGCGCCGACACCGTCGGCCACATCCTCGAACGGCATCCCGACACCGCCCTGCCCCACCTGCGGACCTGCGGACTCGATGCCGCTCGCGCCCTCGCGGCAGGCCTTACGACGCCGGAGACACGGAACCTCTCCCCACAGTGGGCCTATGGAGCGCTCACCGAGCAGTCGCCCGGCAAGGACACCACCATTGGCCATTGGGAAATCGCCGGAGCCCCCGTGGATCGCCCCCTCGCGACTTTCGACCGGTTTCCCGAGTCCGTTGTCGAACGCCTGGAGCAACTGACCGGCCAGACGTTTCTCGGCAACATCGCCCGATCCGGCACCACGATCCTCGAAGAGCTGGGCGCCGAGCACCTCAGCACCGGAGAGCCCATCCTTTACACCAGCGCCGACTCGGTGATGCAGATCGCGGCCCACACGGATCGCATCCCCGTTGACCAGCTTCACGAGATTTGCCGGCTGGCCCGACCGCTGGCCGACGAACTCCGCATCGGACGGGTCATCGCCCGCCCCTTCACCGGCGAACCGGGGGCCTTCCAACGCACCGCCGACCGGCGCGATTTTTCCCTCAAGCCGCCGCCCACCATCCTCAGCGCGCTCACCGACGCCGGTATTCCGGTGATCTCGGTGGGTAAAATCGCGGACATCTTCGCCGGGCAGGGCATCTCGCTCTCCCACCCCACCCACTCGAATGCCGAAGGCATGGAGACCATCGACCGGCTCTGGATCGAGAGCGATCTGGAAGACCGCCTCCTGATCATCGCCAATCTCGTCGACTTCGACATGCTCTACGGCCATCGCCGCGACCCCGCAGGCTACGCCCGGGCCCTGGAGGCCTTCGACATCTGGCTCGGCGACCTGATCGGGCTCATCTCCGACGACGACCTCGTCATGATCACCGCCGACCACGGCAACGATCCCACCTGGACCGGCACGGACCACACCCGCGAGCGGGTGCCTTGGTTGGTCCACGCTCCCGGACTCTCCGGTTCGCTGGGTGTCCGCGACAGTTTTTGCGACATCGCCGCCACCCTCGCCGCGTGGTTCAGCCTGCCGGCCTGGCCGCACGGGAATCCGGCTTTGACCTGACCGGGGACCTGGGATTTCCGATCAGACCCTGTTGCATCGCCGATCAGACCCTGTTCCATCGGAGCCGGGCGGCGGGGAAAATCCGCGCGTCACCTGCCCAGCACCCCACGGGCGGCATCGGCATCGGCTGCAATCTGCGCCCTCAGGGCCTCCAGCCCATCGAAGGCGCGCTCGGGACGGAGAAAGGCGCGGAATTCCACCTCCAACTCAGCCCCGTAGAGATCGCCGGCGTAGTCGAACAGGTGCACTTCCAACTGACGGCGCAAACCATCGGTCTCCACGGTGGGCCGGTAGCCGAGATTGGCCACTCCGCCCCAGATATGATCAGCCGACCCCGCGGAAACAGCCGAATCCGCCACCCGGCGCACGCGGACGGCGTAAACTCCCGTGGGCGGCAACTGCTCGTTGTGGACGCGGAGGTTCGCGGTCGGAAAGCCGAGCGTGCGCCCCAGCCGCCGCCCTTCGACCACCGTGCCCAGAACGGTGTAGGGCCGCCCCAGCAGGCGCTCGGCGACCGCAAAATCGCCACCGGCGACGGCTTCGCGGATCCGCGTGCTGCTGGCGACAAAGCCGCCGACCTTCACGGTGGGCACGCCGGTGACCGCAAAGCCCAGCTCTTTCCCGAGGCTTTCGAGCAGGGCCACATCGCCCTGGCAGCGGTTGCCAAACCGCCAGTCGGCCCCCACGCTGATGCGGCGGAGCCGGTCCGAGGATTCGTGTAGCCGGCGCACAAAGCGTTCGGCGGGCATTTCGGCAAATTCCCGGTCAAATCCGATGATGACCGCCTGCCCGATGCCGAGTCCGGCGAGCAACGACAGCTTGTGCGCCGTCGCCGTGAGCAGCCGGGGCGCACTGGCGGGAGCGAGGACGCGGGCCGGGTGTGGATCGAAGGTCACGACGCAGGCCGTGCCACCACTCTCGCGAGCACTGGCCAGCGCCGCGCCGATCACGGCCTGATGCCCGAGATGCACGCCATCAAAGACCCCGATCGCCAGATGGACCGGCCCTGGCACGTCACGGAGGCCGTCGATGTCACGGTGGGCGATCATGGGCAGCGCGCCGTGTGATTCGTCATTCAGGCTCCGCGCAGCCGGGACACCTCGGGCAGCGTGAGCAGCCGGCTCAGCAGCAACTCGCGATCGCCGGACTTCAGGTCCTCGAAGGTGACGGAGCGATCCAGCCCGAATTTCCCGGACTTCGTGCGGCGCAGGGAGCGCAGATGGGCACCGCAGCCGAGCTTTTCACCGATGTCGTGGGCGTAGGTGCGGACGTAGAAGCCCTTGCTGCACACCACGGTGAAGTCCACGATCGGCAGTTGGATGGCGTCGATGCGGTGGCTGTACACATGCACCAGCCGCGGCTCGCGCTCGACCGTCTTGCCCTGTCGGGCCAGCTTGTAGAGCGGCACGCCGTCCTTTTTGATCGCCGAGACCATGGGCGGCGTCTGATAAAAATCGCCGGTGAACGAGGCGAAAGCCGCGCGGATGCCCGCCTCATCGATCCCGGTGAGATCGCGGGTCTCGGTGACCTCGCCATCGGCGTCCTGGGTGCTGGTGACTTTGCCCAACTCGAGGGAGCCGACATACTCCTTGTCCTCGGCCATGAGCAGGTCCTGAATCTTGGTGCCGCGACCGACCACGAGGATCAGCAGCCCCGTGGCCATGGGGTCGAGTGTGCCACAGTGGCCAATTTTCTTAATGCCGAGGGCACGCCGGGCCACGGCCACCACATCGTGGGAGGTCATGTCCGGGCCTTTGTCCACCAGCAATACGCCGTCAATCGAGTCCATCGAGTCTTTGGGATACTTCATGCAAAAATCGGGTCGCGGCCGCATCGATGGGCCCCGCCATGCGGGTCCCGGCAGCCAGAGTGTGTCCGCCACCCCCAAAAACGGCACAGATGGCGCCGACATCGGCGCGGGGGGATTTGCTCCGGGAGCTGACGCGGATCTTTCCGTCCTCCATCTCCTCGAACAGGATGGCGACAATGACGGAATCGACCGAGCGAATCACGTCGATGATGCCCTCGGTGTCGCCGGCCTGCAATCCGGCCGCCTCGGCCATCCGGCGGGTCAATTTCACCGCCACGACCCTGCCATCGGCATGGATCTCGAGATCCTGTAGCAGGTCGCGCAGCAGCAGCAGGCGGCGCAGCGGATAGCTCTCGTAAAGCTGGCGATTCACCTCGCCGACATCAAGCCCGGCATCGATGAGGCTGGCGGCGATGCGATAAGTCTGCCCGGTCGCGCTGGGATAGCGGAAGGAACCGGTATCGGTGGAGATGGCGGCATACAGGGCGACCCGGGCGCCTTCCGGCAGCGGCCAGCCGGCGGCCTCGATCAGTTCGTAAATGATCTGGCCGGTCGCGGGAGAGATGGCATCGACGTAGTTGTAGTCGGCAAACCGGGTGTTGCTGATGTGGTGGTCGATGTTGATGCGCACCCCTCCCTCCGCCAGAGCAAAAGCCGCCCAGGCCGTCTCGCTGAGCCGATCGGCGCCGGCGGCGTCGAGGGAGACGAGGACATCGACCGGCAACGCGCCTCCGGCGACGACGGTCGCGGCGACGCGGATGGCTTCGCTGCCGGGCAGGAAGCCCAGGCCATCGGGCACGGGGTCGTCATTGACGATGTGGACAGTCTTCCCGATTGCGGCCAGCGAGGCTCCCAGCGCGAGGCAGGAGCCGAGGGCGTCGCCATCCGGTCGGCGGTGGCTGACGATGCCGATCGTGGCGGCTCCCTCGAGCAGGCCGATCAGGGTCTGGAAACTGGCGTTGGCGGGAGTCATGCAGATTCCGATGAAACAGGGTTCGATCTCCGATCCAACAGGGTTGGTCCGGAAACCGGCACTCCTGCCGGCTTATTCGCTTTCGGTGTAGGTCGACTCCTCGTCGTAGTATTCGACATCGTCCTCCTCATCCTCGTCGGGCAGCAACGGCGGCTGGCCGGCGGCGATCTCGTCGAGCAGGTTGACCACGCGCACGCCACGCTCGACGGAGCCATCGAACAGGAAGTGCAGGTGCGGGGTATACTTGAGCACGACGCGCTTCATCACCGTGCTCTGGATCTGGCCACGCTTGCGGTTGAGCAGGTCGATCACGGAACTGCGTCGCTTTTCATCGCCCACGATGCCGACATAGACGTGGGCATTGCGCAGATCGGGCGAGACGTCCACATGGTGCACGGTGACGAGCACGTCGTCGAAGTGGAAATCCCGCTCGAGACACTGCCCCAGTTCGCGCTTGAGGAGTTCGCTGACTCTGGCCAGTCGGTTGCTCATGTTGAAGTGGTGGGTTGCGGGGTGAAATGACGCCGGGACCGCCGGACGACCATGCCCGGCGGGACTGTCGTCAGGCTCGCGCGGGCGGTATCAGAGCGTCTGGGCGACGCGATCGAGTTCGTAGCACTCGATGATGTCCTTGACCATGTAGTCGTTGAAGTCGCCGAGCTTGATGCCGCATTCGAGACCGTTCTTGACCTCGTTGACGTCATCCTTGAACCGGCGCAGGGTGACAAAGCCACCATCATAGACCGGCTGGCCTCCGCGCAGCACGCGGGCGCGGGCCTTGCGGTCGATGCGGCCATCGGTGACGTAGCAGCCGCCGACGCGGCCGGACGAGGTCTTGAAGACTTCCCGGACTTCGGCGTGGCCGATGACGCGCTGCCGGGTCTCGGGGTCGAGCATGCCGAGCATCGCCTCCTTCACCTGATCGATGAGTTCGTAGATGATGGAGAAGAGCTTCACCTGCACGCCCTCGCGCTTGACGATGGGGACGGCTTTGGCCTCCACCTTGGTATTGAAGCCGATGAGGATGGCGTCCGAGGCACTCGCGAGCATGACATCGGACTCGGTGATCGGGCCGGCGTCGGTGCGGATGAGTTCCAGATTGATCTTGTCGGACTTGACGTCGCGCAGGGAATTGGCGATGGCTTCGACCGAGCCCTGCACGTCGCACTTGAGGATGATGTTGAGCGTCTTCTTGGTGCCCTCCTCGATGTTGCGGAACAGAGTCTCCAGGGCAGACCGTTCGCGCGGCTTGAGCTTTTCCTGCCGGGCGATCTCGAGGCGCTCCTCGCTGAGCTTTTTGGCATGGCGCTCGGAGTCCATTTGGACCAGTTCATCACCGACATTCGGCACGTCGGCGAAACCGATGACTTCGACCGGTGTGGACGGACCGGCGTCGGTGAGGCGCTTGCCCCGGTCATCGACGAGGGCTTTCACCTTGCCGTAATATTTGCCGCAGATGAAGGGCGCGCCGACTTTGAGCGTGCCGGACTGGACGATGATGGTCGCGGTGGGGCCTTTGCCAGGCTCGCTGCGGGCCTCGATGACGACGCCACGGGCCGGGCCGGAGGGATTCGACTTCAGCTCCATGATTTCGGCCTGGAGACAGATGCTCTCGAAGAGTTCGTCCAATCCCTGGCCAGTTTTGGCGGAAACCTCGGCGCACAGCGTCGTCCCGCCCCAATCTTCAGGCGAAAGGCCCTTTTCCTGGAGCTGGGCTTTCACCCGGTTCACATCGGCGCGGGGCAGGTCGCACTTGTTGATCGCCACGACGATGGTGACGTTGGCCGCCTTGCAGTGGTCCATGGCCTCCAGCGTGGTCGGCATGAGTCCGTCGTCGGCAGCGACCACCAACACCACGATGTCGGTGACGTTCGCCCCGCGGGCGCGCATCTCGGTGAACGCTTCGTGGCCGGGCGTGTCGATGAAGGTAATCCGACGCCCTTCACGCTCGACTCCGTAGGCGCCGACGTGCTGGGTGATGCCACCCGCCTCGCCCTCGACGACGCGGGAGCCGCGGTAGTAGTCGAGAAGAGACGTTTTCCCATGGTCCACGTGACCCATGAAGGTCACCACCGGCGGACGGGGCTTGAGCAGGTCTTCCTCGACCTCGACCGGAGCTTCCGGCTCTTCGATAACCTCTTCAACCTTATGAACTCCGGCGCCTTTTTCCCGCTTCTCGCGCTCAAAAACGAAGCCGTGCTGTTCGCAGAGCTTGGAGGCAATGTCCGGCTCGATGGCGGTCGCCGGGTTCGCGAACACGTCGTAGGCCATCAGGTCCTTGATCAGATTGAAGGGTCTGAGGCCCATCAATTCGGCGAGATCCTTGACGATGATCGGCGGCTTGATGTTGATGACCTTTTGGCCTTCGATCTCGACCACGCCGGGAGATTCCGGGTCCGGCTCCTCGGGGGCTGCCTGCGACTGGGGCGTGGAGACGATGCCTCCATCCGTCTGGGTGAGCGGAACGAAAGCCGTGGCCTCCACCTCCGAACCCCGGTTCTTGCGCTGACCGCGGCGCTCCTCTTTCTCAAAGAGATTGAGGGCGTTCTTTTTCTGCTCCTCGAACGACCCTGAGTCGTCGGCGGGTTTCTTATCCTTGCTATTGGCCATTCGGTGGTGGATTCGGTCGGCGAGTTCCGCTCCGCTCGGTGCCGCCGATCCGCTTGGCCTGTAGGACAAGGGTCAGCCGCACGACGGCGGGGAGGTCTCTTCGCGGGTTGAGTTACTGGGGTCGATTCGCTCGGTAGAGAGGTCGGTCTTCATGGCAGGCCTCTCCGAGATTATTCTTCATTTGGCGCCGGAGCCGGTTCGCTGGCTTCGGTGCCGGGGTCTTCTGCCGCAGGGGCGCTCTCTTCGGCGGCGGGCTCGTCCGCAACGGACGGAGCCGAGACACCGAAGGCGGCTCTGGCTTTGGCGACGATGGCGGCGCCCTCGTCTTCGGAAATATCGAGAATCTCGGCCACGTCGACGCCTTCGATGTCGTTCGCGAGCATCTCCAGCGAGCTGATGCCTCCGCGCACCAGACCCATGGCGGCCTCCTGGTCGATGCCCAGGCTGCCCATCAGAGTCTTGGCGGCGTCGGCGACGCGGGCTTCGAAGGCTTCGTGGGCGGACTCGTCCTTCTCCACCTGGACATCCCAACCGATCAGGCGGGACGTGAGGCGGGCGTTCTGGCCGCGCCGACCAATGGCTTTGGACAATTCGCTCTCGTCGACAGTGACCCGCACCCGCTTGTTTTCAGGATCCAGCTCGATCGAGCGAATCTTGGCCGGCTTTAGCGCGTCTTCGACGAATTCGCGGATATTGTCGCTCCAGCGGATAATGTCGACTTTCTCGTTGTTCAGCTCTCGGACGATGTTCTTCACGCGGGCGCCACGGAGACCGACACAGGCTCCCACGGGGTCCACTTTTTCGTCGGCGCTGTAAACGGCGACCTTGGTCCGGTAGCCGGCATCGCGGGAAAGCGAACGGATTTCCACCGTGCGATCGGCGATCTCGCTGACTTCCGATTCAAACAGACGGCGAACGAAATTCGGATGGCTGCGGGACAGGATGATCTCCGGTCCGCGGGGACCGTTCTCCACGGCGACGACGTAGGCGCGGATGCGATCCCCGACGCTGTATTCCTCGGTGGAAACGCGCTCGCGCGAGGGCATGACCCCTTCGAACTTGCCGAGATCGACCATCACGTCGCTGCGCTCGAAACGGCGCACCGTGCCGCTGACGATGTCGCCGGCGCGGTCCTTGAACTCATCGTAGATCAGCTCCTTCTCCGCCTGGCGGAGGCGCTGCATCATGGCCTGCTTGGCGGTCTGCGCGGCGATGCGGCCGAAGTTCTTGGGCGTCACTTCGACCTCGACCTCGTCACCGATCTGCGCATCCGGCTTGATCCGGCGGGCGGTGAAGCCGTCGATCTGGTCGTAGGGCTTTTCCACCTTGTCGACCACGACCAGAGTGGCGGTCACCTTGATCTTGCCCTTTTGCGGATCGATGTGAATCTTCAGATCGCGAGCCGGGCCGATGCTCTTGCGGGAAGCGGACAACAAAGCTCCCTCAAGGGCCTCGACCATGGTGGATCGGTCGATTCCCTTTTCCTTCTCGTAGTACTCAAAAAGTGCCAGCAGTTCGTTAGTCATGGTTCGCGGCGGGGCGATGTGGCGACATTCAGGGGAAAAAAAAGAGCGGGAACAAGCCCACTCCATCCTTCACTTTGCTTCTTACGGCGGGGTGCCGGTTTCTTTCCCCAGTGTTGCAGGAACGCGAACATGGCACAAGCTTAATTACTCGCAAGTCCGAAATCCGTTCCAAATTCCCCCGGCCAACCGGCTTCCGCCCCGCCTTTCGCCTCCATGACCGGTTCCATCCGTGCGATCACTTTCGATGCCGCCGGGACACTGTTCCGCCTCGCCCGCCCGGTTGGTGAAACCTATGCGGCGGTGGCGCGGGAATGGTCGGTCGACCTGCCGCCCGAGGCGCTCGACCAAGCCTTTCGAGAATCCTGGCGGCGGGCGCCCCGGCTCCATGGCGATTCCCTCGGAGCCTCCGATCCCCACGAGCGGGAGCGGCAGTGGTGGCGGGGCGTGGTGGAGGCCACCTTTCGCTCAGCCGCCCGGCTCAGCGACCGTGACAGCCCTGATGACGACCGATTGGCCGCCATTTTCGACGCCTTGTTCGATGCTTTTGCCGATCCGGCGGAATGGCACCTGTATCCCGAGACGCTGCCAGTGCTGGACCGACTGGCGGAGACGCATCGGCTGGCGGTCATTTCGAACTTCGACCGTCGATTTCATGCCATCGCGCGGGGTCTCGGTCTCGCCGACCACTTCGAGGCGGTCATCCTGTCCGGCGAAGCCGGCGCGGCCAAGCCCGATCGCCTCATCTTCGACACGGCCTGCCGCGCTCTCGATCTGCCACCGAAGGCCATCGCCCATGTGGGTGATGATCCTACGGCCGACTGGCAGGGCGCGCGAGAGGCGGGCTTTCTGGCTTTGGAACTCCGCCGACCGGCAGACACGCTGGAGTCGATCCTGCTGAACGGGCAGAAAATACCTGGAGAATATCAATAATTTCAAAATTTTATAGATTTTTTGGGTTTATTGACTTTCTTCTCGGGATGATCCGGTGGTTCATCCCGCCCATCCTCCTCTCCGCCGCGCTCCTTTTCAGCGTGCAGCCCCTGTTTGCCCGCCTGGCCCTGCCCCTGCTCGGGGGCACTCCAGCGGTGTGGAATACGGCGATGCTGTTTTTTCAAAGCGCCCTCCTCCTCGGCTACGCCTATGCCCATGGCCTCGCCACCCGGATGCCCCTGCGGCGCCAGGTCATCGTGCATGGCCTCGTGATCGGGCTCGCCGCTCTGGCGATGCCGATCGCGTTGCCCGATGACTGGTCCCCGCCGGCTGGTCAGGCCCACGTCTGGTGGCTGCTGGGTCTGATGACCGTTTCCGTGGGAGTGCCCTTTTTCGCCGTATCCACCACCAGCCCCCTGCTCCAGCGATGGTTCGCGGAAACGGGCGATCCGGCCGCCCGCGATCCCTATTTCCTCTACGCGGCGAGCAATGTCGGCAGCCTCGGCTCCCTGCTCGCCTATCCCCTGCTCATCGAGCCGCACCTGCCGCTCGCCCGGCAATCGGCGTGGTGGGCCTGGGGATACATCCTGCTCATCGGCACCGTGATCCTGGCCGGCTGGCAGGCGACCCGCGCTGCGAAGGGAACCGCCGCCGCCGTGACCAAGTCCCCTGCCGCCGACGAACCGGTCGTGACCCGGTCCCAATGGCTGCGCTGGATCGCCTATGCCGCGATTCCCTCCAGCCTGATGCTGAGCACGACGCAGTACCTCACCACTGACATCGCCTCGATGCCTCTGTTGTGGCTGCCGCCTCTGGGCCTGTATCTGCTCTCCTTCATCAATGCCTTCGCCAAACGCCCCTGGATCGGTGATCGGGCTCTGGCACGCGCGGTGCCGCTGGCCGGAGTCGTACTGGCTTTGCTGCTCGCGGCTCGGGCGACGGAGCCCACCGGGCTGATCCTGATCGTGCATCTGACGGCGTTTTTCCTACTCGCCTGCCTGTGCCACGGTCGTCTCGCCGCGGAAAGACCGCCAGCCGCCAGCCTGACCTCCTTCTACCTCGCCCTGTCGGTCGGCGGCGTGGTCGGAGGCGCCTTCACCGCTTTGGTGGCCCCGCTGGTTTTCACCACGGTGCTGGAATACCCCATCGGACTCATCGCAGCCCTCTTTCTGACGCCCCGCCGCGACCCATCCAGCGCCACCGGCGCTCCGGTCGGGCGAAAGCGCTGGCTTGTGCCTGCCGCCGCCGCCGTGCTGGCCGCCGGGGCTTTCTGGTTGGGCGAAAAGTGGCCGGATTTCCCCGTGACCGTCCTCCTGATGCCCGCCACGCTGGCCTGCTACGGAGCCTCGCTCATCAGCCCGCGCCTGTTCACCGTCGGGGTGGCCCTGTTCCTCGCCACTGCGCTTTCAGCGAAACGGTTTGCGGATCACACCCTCGACACCGAGCGCTCCTTTTTCGGGATCTACCGCGTGCAGATGGACGACGAGGGGCGTTCGATCCAACTGATGCACGGCACCACGCTCCACGGCTCCCAAGTGCTCGATCCCGCGGCCCGTCGCCAGCCCACCACCTACTTCAGCCGCGGCGGCCCGTGCGGCCAGATCATCGACGCCCTCCAGTCCGTCCGTCCGCTCGCGCACGTCGGCGTGATCGGTCTCGGCGTGGGCACCCTCGCCGCCTACGGCACCGAGGGCTCCCAGTGGGACTTCTTCGAGATTGATCCGTCGTCGGTCCATTTCGCCCGCGACAGCGGCCATTTCACCTATCTGAAAGACAGCCAGGCGACCTGCCGCATCATTCTCGGCGACGGCCGGCTAAAACTCGCCGAGGAAGCGGATGGCCAATACGACCTGCTCATCGTGGACGCCTTTTCCTCCGACGCCATCCCGCTGCACCTCGCGACCCGGGAGGCCATGGCCCTGTATTTTCAGAAATTGAAGCCGGACGGCCGCCTGCTCTTCCACATTTCGAATCGCCACTTCGATCTGCGCCCCGCCATCGCCGCCCTGGCCGACTCGCTGGGTGTGGCTTGCCGCACCCGCCATCGGGTGGTGGAAAATCACGATCCCGCCTCGGTTGAAGGCATGAGTTCCCTCTGGGCCCTGCTAGCACGGGAGGAAAGCCAGATCCTCCCCCTCATCGCATCGGGGACCTGGGAAAAGCCCGCCATCCCCTCCGGCTTCCGCGTCTGGACGGACGACTACGCCAGCCTGCTCTCGGTCCTCAAGCGGGACCAATAGGCCGTTATCCCGGATTCCAGCCGATCATCTCCCGCACGCGACGCGGGAACTTTTTCTTGCGCCGGCCGAAAACCTGAGTTACGAACCACGCTCCACGCGGACCGGGGCTTTTCCGAAGCCCACCCGGCCTCCCGCGGGCGCCGCACGGGTGGATAGCTCAGTCGGTAGAGCAGCGGCCTTTTAAGCCGTTGGTCCTGGGTTCGAGTCCCAGTCCACCTACGTCGCCTGAGAAAATCGGCATTACCGCCGATTCCGATTTCCTCACTTCGCCCCGGCCTTCGGCGCGTCGGCCTTGGGCGCCTCCCCTTTCGGAGCGGCATCGGCTTTGGGCGCCTCGCCTTTGGCATCAGCCTTCGGGGCTTCCCCCTTGGCGGCGTCGGCCTTCGGAGCCGCGCCCTTGGCGGCGGCATCCGCCGCCGGTGCCGCTCCATCGGCGGGTGCGGCCGGCTTTTCCTCTTCCTTCGGTGCCGGCGGCTTGGGCAGCTCGGGTTTCACCGCAAAGGGGTCATAGGCCGGCTCGATCTCACCCTTGCCGAACGAATTCTTGTAGAGATAGGCCAGACTCTGGATCTGGCGCATCGCCATGGGGCTTTTGGTTTCCGCCACCGCAGGCAGACGCGACTGGATGGACAGCGCGGCCTTCATCGACAGATCGCTGAGGACTTTCTGATTGGAGAAAGTCAGCGCGAAGGTGCGGTAGTAGTCCGCCAGAGCCCGGTCGAGATTGCCGGCGGCCTCGTTGGCTTTGGCGCTGAAGAAAGTGATCTGCACCAGCTCACGCAGCGGCAGCGTCTGGAGGCTGGGCGAGGGCAGCAGTTTGGCTTGGCCCACCACCGGCTTCTCCAGACCGGCGAGGGTGGTCTTGATGCCATCGAGCTGCCCTGCACCGAGTTGTGCCCAGAGCTGGTTCAGCTTGAACTGCCGCTGGAAGAACTCCGGCAGCTTCGTCGGAATGGCCTGGGCGGTGGGCGTCTGGAGCAGCGGCCCCATTTCCTCCCAACGACCGAGCAGCCGCAGGCACTCGAGCTGGTAGTAGCGGGCTTCGGTGGAAAAACTCCGCGGCACCCAGGCGACGTGGGCGAAGGAATTCGCGATGCCGTCGAACAACTGCACCGCCACCTCGTAGTTGCCCTGCGAATAGACCGCGCGGGCCTCTCGCATGATCTCATCGGACTCGTCGAAAGCCACATCCACCACCTGCGTCTGCCAGGCCATACCCGTGCCCGGCGCCCCTTCGACCAGTGAGAACAGCAGGCCGCGGTCGTTGGTATCCTGGACGAAGCCACGCTGGCGTCTGCCGTCGGACAGCAGGATCATGGCGCCCAACTCACGCTTGACGGCTGGAGCCGCGGCGGCGGCCGGCGCCTGGGCCTGGGCTGACGCTTGGTCGAAATTCAGGAAAGCCGGCGCGGCCACGGCGGCCACGGTCAGTGAAACGGTGAAAAGTCGGATTGCTTTCATGGCTGATGATACCCTGTTTGATCGTCGATCGTACCCTGTTGCATCGGAATGGTGCCCCTGCGGAATCACTTCTTCTTGCCCGGCTCCTCGGGCAGAGTGCCGTCGGGATTGAGACCCATCTGGAAGTTGATCTGGCTTTCCTCCTCGGGCGTGATGCCGAGTTCCGTCCGCATGTCGGGGAGGCGCAGTCGCAGGCGCTGGAGTGCCTCCGTCTCGGGGAACTGCGACCACTCGATCAGCTTGCGCTTCAACTGCTTGTAGAATTCCATTTTCTTCGCCCGCAGGGCGATCGGATCCGTGATGTTGGTCTCGGCATCCTTGAATCCGAGTTGAAGCCATTTTTCCAGAGACTGGGTGGACCACTCGTGGTGCTTCGCATAGGTCACCCACGCGGCGGTATAGGCCTGGAAGGCGCCGCCGATGTCGCCGAGCGCTTCCAACGTCTGGCCGAAGCGGAAGGTGGCCTCGGCGCGCTCCACCGGGGTGAGCCAGCGCTTGTTCTGGTTGATGGTCTGGAAGGCGGTCTTGGCTTCCTCCCAATCCTGGGTGACGACGGCCAGTTTGCCCAACTCGAAAGTGGCGGCCGGGGTCAGGTCCTTGTCCTTGTAGGTGTCGGTGATGCGGCGGAAACGGTCGCGGGCCGTGCGACGCGACTCGGCGTCGGTGCGCCGGGCCTCAATGCGGCCGAGACCGAGGTCGGCGGAGGCCTTGAACTGGTCGGCTTCGGGATTCGAACGCACCAGCAGTTCCTCATAGTAACGCACCGCGAGGAAGGGGTTGTCGCTGCCGTAGAGATAGTCGCCGATCATCTTCAGCGCGATCTCGGAGAGGCTCTTCACCTCGAACTGGTCCATTTCCTGGAACTCCTTGTCGATGCGCTGATTGATCGAAGCCAACTCCGGCGCATCCTTGGCCAGCTTGGTGCGCATGGCCTGGAGGACGATGACCTTCTGCATCTTGAGCCAGGTCAACAGGGCCTGGTTCGTCGGATCGAGACCGGGGAAGGCGCCGAGCACTTCGAGCGTCTTTTCCTCGCCGCGGATGCGGACGGACGCCTCCGAGTAGGAGCCGATGGAGCGGCGCAGGAGGTCGAGGTCCATGTCCTCGCCGGTGCGGCTGCCTAGAACGATGATCATCTTTTCCATCTGCGTCAAGGCGTCCTCGCCACGACCGACCGACTCCAAGGCGGACACTGTATAAACCGAAACCTGCGGCTCGTAGAAGGTGCCGGCATAGTTCGGGAAGAAGGAATCGTAGAGCGCGACAGCCAGCTTGTATTTTTCGAGGGCACCGGCCTCATCCTGAGCGGCTTTCAGGTTGTCGCCATCGGTCACGTAGATGTCGACGGCCTTGGCAATCGCCTCGGCGGTGGCAGTCTTGTGCACTTCGGCATTCTTGCCCGTCGCTTCGAGGGCTTTGCCCGTCTCCACTGCCTTGAGGTAGGTCTGGAGCGCTTCTTCGCGCATTTTCGCGACCTCGGCTTTGGCGGCGTCGTCTTCTCCCTCGACCGCACTGCTGCGGACGATGAGGCTGTCGCCCTTGATGTTCAGCACCCGGTCGAGCGCCTGGGATTCGGGGAATTCCGTTGCCAACCGCTCGGCAAGGGCGATGGCGGCGGTGTAGTCTTCCAAATTGAAGCGGCAGAGCGCCTCGTCGGCGATGGAAAGGTCGGAGAATTTTTCCGATTTGGGGAACTGCTGCTGGAACTCGCGGGCCAACTCGGCGGCGGTGCGGAACTCGCGCAGGATCATGCGCGTATTGGCGCGGTGATACATGACCATCTCGCGGTTCGAGCCTTCCTGATAGGTCTTGGCATATTCGTCAAAGGCGGCGATGGCCTCCTGATACTTCCTCAGGGAATACAGGGCCAGACCGTAAAGCGCGTCGGGGAGTTCGCGCTGCTCGCTGCCCAATTCGTAGCGGCTGCGCACCGATTCGCAGATGGTGACGACCTGATCGAACTGCTGCGAGGAGAACAGCGACTGCAGCATGAAGACGGAGACATTGTCCCGCAGCTTGTGATCGGCCAGTTCGGCCATGAAAGTCTCGCCGTAAAACTGGGCCGAGGAATAGTCGCCCAGCATGGTGGAAAAGCGGGCCGCCTCGTGCAGGATCTCGGCACGGCGGTCTTTCTCGATGGTGGGATAGGTCTCGGCGAGGTAACGGTAAATCTCGCGCGGGGCGATGTAGTTGCCCAGCAACTCGTAGGCGCGGGCGGAGAGGCGCTGAATCTCGACATCACCGGGAACGGGGCGCTTTTTCTGCTCGGCGATCTGGTCGAGGATCTGCTGGAAAGCCGCCGGCACGGCACCGCCGGGAACGAGGGCGAGGCGGGACTGCACATCGTATTCCACATCCTCCAGCGTCGGCACCATGGAGTAGAAGCGGAGGGCCAGGGTCTGCATGCCGATCTCGGAGGACTCGAAGCCGAGCTTCTTGAATCGGTCGATGAAGCCAAAGCGGAATTTGTCCAGCGGGCTGACCTCGATCGCCGCCGCATTCCGGTCGAGGAAGAGCTGGGCCTGCGCCTCGATCTGGTCGACCGCATTCGGCGTCTGGGCTCCCTTGCGGGCCAGTTCCACCCAGCCGAGTCCGAGTTCCAACAGCCCCTGCACGAGGAACTGCGGGGTGACCTGCCACTCGACGCGCTTCTCGAACAGTTCGTTGATCTCGGCGATGCCCTCGTCGGCACGGCCCACGTTCATCAGCGACGATCCGCGGCGCAGTTTGAAGGCGTTGCGCACTTTGGCCAGTTCAGTCGGATCGGCTTTGGCCTTTTCCAGATACTGGTCGTAGAGCTCGATGGCGCGGGCGTGATTGCCGAGTTGGGCTTCGCAAAATCCCCATTGGAACAGGGCGAGCACGGCACGGGTGTTTTCGTTCTGGATCTTGGCCTTTTTGCACTCGTTGTCCTTGAAGTTGACGCAGCGCTCGAAGGCGTCGCGGGCCTTTTGCCAATCCTGCATCTGCAGGAGCACGGTGCCGTAGTCGAACACGATCCCGCCGGCCTGGGCGCCGAAGTCTTCGCAGAGGAACTCTCCGGCGAGGTCGAACAGCTTGTCATAGAGCTTGACGGACTCGGCATACTGGCCGGCGATGGCCAGTTCCGCGGCCTTCGAGTAGAGGCCCTCGACGCTGTTGTCCTCCTCATCCTGGGCCAGGGAGCCCGACGGCAGCCAGGTCAGAGCGAGACATCCGGAGGCGCATCCCAGAAGGGCCAAACCACGGCCAGAGCGGGTAAACGGGTCAGTGAGGCGGGAGATGGTCGTTCTCATGTTCAAACTGCGGAAGAAAATAGGGGGGGTGATTCCGTGGTGGGGACAGATGGCCGGGGAAAAGGGTGAAAACTGGGAAAATGACTGACTGACAGGGTTGTTTTACTACAAGGAGGCTCCTTTTGGCCAGCGCAACCGCCGGTCCGGAGCAAAAATTTCGACGCGGCGGCGGGGAAAACCCTTCAATGCCACGCAGAAAGGCTGGAGGACGCTAATCCACGAAGCCATCGAGCCGGATCGTTGCGATGCCCGACTCGGCGATCGTGTCGAGGACATCCATGAGCCGCTGTCCGCGCACCTGATCGTCAGCGGAGACCCGAACCACCACTCCGTTTTCCTTGTCGGGTGCCAGCATCGCCGCGGCCGCAGTGGCGTCGCGTAATTCGGACAGCAGGCCGGGAAGCTGACGGCGATCGGTCGCCCCGGACTCCACCGCTTCGCCCTGAAACCACACCGAACCGTCGGCGCGGACCTCGACGCGCACTTCCTCGGGCACAAACGAGTTTTTCGGCGGTTGGACGATGCCGGGCAGACCGAGGCGGAACCCGAGATCGGCTTCCTTCGGATCCAGCGTGGACGTGAGGAGAAAAAAGGTGAGCAGCAGAAAGGCGATGTCGACGAGGGACGACAGATCGAGGGAAGTCTGCGCCTCGGGCATTCCCGGGGCGGCAGCGGCGGCGCGGAGAGTTCGGCGTTTCATGGCTTGGGCGGGGTTGGGGAGGTTTCTGGGGGGAGAAAAGCCTGCTAGCCGAATCGCGCCCGCCCCTATTCGGTGAAGCCGGTGAGCGTGACGCTGGTGATCTTCGCTCCAGCCAGCGCGTCGAGGACATCGACGAATCGCTGCCCTTTGGCGGCATCGTCCGATTTCACGATCACGACGGGCTGCGAGTTGGTGAGCTGGGCCGCCTGGGCATACTCGGTGACTTTGGCGGTGAGCAGCGGCACCTTGCGGTCGTTCTGATCGGTGTCGAGCACTTCCGAATCGACGACGATGTGGCCCTCGGCATTGATCTCGATCGTCATCTGGTCCACCTCGACCGCCGTGGAAGCGCTGGATTCCGTGGTCGGCAACTGAATGCCGAGGTCGGCTTCCTTCGGGTCGAGCGAGGAGGTGACGAGGAAGTAGATCAGGAGCAGGAACGCCACGTCGATCATCGACGAGATGTCGAGCTGTGGTTCCGGTTCATCCGGTGCCCGGCGTTTGGTGAGTCTGGCCATGGGTGAAAAAAAGGAATGGGGTCGGAATCGGGGGACGGCAGACCGTCACTTCTCCGTGGCATAGCTGCCGAAGATCACATCGATGACGCCGGCTTTCGCGGAGGCCTGCACCACCTTCTTGATCAAACGGGTGTCGGTGGCGAAGTCCGCCCGCAGATGGAGCTTCGGGGTGAGGTTCGCTTCGCTCTCGCGGATGATGGTCGCCTGCTCGTCGACGAACGCTTCAATCGCTTCGGACGTGTCGAGTTCGTTGCCATTGGCGTCGAAGATCTTGCCTTCCATCGCGGCCAGTTCCGGCCTAAGACCGAAACCATAGACGTTGATCACGATACGGCCGGTGGCGACCTCTGCCACGGCGGCGTTTTTCACCACGGACGGGCGGACGTTCTTGTCGATCCGCACGATGATCAGGTGCGAACTGACCATGAAGAAAATCAGCAGGAGGAAGACCAGATCGATCATGGAGGAGATGTCCATCGTCATCTCCTCGGAGGAACCGGCGCGAGCGCGACTGAGTTTGGAAGAAGCCATGTCAGAGTCCGGTTTTTGGGTGGGTTTCCCCGCCTGTCAGAGCTGGTCATCATTCGAGAACCAGCCCCTGCGGCGGGACGCTCCATCAACCCTCCACGATACCCTCGGGCACCTTGGCGAGTTGCTGGTCGGCATTCACAGTGGCGACGGCGGCGTCCAACGACTGAGCCAGTGCGTCTTCCGCTTCCGACACCAATTTGGCAAAGGTGTTCTTGAAGTAGTAGAACATGAAGAGACAGGGAATGGCGACGATCAGACCGGCAGCGGTCGTGATGAGGGCCTCGGAAATCGCGTTCGCCAGTTTCGCCGGATCGGATCCACCGCTCACACCGAGGGTTTCGAATGCCTTGATCATCCCGGACACCGTGCCGAGAAGACCGACCATCGGTGCGGACTGGGAGATAATGGCGAAGTAACCGACCCAGGACATGTAGCTGGAGTTTTCCTTCACGATGAAGTCGGCGGCGGCGTCTTCCACGTGGCTGCGACCGAGCGTCTCAGCCTCGGTGGCGTCGACATGAGGCAGCGAGGTGGCAAACAAACGGCCCAGGTAGCTGGGGCTTTCAGCCGCCTCTTCGATCGCCGAGCGCACCCGCACTTCGGACAT
Source organism: Verrucomicrobiales bacterium (assembly GCA_016795505.1). Taxonomy (GTDB): domain Bacteria; phylum Verrucomicrobiota; class Verrucomicrobiia; order Verrucomicrobiales; family DEV007; genus JAEUHH01. The sequence continues at coordinate 6,727 of JAEUHH010000035.1, read as the reverse complement.
GTGAGACAGCAGGGACTGCTTCAGGATTGGCGGGACGAACTTCTTCCGCGTCATCTGCATCTGGTTGTAGACGAACAGGGTGATCATCGCCACCGAGAAGAGCCCCAGAGGCCACATGGCCCAACCGCCCAGAACCACCAGATCCCACAGCGTCTTTTGCGCAGCGGGAGCCGCGGCGGCCGCGGCCTCTTCCGCAAACAAGTCGGGAGCAGAGAGCAACAGGGCCGACGTGAGCCCAACAGACAACCAAGCGAGACGTGAACGAAGAAGAGATTTCATGGGTTTGTGGCTTCCGAATGAGGGAGGTTTTTCAATTTCAGCCGCCATTTCTGGGGCAGAATCCAAAAACTGTAAAGAAAATTCGATGGGAATTTCAGTTTTCCAGAACATTCGCCCCGGCTGCCTCCGCTTCGGCAGTCAATTCGAGGAAGATCGCCTCCAAATCCCCGGTCTCCCGAGCCAGCCGGCGGCGCAGGTCCCCCACCCCGCCGAGGGCAATCAGGCGCCCCCGGTGGATGATGCCGATGCGATCCGCCAGTTCCTCAGCCACGTTGAGCAGGTGAGTGGACAAAAATACGGTTACCCCGCTCTCACTGCGGGCTTTCAGCTCCTCTTTCACCACTCGGGCGTTAATCGGATCAAGCCCGACCATGGGCTCATCGATGATGATGACCTCTGGGTTGTGCAACAGAGCCGAGGCGATGGCCAGCCGCTGCTTGGTGCCGTGGCTGAGATTCTCAATCCGCTGGGACGCGTGGGGCACCAGGGCGAATCGCTCGAACAGGGCGCCGGTCCGTCTTCGCGCCTCCCCCACCGGCACCTCGAAAAGCTCGGCGATGAAGGACATGAACTCGATCGCGGTGAGTTTGTCGTAAAATTCCGCCACATCCGGCACGTAGCCGACCCGGCGCTTGGCCTCCATGGGCTGGGTCTGAATGTCGAAGCCGCAGATGCGGGCGCTGCCCGAGGTCGGTCGCAGCAGGCCGGTCAGGAGTTTGATGGTCGTCGTCTTCCCCGCGGCATTGGGACCGAGGAAAGCGAAGAATTCCCCTGGTTCGATCCTCAAATTCAAGCGCTCCAGAGCGCGGAGCCTCCCGTAGTCCATTGACAGGTCGTTGATTTCGATCATGCGAGGGAGGGGAGATTCAGGGTTTTCCGGGCCGGACCGGGAGCAGCACTTCGGCCATCGCTTCGTAGCCGAGACCTGTGTCGATCCGCAGGGGTTCACCCGCCTCGGACAGGTAAATTCGGATGCCGTCGCCCGGGTCTCCGCCCTGCGGCTGCCGCAGCTTGATCAGGTAGACCGGCACGGAACGCCCGCCGCTCTCCAGCGTGCCTTTTGATGCCTCGACCCGGGGCATCCAGCCGGACGCCGCTCCCAGTTCACTGGCACTGTCCCCGCCAAAGCCGGGCAGCCCCAGGGACCCGAGCATCGACTCGGCGAGGGCTGGGCTGATGGGCGGTGCCGGCGAGGCAGCGCCCGCGTCTTTCCCAGCCGGTTCGTCGGAAAACCGGCCGGCTCGATACAATTCCACCCCGCCGACCGTCGCCCTTGCGGCGAGGGACTGGTCGCCGCCGGTCCACTCCAGCCGCGCGTCCAGATCCTGCCTCGGCACCCGGATCTTGGTCTCCAGCCCGGTGAGCGCATTCGCCTCGCTGAAGGTGGCGCTGAGTCGCCAATTCATGCCGGTCAGAGCCGCGGAATCCAACTGCTCCATGGCAGGCTCATCGAGAGTGGCGAAGGCGGACAGACCGCGCGAGAACTTCCCCGTCGCCCGGTCGATCCCCTCCAGACCGGCGATGTTCATCTGTCCGATCTTCACGCCGTTCTCGAGAATGATCAGGTCGGTGGTGTCATTCCATCGGAAAAAGGCCCCCAAAGCCTCCTCCGTCTCGACTGGAGTGAAGTGTCCCTCCCGCTGATGCCAGAGGGTCCGAACCAGCCAGCCGGTGGTGCCCAGCCAGAAAAGGACGATGGCGGCGGACAGGATGCGGAGCGACATGGACGATAAAAAAGGCGAAAGACAGACAGAAGGCAACGATCCGATCGGGTCAGCCCTGACGGCGGGAGTTGTCCCCCTGCCCGACCGACCCATCCGGATGGCGCGGGAACTGCTTGCACCGCCCCCGCGTCACCCTATCTTGCCACGCCCATGAGTGAAGAAGCAACCTCCAACACCATCGCCTTCAACCGAAAAAATCCCCTCATCGCCCGCCTCGTCCGTCGGCGGCTGCTGACGGAGGGCTGCGATGAAAAGGAGACGTGGCATTTCGAGATCGACCTGCAGGGCTCCGGGATGGAATACACGCCGGGCGACTCCCTCGCCGTGCTCCCGAAGAACGACCCCGCGCTCGCGGATGACATCGTGAAAGCCCTGCACCTGACCGGCGACGAGATCGTCACCGACGCCAACGGTGTCGCCATGCCGCTCCGCCAGGCCCTCGTCGACAGTTGCGTCATCACCACGCCGGATAAGAAGTTTCTCAACAAACTCGTTGAAAAAGCCGGTGAATCCGCCTCCGATCTGGCCCGCCTGCTCGAACCCGATCACAAGGACGCCCTCAATCACTTCCTCTGGGGGCGCGAAATCGTCGACTGCCTGCTGCAATTCCCCAGCCTGAAATGGGAGGCTCAGGAGTTCGTCGACATTCTCAAAAAGCTGAACATCCGGCTCTACTCCATCGCCTCCAGCCTCGCCGCCAAGCCGAATGAGTGCCACCTCACCGTCGCGGTCGTGCAATACGAGAGCCACGGCCGGCAGCGCAAGGGCGTCTGCTCGAGCTGGCTCGCCCATCGCACCGACGAGCACACGCCGGTGCCCTGTTTCATCAATCCGGGCAAGGGCTTCCGCCTGCCCGATCCTTCGGACGATGTGCCGGTGATCTTCATCGGCCCCGGCACCGGCATCGCCCCGTTCCGCGCCTTCCTCCAGCATCGGCAGGCCACCCAGGCCAGGGGCAAGGCGTGGCTTTTCTTTGGCGAGATCCATGCCGACACCTGCTATTTCTATGGCGAGGAATGGGACACCTACCTCCAGGACGGCACTTTGGACCGGGTCACCACCGCCTGGTCGCGCGACCAGGCCGAGAAGATCTACATTCAGCACAAGATCGTCGAGCAGGGAGCCGATTTCTGGTCCTGGCTGGAGTCGGGAGCCATCGTCTATGTCTGCGGCGACGCCGAGCGCATGGCGCCCGATGTGGACAAGGCCATCCATGACGTGATCGCCACCCACGGCGGCAAAACGACCGAGGAAGCGGCGGCCTACGTCGAACAAATGCGCAAAGACAAGCGCTACCGCAGGGACGTGTATTGACGGCGGGCGTGAAAAGGCAGAGGATCGGGCGGTATGCAAACGAGGAGTTGGATTGACCCTCTGGTAGGGATCGGAAGCAGCGGGATCGGCGCGAGGTTGCTCATCTTGGTGTTGCTCGCCCTCACCGTGATATGTTTCATCCTCTCGATGACGGCCCACTACGGTCGCTCCCGCTGGCCGCTGCACGCCCTGATCGGCACCGGCATTTTCGCCATTGGAGCGGCGGTCCTGGCCTTGGTAAATGCGCTTTGGAATGGGCTGCCCGATTTGGTCGCCGCCGGCTCGGCTGTCCCGAGTGGCATCTTCTCCACCGCCTCCTGGCTCGCCGTCATCGGCACCCTCGCCGGTCTACTCGCGGCTGTCCGCGCCCTGATCGGGATGGTTCGGGAGCCGGGTCCGCGATTCTGAGTCCGCGTCCGCTTCGGCGCATTCACGGGCTGACGAAAGCCGGGCGGACTGTGGTAATTTTGGCTTTTCCCGCCAATTTCCCAGCCTGTCATGCGCCCGTTTCCCGTTTTCCCACTCGTCCGTCCTGCCCTCGCGCTGCTGCTTCCCTTGATGGCGGGGCCATTTGCGACCGGAGCCGAAGCACCGCCGTCCGCCACAGTTGGGGTTGAACTCGCCAGCACGCCCGCGCTCTCGCCGGACGGGCGGCAGATCGCCTTTTCCTGGGCGGGAGATCTCTGGCTCGCCCGCAGCCGCGGCGGACAGGCGACCCGACTCACCACCCACGCCGCCTACGACGCCAGCCCGGCTTTTTCCCCCGATGGCCAGTCGCTCGCCTTTACCAGCAATCGCACCGGCCAGGATCAGGTCTTCGTGATGCCCCTCCGCGGTGGTATCCCACGCCAGGTCACTTTTCACTCCGAAGGCGCCCGCGTCGTCGCGTGGTATCCCGACGGTCGGCACCTGCTCATCGAGGCCACCCGCGACTTCGGCACCACCAGCGCCTCGCGCTTCTACCGGATCTCGGCTGATCAGCGCGGCCCGGAGCGGCTTCTATTTGATGCCGAGGGCCATTCCCCCGCCCTGTCGCCCGATGGCAAACGGCTTCTGTTTTGCCGCGAAGGCGCGGAGCCATTCCGGAAAGGCTACCGCGGCTCCAAGTCCGCCCAGATCTGGCTGGCCGAAGGCCTGGAGACTCCCCAGCCGACCTACCGCCGGCTCGTGGCCCGCGAGACCGAGGCCCGATCGCCTCTGTGGAAGGCCGACGGCTCCGGCTTTTATTATCTGGGAGACCACCGGCAGAGCGGTGTGGCTGATGTCTGGGAATACGATCTGAAAAGCGGTCAGGAAAAAGCCCTCACCACCCTGAGCGCCGATCCCGCAGTGCTCCCCGCTGTGGCCCGCGATGGCAGCACGCTCGTCTTCCGGCAGGGCTTCGACCTGTTCCGGATCGCCCTGACTGGGAAAGCCGCCGCCACCGGCCCGCGGAAGATCGCCCTCACCGCTGCCACCGACACCCTGCCCGATCCCGTGGTCCGGCGCAGTCTCACCTCGGCCACCGGCGTTTCCTATTCCCCCGATGGTCTGGAAGTCGCCTTTGTCGCCGGCGGTGACATCTGGGTCATGGATACCGAGCTCCGCGAGCCCGTCGCCGTCACCCGCACCCCGCATGAGGAGCGCGAGCCGGTCTTTTCCGCCGATGGCGAGACCCTGCATTTCATCCGCGATGCCGGTACCGAGGTGGATCTCTGGTCCGCCACCCGCGCCGATGCCAAGGCCTACTGGTGGCGAAACCGCGCCTTCCGCGAGACCCGGATCACCCGCGACGGCGCCGCCAAACAGAGCCTTCAGACCGTTCCCGGCGGCAAACGCCTCTCCTGGGTCGCCGGAGGCGGCGATCTCTGGGTCGCCGGAGCCGATGGGACCGGCGCCCAGCGGCTCCTCGCCTCGTGGAATGTCCCCGACTACGCTTGGTCACCCGACGGACGCTGGATCGCCTACGCCGTCTCCGACGATGACTTCAACCGTGACGTCTGGATCGCTCCCGCCGACGGCAAGACACCGCCCTACAATGTCTCCCGCCACCCCGACATCGACAGCCAGCCCGCCTGGTCCCCCGACGGCAAGATCCTCGCCTTCACCGGCCGCCGCCAGGACGACGAGACCGACATCTATTATGTACACCTCGCCCTCGCCGATGAGGAAAAAGACAAACGCGACCGCACCCTCGACAGCGCCCTGAAGAAACTCGACGCCGTTCGCAAAAAGCCCGAGCCCACCCCATTGGCCGCGCCGCCGGCTACCCCACCCGCGCCCGCCGCCGCAGCCAAACCCACCACTCCCGACACCGCCCCGGCCAAGCCGGCACCCACAGCCGCCCCAGCCACGGCCACTCCACCGGCAGCCACCGCCCCAGCCAAGCCGGCAACGCCCCCCGCCGCGACTCCGACGCTGCCCAGCGTCCACATCGACTTCGACCGCCTCTCCGAGCGCATTCATCGCATCGCCCTGCCCGACGCCACCGAGTCCGGCCTGTTCTGGTCGGCCGATTCGAAACGGCTTGGCTTTGCCGCCGAGATCAAAGGCCAGCGCGGCACCTACACCGTCGGCTTTCCCGATCCCGCCACCCCGGCCCTGCTCAGCCCGAAGACCGGTTCGCACCACCGCTGGATCGCCCGCGACGAGACCCTGCTCTGGCTCGTCGATGGCGTGCCCGCCAGCCTCAGCCGAGGAGCCCTCCGCAGCCATGCCTTCACCGCCCTCCAGAGCCACAGCCGCGGCGACTACCAGCGCAGCGGATTCCAACAAATTTGGCGCACCATGCGCGACATCTGGTACGATCCCGCGCTCAACCACCTCGACTGGGACGCCGTCCGCGCGAAATACGAGCCCGCCGCGACCGCCGCTCCCGACAGCCGCACCTTCGACCGAGTCGTCGCCATGATGCTGGGCGAACTCAACGGCTCCCACCTCGGCTTCAAATCCAACACCGACACCTACTCCATCCGCCCCGCCCAGGGCTGGAGCGAGGACACCGCCCACCTCGGCGTCACCTTCGACCGCTTCCATGCCGGTCCCGGCTGGAAAGTCGCCAGCGTCCTGCCCCGCGGCCCAGCCGACCAGGCCGACTCGCGGCTTCAGCCCGGCGACCTGATCCTCGCCATCGACGGCCAGACCATCGCCCCCGGCATCGACCCGACCACCCTGCTCAACGGCCCGCTCGCCCGCGACCTCACCCTCACCGTCCGCCGCACGCCCGCTCCGAAAGCCGAGCCCAAGACCGAGCCCAAGTCCGAGCCCAAGACCGAGCCCAAGTCCGAGCCCAAGTCCGAGCCCAAGTCCGAGCCCAAGTCCGAGCCCAAAGCCGAGCCCAAGTCCGAGCCCAAGTCCGAGCCCAAGTCCGAGCCCAAGTCCGAGCCCAAGTCCGAGCCCAAGTCCGAGCCCAAGTCCGAGCCCAAGTCCGA
>JAEUHH010000032.1 GCA_016795505.1 Verrucomicrobiales bacterium | reverse complement strand
GCCAGGGCACCGCGAAGAACCACGGCATCTACGCCTCCGGCGACACCGTCGTCGGCGGCGCCCTGACCGCCGCCAGCCTCGTCGGCACCTCTGGCGTCGGCACCGGCTCCCTCGACGAAGCCGGCACCTTCGGCTTCTGATTTCCGATCAGAGAGGGTATCATATCCGATGAGACCCTGTTGGATCGCCGATCCAACAGGGTCTGATCGCAACCGGCTCCTGCCGAATGGGGTAGTGAAACCCGACAAATCATCGCGACTCCTCGCTCGAAAGACCGGAGTCCCGGTGCTGATCGGGTGAGGTGCTCCGCGGCGCCCGGATCGGAATCAACGTCCTGTCGGCAGGCTGCCGAGACTGGCCACCCGGCCTGGGGCTGGCGCGGCATCGAGCCACTCGCGCTCCTTCATCCGGGCGGAAATGTAGCCGACGAAAATGTCGGCCTGGACTTCCAACGGCAGACGGAAATCGTCCTCCGACAGCCAGATGGTGGCTTTCTTCATTTTCTCGTAGGTCTGCAGGGTGCGGTCAGAGTTGATCTTGCGGATCTCGATGCCGAGTTTGATGGCCTGGTACTCTTCGCGACCGATCTTGCGGGTTTCCCGGCCGAGCACTTCGAATTCGGTGTGGTAGGGCCGATTGAAGGGAGAGATGATGGCGCGAATGACATCTCCATCGGCCAGCGGCTGGCTGCGGATGTAAAGCACGGCTGACAGGACATCGTGGAGCGACTGGTAGCGGTAGGTCTTTTCGCTGATGACGGGCTCGACGCCGGCTTTCGGCTTCACATCGCGCACGACGGTGCGGGTGTTCACCCGGTCTTTGCCAAACTCGAGTCGGTAGTGAAACGCGCGGCCGCGCTCGGTCTCGGCCACCTCGAAGAGGCGGGGGCGCAGGGAGCGGCTCTCGACGAGGGCTTCCGCCTCGACATCGTAGGGCCACAGGGCGCGGGCGAGGCCATTGCTGCGGCCCTCGGCCACGCCGACGAGCAGCGTCTGGGGCGATTCCTTGGATCGGTTGAGGCTGACGACAAATTCGCCGGCATTGAAGACGTTGTTCCAACTCAGGCCAAAGCTGGTGCGGACCGGCGGCAGATCGCGAAAGGATCCGGGCGGTAAAACGGTCAATTCGTCCATCCATGCGAGCGCCTCGGGCGGCGGCGGCGGCGCTTTGACCTTCGGCTTGGCTGGCGAAGCGGGCGCACTCTCCTGCCCGGCAGCCGCCATGATCGAGCCGGCGATCGCGAGCAGGGCAACCAGGAGAGGACGTTCGGCAGGACGCTTTTTCATGGGAGGACTCTGCCAGCTAATCACATTTCCCCGCGGGGTGCCATGTCGTTTTTGGGCGACGCGGCCTCGAAGCGGATGGTCCCGCCGGTGCGCCCGGTGACGACGATCCGATAGTCGAGACTGCTTTCTCCATCGACCGGCTCGGCTCCGCTCTGGACATCGGTGCCGTCCACGGCGGCAAATGGCTGAACTCCATCGCCTTCGAGTCGGACTGACACGCCGGGATCGAGCAGGACGATCAGATCAGCCTCGCGCAGGACCAGTTCGATCTTTACCTCGGCGTCGACGGTGGGCAGGTGCATGCGGGTGCGGCCGGGGCCGAGGTCCCATTTGAGAAAATCGACGCGCGTCCAGGGGATCGTGGCCGCGAGGGTCTGCGCGACTTCAGTGAAGCGGCCACTGAGGCGTTGGTGGTATTTGAACCGCCAGATGCCGTCCGGGTCGATCGATTCCTCCCAGCGGTCAGCGATCTCGGAAGTCGGCACGCCATGCCCATAGGCTTGCCCGGAAATACGAAATGAGGGCCCCGGCGTGACGTCGATGTCTCCGAGCCAGACTTTGATCGATCCCCGCGCGGTGGCATCAGCCGCACCTGGCTCCAAGGGATGAATATCCCGCCGCGCCTGATAGGGAGTCGCCAGCAGGACACTGCCCACCACGGCCGCGACTCCGAGGGATCCGCCAGCTTTCACCCAGAGAGGTATACGGCCGGAGCCACCGCATTCAGCCACGCGGTCGCGTATCGATCGATCCAGACCAAAGGCATAGAAGAGCAGCGCTGCGGTGATCCACATCACTCCGGCCGCCCACACGACATCGCTCCCGAAATGCCCGCCCTGAAGCATGCGGGCATAGCCGATGAGCCCACCCCACGCGAGCGACGCAGCCAGGGCAATCGCCGCCATCCCTGGCCGTGAGCGGCGCAGCAATAACCAGAGACCGATGAAGAAGAAGCCCGCCGTGGCATGGCCGCAAGGGAAGGATTTCCCAGCCCCGGTGAGATCCATCGAGAAGACGTCCTCAAAGGGCTGCCGGCCGCCGAATTCTTCGACCTCACGCGGACGCGGGCGGCCCCAAGTCTCCTTGAGCCAGAGATTGGTGATCAAACCCGATCCGATGGCGAGCAGGGACAGGGCGAACAGGGCGACCCGCCTCCACTGTCGCCACCAGCCACCTCGATAGCCGGCTGCCAGAGCGACCACAGCCAGCGCCCCCACAACGATGACGGGATAGGTGCCAAAATCGTAGAGCGCCCGCCACAACCAGTGGTCCCCAGCCGCCCAAGTGCCAGTATCGGCATCAAAGGCGGCATGCTGCCAGGCGAGGTCGAGGCCCGATGATGAAATCCAGACAGAAAGCGCCCAGGCCAGCGCGAAGGGAGTCAGCGAATCAAAAACGATTCTAATAATTCTGTTTTTACGCAAAAACACAATTTTTCCAGAATTTGATTTGCGAACGCGCGTTTTGAGCTATAATTGTCAGAACTAGTCAAATATCTAATGAGCCAGCTTCGTCGTCCTTCCCCGTCAGCGGTTTTGGCATCCGGTGCCGGACAATCGCTGAGTGTAACCGAAAGCGAGCAAATTGCACCCGGCGGAGGCGCCAAGGCTGGCCCTCTGACCCATTTGCCTCCAGGGCACGGACGATCGCCGGAATCGGCCGACCTGCGCCGGCTTTCGGCTCTGGTATGCCACCCCTGGATGGGCTTTGGTGGCTCGGAAGCCACCACGATGTGGGCGATCCAAGCGCTTCAGGATAGCGGCGCAGAAGTGACTTTCGTGACAGCATCGGACTTTGACCCGCAGAAGTTCAATCGCATCTACGGAACCCAGGTGGACGCCGCGCGGCTCAATTTTCAACGTGCTCCCCGACTGCCAGGCATGAAAAACGGGGCTCAGTTCGCCCATATCCAGAGCGGCTATTTCCAGCGCTACTGCCGTGAGTTGGCTCCGCACTTCGACATTTGCATCAGTGGCTACAATCTGATCGATTTCGGGCGCCCGGGGATCCAATTGATCGGCGACTACACGTGGAGCGAGGAACTGCGCCGCGAACTGGACCCCGACGCGGATCTGCGTGGCCGGCATCGCAATCACCTGATCCGCCGGCTCTACCTGTCACTGGGAGACTGGCTCCGGGGTGATCGCTCCCGTCCTCTCCATGCACGTGGCGACATGGTGCTGGCCAATTCCTCGTGGACCCGTGAGATCCTCGCTTCCAACAAACTGGGACTGAATGACTGCCCGGTGGTTTTCCCTCCGGTAATGTATGTGCCCGCGGGAGGCACGGATGCGGCGGAAGAGGTGGCTCGCCAGCCGTATTCCTTCGCCTGTCTGGGCCGGATCACGCCGGAGAAGCGCATCGAATCGATCATCCGCATCCTGGCTCGTGTCCGCGAAGCGGGCTACCCGGTGACGCTGGACATCGCCGGGGTGGCCGACGATCAGACCTACGGTGAATCGATCACCCGCCTGGCGGAATCGCACGGAGAGTGGATCCGACTGAGGGGCTTTTTGGCGTCGGCGGAACGCGATGCCCTGCTCGCTTCGACCGCTTTTGGCCTGCACGCACGACCGGCCGAGGCCTTCGGGATCGCTGTGGCAGAGATGGCCGGCTCGGGTTGCATCCCCTTTGTGCCCGACTGCGGCGGACCGGCGGAGATCGTGGACGACCCGGCGCTGCGGTTCTCGACCGAAACGGAGGCGGTGGAAAAAATCCTCGCCGTTCTCGCGCAGCCGGAGTCGCACGACACTCTCCGCCGCTCCCTGTCTGAATCGATGTCCCGCTATCGTCCGGAACAGTTCATGGTTTCCTTTCTCGATCAGGTAGAACGATTTTTGGAACAAAGCCTGGCCGAGGAACGCTCGGCAGCCTGAGCGATCCAGTGACCAGAGCCGATCTGGCGTTGATTTGACCGATGCGGATTCCATCCCGTCTCGCGAACCGGTTTCAGAAAATCGATCTCGACGAAGCCCCGATTTCGTCCACATTGCCATCAGTTCCGCCCATGGGGACTTTTTCGCAATCCTGACGATCGATGGCACCCTTCTCCCCTTCCCCGTCGTCGCGCCGGCACTTTCTGGCGCATTCTGCGGCCGCGTTTGGCGGTACGCTCACCACACGGCTGACTTTTGGCCAGAATGCAACTCCGGCCGCTCCTTCCGCACCGGGTCCAGACGCCAACGGCATCGTGTGGCATGATGTGTCCGAATGGGGTATCGAAGGCCGCGGCTGGCCGGTGGAGGACATGGAGCGCCCTTACGCCCGACTGCCACGGAAGGCCAAGGGCATCGTCCGCGACGCGGTCTGGAGTCTGAGTCAGGATAGCGCCGGCATGCTGACGCGCTTCCAGACCGATGCGACCACCATTCACGTCCGCTACACCCTCCGCAGTGAGCGCCTCGGCATGGCCCACATGCCCGCGACCGGCGTGAGCGGCATCGATCTGTACGCCCTCGACTCTGAAAAGCGCTGGCGGTGGCTGTCTGTCTTCCGCCCTGGCGAAGGGAAGGACAATGCCGGAAAGAACCAGTCTGGCAAGTTGGCCGAAGGCATCGACCCCGGCCTGCGGGCCTACACTGCCTACCTGCCCCTCTACAACGGCATCGACAAACTGGAGTTTGGGTTTCCCACCGGCGCGAAGACGACCCCGATCGCCCCGCGAAAGGAGAAGCCGATCATTTTTTACGGAACGTCCATCACCCACGGTGCGTGCGCCTCCCGCCCGGGCATGGTGCATACCGCCATCCTGGGACGGCGACTGGACCGGCCGGTGATCAATCTGGGCTTTTCTGGAAATGGCAAGATGGAACCCGAGATGGCGGCCCTGCTGGCCGAACTCGATCCCGCCGTATTCGTGCTCGACTGCCTGCCGAACATGGTCGTCGCGGAAGTAACGGAACGGGCCGAGCCCTTCGTGCGCCAACTGCGCGAGACCCGTCCCGACACCCCCATCGTAATGGTCGAGGACCGGACCTATGGCTATGCCTGGGCCAAGCAAAGCGCCCGCGAACGGCATCAGACCAGCCGGTCGGCTTACATCCGGGCTTTTGACAACCTGATCGCCTCGGGTGTGAAGGGTCTGCAATATCTCGAGGGAGCCGCTCTGTTGGGCACCGACGACGAAGCCACCACAGACGGATCGCACCCGAATGATCTTGGATTTGTCCGTCAAGCGGATGCCTTTGAGCCCATTCTCAGGCAGGCGTTGGATCTGCCGCAAGTGAAGGAAGTCTGACAGACGAGGGGCCGTTCCCCTCCGAGAAGGCAGAAATAGGGGCCCCCTCACCCGCCTTCCAAAACGGCGAGCAGGGGGGCGTTTTAAGTCATCACTGCTGCGGAGGCGTCGCGGGCGCGGCCGGCGGAGCACCAAACGGATCAGAGCCTGCCGCCGGAGCAGCCGGAGCCGCAGGTGCGGCCGGCGGAGCACCAAACGGATCAGAGCCTGCCGCCGGAGCAGCCGGAGCCGCAGGTGCGGCCGGCGGAGCGCCAAACGGGTCAGAGCCTGCCGCCGGAGCAGCCGGAGCCGCGGGGGGCGCAGCCGGCGGAGCACCAAACGGATCAGAGCCTGCCGCCGGTGCAGCCGGAGCCGCAGGTGCGGCCGGCGGAGCGCCAAACGGATCAGAGCCTGCCGCCGGTGCAGCCGGAGCCGCGGGTGCGGCCGGCGGAGCGCCAAACGGATCAGAGCCTGCCGCCGGCGCAGCCGGCGGAGCACCAAACGGATCGGCGGCACCGCCATCCATCGCACCAGCCGGAGCCGGCGGGGCGGACGGCAGTTCCACGGCGGGTTGAGCTGCCCCATCGGTTGCGGGAGGAACGCCACCGGCGGTATCGGCCGCGCGCTCGAAATCTCCCTGCATTTGCTCCAAGCCGCGGCGCAAATCGTCATCCCCGGCCTCTTCCTCGGGCACATAGATAAAGGGCACAGTCACGCCATCACCACCAAAGACATTGTAGCTGCTCCACCCTTCAGTCCGGGTCTGGTATCCGGCATCGAAGCCTTCCAGCAGGTCACGGTAGATGACATCGCCCTGACGAGCGTAGTCGACGATAATCGGGTGCTGGTCGTCGTAGAAGCGGTTGTCCAACTCACCTTCCATGTAAAAGCCAACCGGGAAGAAGGGAGAACCAGGATAGAGCCGTCCGGGGGCAAAGCCCACCACTCCATCTTCGCTGGTAATGATCAAAGGCAACTCCTCACCCGGCACCGCCACCACCACGATCGGTTTCCCGTCGGGACCGACGCCGATGACTGTCGGCGTGGGCGTGCCGCCGCCGGCACTGCCAGCCGCACCGCCCGCTCCAGCTCCGCCAGCTCCGCCCGCACCACCGGCCCCGCCGGCGCCTCCCGCTCCGCCGGCACCACCACCGGGAGTACCGGGAGGCCCAGCCTGAAGGACCACGATGGTGTCGTAGTAGAGGCTGTAATTACCCAGCGCGGTGCTGTAGTTCGCCGTATCGGGGAAGGTCACGTCCGAACCAACCAGATTGCCATGCTCACTCGGAGTCAGCACTTCCACCAGAGTGCCATTTTGCAGTTGATGGATGACGAACTCGTCGGCCTGCTGATTGAGCGGGTCCACCTTGGCACCGAGGTAATTCGTGCCATTCAATAGCGTGCCGGCAAGCATCTGGTTATTCGCGCGGAGAGGCATGTAAAAACGCAATTCATCCGCTCCACCCGACTCAAAGACGGAACCGGAGTTAGCCACCACGGCTCCGGTTCCCGCGATGGGATCGATCCGACTCGCGGCCACGAAAGTATTTCCGGTGGCCGGCCCCACTCCCGCAAAACGGGTGTCAGCATGACCGATCATGCCCTGATCGAGGCTGACATTGTTGCCGGCAGAGACCTGGATGTCACCCACCAGGGCGCCCGTGCCACTGCCGGATCCGGCGCCACTGCCAGTGCCGGTGAACATCTGGTCGCCATGCCCGATTTTGCCATAGGCATTCTGTCCGGCGCCACGATTCACCACCACATCGGAGCCAAAAGACTCAACAAAAATCAGACCACCCTTGTCTCCGCTGGCTCCCGGGCCGCCGTGACCGATCTGGGCAGCCGCCTGATTGGCATCGCCACCCTCAACCGTCACCGTTCCACCGGCCTGCACGAACACATCGGCATCCATGCTCAAGGAGGTGACAATCCGTCCGCCATGGCCGATCTGAGCAGTGCTGAAATCGCCCACGTCGGAGCCCGAGACGGTGATGTTGCCGCCGGCCAACACATCGATGCGGTCGCCAGGATCTCCGATCACCTGATTGACTGCTCCTGAGCCACCGTTGCCGATCTGGGCACTGGCCGAGCCGCCATCACCCGCCGCAACATTGACATTTCCGAAAGCGGAGACAAATGCGCCGCCAAGCAGATTGGTCGCCGTGTTTGTCACGCCGCCATTGCCGATCTGGGCATAGGCTACCGACCCGGCGCCGCCCTGAACTGCGACATCACCCACTGCCGCCGTGACGGTCGTGAATCCAGAGAAGGTCGTGCCCAATCCACCACTGGAATAGCCGCCATTGCCGATCTGGGCGAAGGAGAAATCTCCGTCACCAGCCGTGACCGTGACGGCATCACCGGTCACAGTCGTGTCGCCCGTCTTGCTGCCGCTCGTCGTGGTGCCGCCCATACCGATCATCGAGTAGGCGCTCGCACCGCTGCCGGCAGTGAGAGAAATATTCGTCCCCTGAACGGTGGTGCCGCCGTCACGGAGCCCATCGCTGTCGAAACCGCCGGAGCCAATCTGCGTGTAGGCCCCCGCCACCGATCCACTGGTCAGGGTCACATTGCCGAACGTGATCACATTGGTCGCTCCCGTGATCGCTCCATCCAGATCGTTTCCGCCGGCACCGATCTGGGCGTAACTGTTCAGGGTGGCGGCGCTCGCATCGATGACCACGTCTCCCACCGCCAGCACCGAGGTGGCGGTGGTGTGCGTGCCGTCAGCGGAGTCCCCTCCTGCCCCGATCTGGGCGAATGCGCGATCACCCGTGCCTGTCGTCACACTGACGCCGGCGACGCTGGCGTTGGCGGTGGTGTCTCCTGTAATGTTCCCTCCCGCGCCGAGACCACCTGCGCCAACCATCGCGTAGGTCGCATCGTCCGATCCCGCTGTCACGACGATGTCCCCGGCGTCCAAGGTCGTGCCGCTGGTCTTGATGCCGTTCACACTCAAGCCACCCGCGCCGATCTGGGCGAACGAATTGACGCCCGTGCCGGCCAGGATCGATGCCGTTCCCGTGAGAGCCGAGGCGCTCACATCGCCGATGATATCACCATTCGAAGCCGCTCCGCCCTGCGAAAAGCCACCACCGCTGCCCACCTGCGCAAATGCACCCGTGCCAGATCCCGCGCTCAGAGTCAGATTTGACCCGGCATCAGCCGAGACCGACCCGGTCTTCGTACCCGTCACGCCGGCACCCCCGAGCCCGATCTGCACATAGGCAATATCGGCACCTCCAGCAGTCATCGTCAGATTCTCCCCGGCCAGCACTTCCACATCGCCGTTCAGGGCGGGTGTCGTCACCAAATGACCGCCATGACCAATCCGGGAAGCCGCTGCCACTCCGGCATTCGAAGCCGTCATGATGACATCGACGTTCGCAAACACCGTGACCCGCTCACCCGCCAGGCCGAGCGACGAAGTCGCCGTGCTGCGATTGCCACCATGGCCGATCTGGGCAAAGGCATCGTTGGCTGTGCCAGCCAGCAGTTCCACGTTGCCGCTGTCGGCCGTCACCGAGACATCACCCGATTGGGTTGCGGAATTGGAGTCCACCCCACCATGTCCGACCTGCACGTAGGCGTTCGCCACCCCGCCACCCTGCAGCACCACGCTGCCACTGGTGGCCGAAGCCGACACATTGCCCGACATCACCGCACCCGCGCCGCCGGAGGCAGCCCCACCATTGCCAATCTGGGAATAGGCACCCGAGCCAGTGCCCGCACTGGCCAGGATCGACGCACCGAAGACGGAACTGTCACCCTGCTTGTTGCCACTGGAGTTCAAGCCGCCGCTGCCAACCTGTGTGTAGGCCCCATTGCCGGCTCCGCTGGTCATCTGGATCGCCTCGCCCTGCACCAGGGTGGCTCCCGACTGGTTGCCATCGGCATCCGAACCACCCAAGCCGATCTGGGCATAGGTATCCGTGGTTCCTCCCGCCGTGAGGGTCACATTACCCAACGTGATCACCGACGTATCCCCGATCAGGGTCCCGTCGACATTCAGGCCGCCAGCCCCGATCTGGACAAAGGCGCCCGTGCCGCCGCCGCCGGCGTTGAGAGAAATGTCCGACGCTGTCGCGGCCGATGCCACCAGCGTATTGGAAGTATGGCTGCCAGTCGCGCCACTGCCTCCCGCCCCGATCTGGGCATAGGCACCCGCGCCGGCACCGGCGTTCAGATTGACCGCGCCAGCCGAGGTGTTCACCAAATTGACCAGCGTATCGCCTGTCACATTCCCGGTCGCGCCAAAGCCACCGGAGCCGATCTGGGCAAAGCTCCGGTCCAAACTGCCTGCATTCAGAGTGACCGATGCGGCATCGAAGATCGTCGAGCCCGATTTGGCGCCGTTGCTTCCGCTGCCGCCATTGCCGATCAGGGCATAGGCGTCGTTGCCACCCGCCCCGCTGATGGTGGCGAGACTGTTGGCAGTACCAAGCAGAGTGATGTCCGCGAGAGTGGTGCCACCGATCACGCCACCTCCATTGAAGCCTCCATGCCCGACTTGGGCATAGGAACCGACCGCATTCCCCGCGGCGAGATTGAAATTGAGGAACTGGGTCATCATCACCGCGCCATCCTTGGTGCCACCGACACCCGAGCCGCCATTACCGATCTGCGCATAGGAGTTGGCCGCCGCACCGCCCTGGATCGACACGTCACCCAATTCGAGGAATTCCACCGTGATGTCGCTGTCGATAGCCGTCGCAGCCGACCCCAGACCGCCATGACCGATCTGGGTGTAGGAACCGCTGGCATTGCCGCCCTCCATCGTCAGGCCGCCGGCCTTCAGGTTCACCCGGATGTCACCGGTGGCGGTGGTCGCCCCGGCGACCGGTCGCACGCCGAGTTGGGCAAAGCCGTCGGCCGTGGCATCGTTTCCGACCAAGGTCAGGCCATACCCAATCGCGTTGGTCCCGCCCAGGCGGCTGCCGACCTCGACCCCATTTCCCTGAGCCCCCGCCTGATTCCGGCCGATGAAAATGCTGCCATTGTTGTTCCCGAATGCCGCGGGACTGCCGAAAGCCGTAGCCATGTCGACATCGCCCGCCGCGAGGACTCCGAAGGGCGTTGTGGAAGCCGTGCCGCTGCCACCGATGTCGGTGAAGGAGAAATTGGCCGAATCCCAGCCCGCCAGCAGATTCACGTTGCCGGTTCCGGCATTCCGGACGTCGCGGGCGATGTAGATGCTGTCCTCAGCCAGCAGGGTCAGGCTGAAGGCGGAGTTCCAGTTCACATCCGCCTCGACACTGATCCAGCCGGCATCAGCACCCGCGCTCTGGGTGGAGATCACCACATTGTTGGCCGCCAGAGCCGCTTGGAGGGCGGTGTTCTGGATGTTGTTGGCACCGGAGGCGGCCGTGTTGACCGTGATGTTCGTCGGGTCGAGCAGCAGCGTGCCCGCACCACCATTCAGGTCCGTGGTATCCACAGAGCCATCGAACAGGAGCGTTTGCTTGCCGGAAACTTCCACAAAACCTCCCTGTTGACCGCCCTGGGCCGAAATGGAGCCGCGGAAATCGGTATCGCCATCGGCCCACACCACCACCGAACCGCCAGTCGAATCATTGCCAATGCCATCCGCCTTCAGCGTCGCTCCATTGGCCACCGTCGTCGTCGTGGCATTCGCCATCGAGGCGTCGGCCCCCTGCACCCCGCCGCCCACGCGCAAAGCACCACCGGCCGTCTCGCCGGAGGCATTGAGCGTGGCACCGCCGAGCACTTCGATGGCCGGACCGGTCACCCGGACTTCACCACCCGCACCAGTCGTCCCGGTGGCACTCACCGTCCCGGCAATTTTGGTCGTGCCGTTGTCCGAATCGACCACCACCAAGCCGCCGCTGGTCTGACCACCCGTGTTGATCGCTCCGGAACTGCCCACCGACAGATTGCCGTCGGCTTTGGCCGTCACCAGACCACCCACCGCCTCGCGCCCCATCGCTTCGACCGTGCCATCGATGTTCAGCGAGTCCGCCGCTGTCAGAGCCACCGCGCCACCCGTACCGCCCGAAGCGGACAGGGCCCCACCTTGGGCCAGACCGACTGCGGCTCCGTTTACCGAAACCGTCCCAGCCGAAAAGCCATCCGCACCATTCGCGCTCACATTGCCGCCGACCGTCACGGCCGAATTCAGCCCGCCGAGGATCGAAACACTGCCGCCATTGCCCGCCGAACCGTCCGCGCTGACCCGCGCGCCGCTGCCCACGGAAATCGACGTCGCCTGGGTCTCGCCCGCCAATCCGCCGATCCGAACCGTGCCGCCGGTGCCGCCATCGGCCGAAATCCGCGCTCCGTTCGGCACATTGATCTGCTCACCCAACAGGGTTACTTCTCCGCCCCGACCCTGTTGGGTCGTCGCGCCGGCATCGATCGTTCCTCCGGCATTGACGATCGCGCCTTCGATGAGAATGCGCCCGCCATTACCGCCCGGAACCGTGGCGGCGATGGAGCCGGAATTGTCCACCCGACCACCCGGAGCGCGCAAAAAGACCCTCCCGCCGCTGGCCGAGGCCCCGGTAGCCCGGATCGAGCCGGAATTGTTGATCGCCAGCGCATAGAGATTGCCGTGAGCCTTCAACTCCACCGCCGAGCCCTCGATCGTGCCCGTGTTGGTAACGCCATTGCTTACTCCGCCGCTGCCCGACGGCTTCACGAAAACGCGCTCGCCGTTCGCGTCAGGGTTGGCCGTGATCAGCACCTCTTCGCCGGCCGCCAGACCGACCGTGCCGCTGGCCGTGATGGCCCCGGCATTCGTCACCGTCTTGCCGATCAGAAACACATCGCCGCCGATCGCATTGATCCGGCCAAAATTCGAGACACCCGCGCTACTGTTGCCGCGGAAAACCATGTCGCCCCCTGCCATGAACTCCGCGTCGCTCACATCGAGCGTCGACAGCACCAGGCCGGCCACGTCGATCGAACCACTGGGACCGACCATGATGCCATTCGGGTTGATGACGAAGATCTTGCCGTTCGCCTGCAAGGCCCCGTGGATGGCCGAGGGATTGCCGGACACGACCCGGTTCAGCGTGGCCGAGCCCGATCCCGGTTGGATGAACTGGGTGATCTCCCCCGCCCCGATCGAGAAATCCTGCCAGTTGATGATCGCCTTGTCGCTCCCCTGATTGATGATCAGATGCCCGCCCAAGCCATCCCCGATCTCCGCCACACCATTCACGACCACCCCGCCACTGGGATTCGCCAACAGCGGCATCGGAAGCAAACCCAAGCCGGGAAAAGTCAGCGCGAGCAGCGACTTCTGGAGCGTCTGGCTACGGCGCAGGGAGGATGTGAGCGTTTTCATGGCGATTGGGTAACTACTCAAAAAGGGAAAATCGACCGTCATTCACCCACACAAAAAACCGGATCTCCCACCCCCGCGGAGGGGAGATTCGGCCATCGCATAGGCTGTTCGGTCGGCAAGGTGGTCAAAATCAGGCGGAAAAATGGCGTTAAAGCGGCAGTTTCAGCAATAAGTCGCGTTTTGGTCAAGACCAATTTCCCGTCGATGAAAGCGAATTTTGGCCGCTCCGCAACCGCCCAATTCCGGCATGGGACTGCGGGAACCTTCGGAAGTCCAAACTTTTCCGCCAAAGTGCCCCCCGGAGGGACCGCTTTTCCACTCCCGGACGGATCCGTTCGCGCCCCTTTTCGCTCCGACAAAAAGAGGAAAAGCCACGAAAAAAACCGCGCTGGAGGCACATCAGGCAAGGCAACAAGAGGGAAATCCTCTATTCCTTGCCGTATCCACCGCCTTTGTGACCAAGCGGGAACCCGCTCCCCAGGGCGCCAGCATCAACGCGCCCCTCAAAAAAAATCGAGCAAGCCAGAAAAATCAGGGCCTCACTCCCTGGAGTTCCTTCTCGGGCTCCAGACTCATGATCTTGTCGTGAATCTTGAGGATTTCACGCGATTTGGCAAAAAACTCCTGGATCTCCTTCGCATTGGCCGTGTTGGCATTCGCGATGGCGTCGAGTTGGTCGAGATATTTTTCCGTATCCAGCGTCACGGCTTTCATTTGCGCCTGGGCATTGGCATAGGCCTGCTGGACCTTCACCCGGGCGCGGTCGAAGGCCTCGCGCTGCCCCTGATCCTTGAAAAACGCCTCCCGATCGCGCTTGTAGTCGTCGTTGTTGAAGATCCGCTTCAGCAGCCCGTAGCGTTCGCCCGGAGCCACCATCGCGGGAGCCGCCAACTGATCGGCGAGAAAACGCTCCAGTTCGCGAAATTCCTGGATCGGCTTGCTGTACTGACGCTGGAGGAATTCCATCCCTGTCACCACCGAGCGCAGGTCGGCAGCGTCCTTTTCGCTTAGCGCCTTGCCCGTCTTGAGCTTGTCCTCGACCGTGCCGATGTATTCCAGCGTCTTGCGACTGTCATAAACGATCTCGTTGAACTGGGCATAGGCCCGTTGCAGTTCGTCCCGCTTCTCCGCGAGGAGTTGCTCACGCTCTTTCAGCCGGTCGGCGCGCTCCCGGTTCAGTTCCGCCCGGCTGTCGTTCAGCTGGGCCGTCAGACCGTCGCGTTCCCGCTCCAGATCACCCACTTTGGTCGTGAGTTCGGACGCCTTGGTCTCGGCGGTGAGCACTTTTTTTTGCTCCTCGCTCCAGAGCCAGCCCAGCGCACCGGCTCCTCCGATGGCTGCGACCAGCAGCAGGGACAGCACGATGACTGCCACCTTTCCCCCGCCACCGCTGCCCGAGTCAGTGGTCGGTCCGGTGGTTTCCGCGTCGATTGTCTCGCTCATGATGTTTACAATAGCCCTTGTAGCGGGTGTCTGCCACCATTACGCGCGCCTTTTTCCGATTCTTTCCACCCGATCGACACTCCCCGCGCCCATGTCACAGGAACTCCGCGAGCGATTTTTCCGGGCCATCCCCCCGGAATCGCATTTTTACCGTCTTTTCGATCACCTCCCCGGCGTGCTGTTCTTTGCCAAGGACCGGGATGGCCGCCTCCTCGCCGCCAATCGAGCCCTGCTGCGCCTCTATGGCTACCCACGCGAAGAAGACTTCTGGGGTGTGACCGACTTCGAACTGCTGCCGCGCAGTCTGGCGGAAAAATTTCGTCAGGACGATCTCCACGTCATCGAGACCGGCGAACCGATGCTGGAAATCCTCGAAATTTTCATCAATCCCCAGGGCATTCCCGGCTGGTTCATCACCGACAAGCTGCCCGTCGTCAGCACCACCGGCGAGGTCATCGGCGTCATGGGCACCATCCGCCCTTGTGGCGAGCATCCTGGGAACCCCGTCACCACCGATGCCGCCCTGGCACCGGCGTTGCGCTTCATCGGGGAGAATTTCCACCGCGACATCGCCATCCCCGCCCTCGCCGACATGTGCGGGCTGTCGGAGCGGCAGTTCGAGCGGAAATTCAAGCAGCACCTCCGCACCAGCCCGCTGCAATTCCTCATCAAAACCCGCGTTTATGCCGCCTGCGATGATCTCCGCCGCACCTCGCGCGCGCTGGCCTCCATCGCCACCGCCGTGGGCTTCTACGATCAGGCGGCCTTCACCCGGCAATTCCGCAAGCACATGGGCACCACTCCGCTGGCCTACCGACGGCAGTTCCGCTGACAATCCCGCTGACCGGTCGTCTCAACCGCCATACAGCCTCCACAGCCCGGAGTGATCCAGGTCGCCGTGGCCTCGCTCCTCCACGAATTCCACCCAGCGCGCCAGACTGTTCCGCAGGGTCGGGAAATCCAGCCCCAGATCGTCCACCAGATCGCACATCAGCCGCACATCCTTCAATTGCAGCTCCGACCGGCCGCCTGGCGCGAAATCCCGGCGCACCATCCGGTCGCCATGAAGATCGAGGATGCGACTTTCAGCAAAACCTCCCCGCAGCGCCTCGCGAACCTTGGCCGGGTCGACTCCCGCCCGTTCGGCCATCACCAGCGCCTGGGCCACCGCATCGATGGTCTGCGCGACGATGAGTTGGTTCGCCAGTTTCGTCACCTGACCCGATCCCGCGGGACCGAGATGGGTCACCTTCTCCCCCACCACGCGCAGCACCGGCAGGGCGCGGGCAAAATCCGCCTCCGTCCCTCCGGCCATGATCGTTAGATTGCCCGCCTCCGCCCCCACCTGACCGCCGGAGACCGGGGCATCGACCCAGCCGCATCCCTGATCGGCCAGGCGCCGGGCGAATTCCCGCGTTTCCGGCACACCCGTGGTGCCGAAATCAATCAGCAGGGCCCCCGGCACCAGTCCCTCGGCCAGCCCTCCAGCCCCGAAGACCACCGTCTCGACCACTTCCGTGCGCGTCAGGTTCATCCCGATGATGCCTGGGCCGACCGCTTGTCCCAGTTCCCGCAAACTGCCCGCGCGGCGCATCCCCAGCGCCACGGCCCGCTCTGCCGGCCCGTCCCCGCGATTCCACACCGTCACCACGGCTCCCGCCTCGTGAAGATGCCGCGCCATCGGCGCACCCATGTTGCCGAGGCCCACAAAGCCGACCGATTGAACGTCAAGACGCTGTTTCATCATGCATCAGTTCCTAAAGCGATGAAAACAAAACGCCAAAGGATTTTTCCACCTCACCCGGCCTCGCCCATGACGGGCTGATTTCCGTTTGATCCATTCCAGAATTGATGGGAAATTACAGCAAGTCGGAACCGGGTCCCCTTCATTCACTCCCCAGACCTCCCCGTTCATGATCGCCCTCACTCCCCGGCTCGCGCCCCTCGCGCTGGCCCTGCTGACTCCCCTGCCCCTCACTCAGTGTGGCTCGCTCCGTCTCGCTAAAAACGAGGCGCCTGCACCGTCGCGTTCGGACTACTACGAGCCGCCAGTCCTCGATCCGCAGCCCGCCGCCACGGCTGTACCCGATTTTCATCCCCAGACCGTCGCCTACGTGCCCGGCTCATCGGGCGCGCCCGCGGCTCCCCTGGCTCACGGCGGCCCCACCTCCCGCGGCATCGGCAGCTTCTACCGCGTCCGCACCAACGGCACCCGCACCGCCAGCGGCATCCCGCTGAAAGACTCCGTCTCCACCGCCGCCCATCGCACCCTGCCCTTCGGCACGCTGGTTCGGGTGACCAATCTCAAAAACGGCCGGTCCGAAATCGTCAAAATCACCGACCGCGGCCCCTTCATCAAAGGCCGCATCATCGACGTGAGCCTGAACGCCGCCGAAAACCTCGGCATGGTCAGTTCCGGCATCGTCCCGGTCGAGATCCAGGTGCTCGGTCGGCCCGGCTCTGTCTGAAACGGGGAGTCGCTCCCCTGGTTTCCGCCGTCACCCACCCGCCACCATGCGGATCACCTCCACCTGAGAGCCGTCGGACACGACGCTGTCAGCGAACTCCGTCCGCAACAGCGCCTGCCCGTCCAGTTCCACCAACACCGGCTGCCCGCCGAGACCGAGCCGCTCCAGCAGCTCGGTCACGGGGCACGGACCGCCTTCGATGGCTTTTGCCTCGCCGTTCAGGTGAATGGTCATGATCCCAGGCTCCACCCGTCACGATAGTGGTGATGCACCAGCGCATCGGCTTCCGCATTGCCCGTTTTCAGGGTCTCCGCATTCCACGTCAGCTTGGTGCCGTCGCCGACCTGGGCCGCGATGCAGCCCAGCAACATGATCTCCGTCAACGGCGCCGCGTAGTCGAAATTCGACTTCGAGCCCGCCGGATTACCCGCCTTGCAGGCCGCGATCCACTCCGCATGGTGACCTGGCGAGCGCTCCATCGTCTTCGGAGGTGCCTGAAAGCTGGCCGCTTCCGCCGCATTCACCAGACTCGGTGCCCCTCCGTGGCTGCCGTGCATCATCACATGCTTGCTGCCGTAGTAAATGCAGCCGTCACCGGGCGGATTCTTGTCCATATCCATCTTTTCCGGCCGCGGCATGCGGTGTTTGCCGTCGAACCAGACCAGTTTCACCGGCGGCCGGTTGCCCTTCGCCGCGAATTGGTAGGTGATCGTGCAGGAAGCCGGGTGGCTCACCTTTTCGCTGCCCGGCGTGTGACGCTCCACCTTGGCCTCGATCGTCTCCGGCATACCCAGATCCAGCGCCCAGACCGGATGATCGAAAATATGCGCGCCCATGTCGCCCAGCGCGCCCGTGCCATAATCCAGATAGCCACGCCACTTGAACGGCGCGATCTGGCTGCTGTAGTCCGCCAGCGGAGCCGGCCCCAGCCAGATATCCCAGTCCAGCGTCGCCGGCACCTCCTCCTTCGCCGGGCGCACCAGATCCTGCGGCCAGATCGGCCGGGTGCTCTGGCAGTGGACCTCGCGGATCTCGCCCAGCGAGCCGCTCTGGATCCACTCGTTCGTCTGCCGCGCCCCTTCCGCCGCATGCCCCTGATTGCCCATCTGCGTGACGACCTTGTATTTCCGGGCCGCTGCCATCAGTGCCCGCGCCTCGGAGATCGTGCGGGTCAGCGGCTTCTCCACATAGACATGCTTGCCCAGTTGCATCGCCGCCATCGCGACGATCGCGTGATTGTGATCCGGCGTTGAAACCACCACGCAGTCCAGGTTTTTACCCTCCTTGTCGAGCAGTTCGCGCCAGTCGGTGTAAAACTTCGCCTTCGGGTGCTTTTGCACCGTCCCAGCCGCATGCCTCTGGTCGCAATCCGCGAAGGCATACACATTTTCATTGATGCAGCCGCCCAGATTGGCCGAGCCCCGGCCGGCCGCGCCGACGAAGGCGATGTTCAGCTTGTCGCTCGGAGCCTGCTGCCCATCCTGCGCACGGACCACGTGGCTCGGGACGATCTGGAAGGCCGCCGCGCCCGATGCCGTCAGCAGAAAACGGCGGCGCGAAGGGGTGAAGGAAGAGTCGGGGGTCTTGTTCATGGGCTGCCACAGTAGCGGATGTCCCACCCGGCCTGCAAGCGGCGAAAATACGGCCAACTGCCCCCCTCCACGGTCACCGGGATGCCGGACCGCCCCACCTTTCCTGCGACCGCGCTCCGGCGCTCCCTCAGAGAACGCACGCTGATTCCGATCGTACCCTGTCTCATCTCCGATCGTACCCTGTTGCATCGGAATCGTCCCACCGATCCCCGGCTCCGGGCGCCTCACCGAACCGCCCGCCTGGCCCGGGCTCAAGCAGCCGATTTTTTTAGGTGAAAACCGGCTGGCGGCGGGCCACTCTGCGACACATTGCCGCCCCGACCGTCCACCTTTTTGCCGTGACCGAGCCTCAACCGACTCCCCCGACTGCCGACGACCCGCGCCCGCTGGTCGTCAGCCTGTGCGGCACTTACCTGAAACGGGAGATG
The DNA here is from genome assembly GCA_016795505.1 of Verrucomicrobiales bacterium. Lineage (GTDB taxonomy): Bacteria > Verrucomicrobiota > Verrucomicrobiia > Verrucomicrobiales > DEV007 > JAEUHH01. The sequence continues at coordinate 23,616 of JAEUHH010000032.1, read as the reverse complement.
CAGAGTCTCTACCGGCAGATCGCCCATCTGCGCGAATTTCGGACCGTCGTCTTCGCCGAGCAGGTGGAAAATGTGGCGGAATTCCCCTTCGAACCGGTCGTGAAGATGGAGAAACGGACCGAACCCCGCTATCGGGGCAATTTCGTGAAGCGTTTCTACTACAAGCACGTCATCAAACAGTGGCCACCGCCGGTGCCGATCGGTCATGTGGGAAATGCGGGCCAGTACTATCACCCTTACGACTTGGTCGATCTGCTGACCGCGTGGCAGCCGGCTTTGGTGCATGTCTATTACGGCCACAAGGCGGTGAAATACCGTCGGATGCTTCAGGCCAGCGGAGTGCCCTGGCTGGTGTCCTTCCACGGGGTGGATGTGGTCAAGTTCATCGATCGGCCGGGCTATCTGGAAGGGCTCCGTCAGGTGTTTGCCGAGGCCAGACTGGTCCTGGCGCGGAGCGAGTCACTGCTCGACCGCCTGCGGGACTTGGGATGCCCTCCTGAAAAGCTGCGGCTCAACCGGACGCCGGTGCCGCTCGACGACATCACCTTTGCCGAGCGTCGGCCGCCGGAATCGGGCGAATGGCGGCTGCTCCAGGCCTGCCGCCTGATTCCCAAAAAGGGACTGTTCACCACCCTCCAGGCGCTCCCGACCGTGGTGGCTCGCTGGCCTCGTCTGAAGTTCGTCCTCGCCGGCACCGGCCCGGACGAGGCGCGCTTCCGCGACGCGGTGCGTGCGGCGGGACTGGAGGCGCACGTGGAACTGCTCGGCTGGGTCGATCAGGACCGGCTGAGGGCGGAATTTGCCCGCGCCCACGCCTTTTTGCATCCCAGCGAACTGACCGAGACATCCGATCAGGAAGGCGTGCCGAATGCGATGGTCGAAGCCATGGCCGCCGGTCTGCCGATCGTGGCGACGACCCACGGAGGCATCCCCGAGGCGGTCGCGAGCGGCACGGACGGTCTGCTGGTGCCGGAAAAGGATCCCGCCGCCCTCGCGTCAGCCATTCTGGAACTGCTCGACGACCCGGCCCTGCTGGCCCGCTTTTCCCGGCAGGCCCATGTGTCGGTGCGGGAAAAGTTTGGCTTTGCCGAGCAGATCGCCGCTCTGGAGGGCTGCTATGCGGAGGCGATCGGGAGTGGCGTCCCTGCCGATACGAAAACCCATCGATCTGAAAACGCTATTCCTTAACCTTTTTGGGAACTCTCGGCCGCGGCGGTCGGATCGCCGCCACCCTCTCAGCCGTCACTCTCCAGCCAACCAGTGACTTCGACAGATCATCAGCGACGCTGTCGCTGGCCTCTATGAGGACCAATCCTGGGCGGGAGGCGATGACTTTCGCACCCGCGGAACGCAACAAATCATCGGCGTCGGACACGGGAGCGTCCTCTCCGCGATATAGCGTGAATCTAGACATGACAAGACTCTACTTCGGAAGTCCGCCCCCCTCAAACAGAAGGTCAAACCCCAACGGCATACAGGCATCCATCAACAGACCGCGAATGGCATCGCACCGGGCAGCATCTCTCGGCATGGACATCACACCCGCATTTTTGGAAAGGATTCTCGCAGCGACTCCCGAAACTGCCGGACAGGCCATCGAAGTGCCACTCATCGCGCCATAGCCTCCCGGAAAGGTGGAAACCACGCCGACTCCCGCCCCAGTGGCATCCAACTCGCCGCCCACGTTGGAAAATGCCCCCAGAAAATCGCCTGGGTCGTTGCCGTAGGGTGCTGCCACGTCGTCCACTTCCGTGGCCGTTGCCGGGAACGTCTTCTTTCGGCCTGCGGCCGAGACAGCGACGCAGTGGCTGTCAGAACCTGGAAATGACACCGGTTGCCGGCCATCATTGCCTGCTGCCGCGACCGCCAGAATCCCGTGGTTTCGAGCCTTCCTGAGAGCGTCGGATATGGCATCGTCGATCACGCCAGGCGGAAAGGCCAGGCTCAGATTGATGATGTCGCAACGGTCGTCAATTGCCCGTTCGATGGCGTCAATGATCGCAAAACTGGAACCGTCACCTTCGTTGCCCGATTCAAACACCCGGTAGATGCGCAATTTCGCCCCGGGGGCGACGCCCCTCATCCCAGTCGGCGAACTGCCCCGGGCGGCAACGATTCCGGCCACATGAGTGCCATGCGCTCCATCGGGACCGAAATCATCACCCTTACGACTCGAGCCGGGCACGCAATTGGCCCCGCCCTCAATCGCGTCCTTAAGGTCCGGGTGGTCAGGATCTGTTCCCGAATCGATGATGCCCACCCTGACCCCTTCGCCGTCGGCAAGACTTCCCGGGCCATGAAAATGCCGCAGCGCGTCTGCCGCCGAAAGATCGATCGGCGCGAGGCGCACCTCAAAATCACCCGAGGGCGAAACCGCCACGTTCCGGGAAAAGTAGCCCCAGATGCCAGCCTCTTCGTGATAAACATACAGCCGCCTCAGTTTGGAAACCGCGGTTCCGAATCGAAGGGACACCTTGCCCGAAGCATTGGTTTTTCCTTTCAGGGCATCATCTGAAGTGCGAAAGGCGATGACTTCCGCTCCTTTGTCTGGCGTTCCAACTCCATCTCTCAACACTTGGATGGTAAGGGGTTTGGCAACTGCAACTTTGGCCGGCGCCGCTGATCGAGCCGCTCGTTTCGGGCGGGATGGGACCGAGACCCGCGGCGCCAAAGCCGGACGGCAAAATTTCTCCTCCACAATCCGGATACCAGGATTGTGAAGCCTCATGGCTACGACCATCTCTTCGGTCGCCATCACTAATTTCACGCCATCTTCATTGAGCGATTTGACCACCTCCAGTTGAGGGGGCTCAGACGGGCTCATTTTTGCTGTTTTGGCGGTTTTTACGCGGGATCGACCACCTTTGATCTCAGCCGCCAATCTTTTGCTAAGCGATGCCACACCCGATTTGTTGCCGGGCTGCAGTTTGTTCAACAAATCAAACGCTCTCGGCAGATTGATCGTGGGCGCGTCCGACAGGCGGATGCCCTCCATGGGCAGGATCAAATAACGTTTCGATTTCATCGCGCAAGCATCCGAATTTTCTCAGTTGTAGTCGAAGTCGAAACCCTCGCACAGCATTTTCCACCCAAACGGAGAAAAACTCTCTCCGCCAGCCGATCTTGTGAGCCCGCCAAGCGGGGCGATCGGCATTCACCGACATTTGGCCTCCGTCAGACCTTGGCTTCCTGCCTTGCCCCTCCTCCCCCGGTCCACCCCCCGATTTCCACTGGCGCGGGCTCCGGCGCGGTGCTATTTTTTCGGCCATGCGTTTCCGCGAACGAATTATTCGCTCGATTATTGGCGCGATTGCCCTCGACTAGGTCTTGGCGGGCGATCTTGCGCTGTTTTCCCCATTGCTCCTTCGGAAACTGCCTGTCTCTCTCGCCGGATCGCCGCCCGATCTGACTTGAATCTCTTTTTGCATCCTCATATCCCCATCCCATCCCCATGAACAGCAAACCGGTCCTGCTCTACGACACCACCCTGCGCGACGGCACCCAGGGTGAAGGCGTCAATTTCAGCTCGCTGGACAAGATTCGCATCGCCCAGCGGCTCGATGAGTTCGGGATCGATTACATCGAGGGTGGCTGGCCGGGTTCGAATCCAAAGGACGTGGCCTTCTTCGAGGAGGCGGCCAAATTGACGTGGAAGCACGCGAAGATCGCCGCCTTCGGCAGCACCCGGCGGAAAAACACCGCCGTGGAGGACGACCCCCAGATCGCCCTGCTCCTCGCCGCCCGCACGCCGGCAATCACCTTTTTTGGCAAGAGCTGGCGCCTGCACGTGACCGAGATCCTCGGCACGACGGAGGCGGAAAACCGCGCCATGATCCACGACACCACGGCCTACCTGAAATCGCACGGCCGCGAGGTGATCTACGATGCGGAGCATTTCTTCGACGGCTACAAGGACGATCCCGAACACGCCCTGGCTACCCTGGGCGCGGCAAAGAGCGGCGGCGCGGACTGGCTGGTGCTCTGCGATACCAATGGCGGCACCATGCCGCACGAAGTCGCGGAGATCGCCGCCATCGTGGCGAAAGAGTTCGGCATCCCGGTCGGCATCCACACCCACGACGACTGCGGTCTGGGCGTGGCCAACGCCCTAGCCGCGATCCGTTCCGGAGCCACCCAGGTGCAGGGCACGGTGAATGGCTACGGGGAACGCACCGGCAACTGCAATCTCACCTCCGTGATCCCCAACCTCCAGCTCAAGATGGGCCTGCCGGTGGTCCCGGACATCTCGCAGCTGCGCGATTTGTCACTGTTCGTCGATGATCTGGCCAACTGCGCCCACAATGTCCGCGCGCCCTACATTGGAGCCACGGCCTTTGCCCACAAGGGCGGCATGCATGTGAATGCGGTGCAAAAAGTGGCGCACAGCTTCGAGCACATCCGCCCGGAGACGGTCGGCAATCGCCAGCGCATCCTCGTGTCGGAGCTTTCCGGTCAATCCAACGTGCTGATGAAGGCCGAGGAGCTGGGCATCCCGCTGGAGAAAGGCGGCGACGAAGCCAAGGCGATCCTGCAACGGCTCAAGGACCTGGAGCAGGAAGGCTACGAGTTCGAAGCCGCCGAGGCGTCGTTCGAGCTGCTGATCCGCCAGCAACTGAGCACTTACCGACCCTTTTTCGACCTGCACGAGTATCACTGCACCTTCCGCCATGATGCCGATCGCGGCTACGAAACCTGTTCGGCCACGGTGCGGCTCAGTGTCGACGGCAACATGGAGTACACGGTCGCCGAGGGCGATGGTCCCGTGAATGCCCTCGATGCGGCTCTGCGCAAGGCCCTGCGGCCCTTCTACCCGCAGGTCGACCGGATGGAGCTGGAGGATTACAAGGTCCGCATCATCGACAGCCACATGGGCACGGCGGCAAAGACGCGCGTCCTGATTCTCAGCTCCGACGGTCACGACCGCTGGGGCACCGTGGGCGTGAGCTACAACATCATCCAAGCCAGTTGGGGCGCCCTCGTCGACTCGATCGAGTATTTCCTGATGCGCAGCGGCGCCACGCCGGCCTGACGGGGCGGTCGATCAGGATTTGCGGCCGAGAAAGCCCATCACCTTGTCCCAGAAATTCCGGTCGGCGGCAGCCTCAGCCGGCTTGGCGTCCGTCTGGGTCTCGATGACTTCCATCACCGCCTCGGGCACCTGCGGGCGGGGCTCGTCAGGCAGCGGCGCGCCTTCCCCTCCCGCGGCGATGGGCTCGCGCAAAGCCTCCGGAGCCGAGATCCGGTCCATGGTGAGCAGGTTGGGATTGCTCCTCATGAAGGTGTTCACCGGGATCGGCACCCGCCGAAACTCCTGTCGCAGGCGGCGGTATTTCTCGATGAAACTGGTCGGGCTGTGATAGACCGAGTAATCGCGCTTGAAGTCGGATCGGTTCATCCCCACTTCGAGATTCTTGCGGATCTCGAAGTGCAGGTGGGCCATGTACATGTCGCGGGGACCGCAGCCCATGGTGCCCACCATCTGGCCGCGGATGACACGGTCGCCCAGTTTCACCGAGCGCCGGTCCAGATGTCCGTAGAGCGAGTCGACATAGGCGATCTGCCCGTTCTTTTCCCGATAGGCGTGGCGGATGATGACCACATTGCCCCAGCCCATCTTGAAGTCGTCGGAATACACCACGACCCCGTGGGCAATGGAGTAGATCGGATCGCCGCGATCGGTATTGCCGCCGCCGTTGCCGTTCCAGTCCTCCCCGAGGTGGCCGTTCGGATAAAAGCCGCGCGCCTTGCGGTAGCCGGCCGCGTTCGGCTTCCCGACGGGATAGTCGAAGCCGTCCGCCACCAGATACGACACCGTCTGCTGGGCTTGCGCCCCGGTCAGGAGCGGCAGCCAAGCCACGGCGGCGAAGGCGAGGAGTGTCTGTTGGGTTCTCAAGAGGTTGGGTGGTCGGATCACAGCCGGGCAGGAGTCCCGGCGATGGAAAGTCCCTTTGAAAACGGCCCTGTGGCCTGAAAATTAGTCCTCTGCGGATGATTTCCCCTCTGGCACGTTACGGTTCAAGCCAACACATCCAAGATGGGCTCCCCGCTGGAAATCATGAGCGGTCGGCCCTGCGTGTCGTAAATATGTGCGGTGGGATCGATGCCAAGCAAGTAATAAATCGTGGCCGAGAGATCCTCGAGCCGCACCGGCTTTTCGATCGGCTGGCTGCCGGTGGCGTCGCTGGCCCCGTGGATGTAGCCGGCTTTCACTCCTCCGCCGGCCAGCAGCACGCTGTAGCAGTTCGGCCAGTGGTCGCGGCTGGCGTTGCCATTGATCTTCGGCGTTCGGCCGAATTCGCCCATCCAGACGACCAGGGTCTCGTCGAGCAGTCCGCGATTCTCCAGATCGTAGATCAAAGTCGGCAGAGTGGCCTCGGTGATGGGAAAGTGGTATTGCTCCACGATCGGAAACATCCGCGTGTTGTTGAACCCATGGGTGTCCCAGCCGCCCTCCTTGATGCTCTGCCCACCGATGCCGCTGGAGAAATAGCAGGTCACGAACTTCACCCCGTGCTCCACCAGACGTCGCGCCAGCAGACAGCCCTGGCCGTAGGTGGTGCGTCCGTAGGCATCGCGGATCGCCGCCGGCTCGTCGGCGAGGTCGAAGGCCCGGCGGATGCGCTCGCTGTTGAGCATGGCGATGGCATTCTGATAATACTCATCGAGCCCCCGCGCCTCGGCCGAGTGATCGAGCAGACGCGATTGCCGATCCACGATCTCCTGGAGTCCGCGCCGGGCCTGGAGCCGATCCATGCTCAGGTTGCTCGGCAGGCTCAGCTCGGGCAGTTGGAAATTGGGCTCGTTCGGGCTGCGCGGCACGAAGAGCGGATCGTGCTTTTTGCCCAGAAAGCTGGCCGCCTGCCCCGGGGTGCGCGATCCATCGGCGACCACGTGCGGATAAGTCACAAAGGTCGGCATTTCCTTGTCGGCATTCGGCGCCAGATGATCGACGACCGAGCCGTAGGCCGGCCGGAGGTCGATGGAGTCGCGCAGCCGCTGGTCATCCGTCGGCGGAGCGTGGCCCGAGAGGGCGTAGTAGCCCGCCGAATTGTGATTCTTCATCGTGTGATACACCGACCGGATCACGGTGAAGCGGTCCATGATCTTCGCCACCCGCGGCAGATGCTCGCTGGTGAGCAGATCGGGGTTTTTCGTCCGGATCGGCTTGTGCGGAGTGCGGTATTCCGACGGCGCATCCGGCTTCAGGTCGAACATGTCCACGTGCGACGGACCGCCCCACTGGAACAGGAAAATCACCGACTTTGCCCGTGCCGGGGGGCGTCCGCCGGGATATTCGCTGCCGGCGAGGAGCTTGGGCATCGTCAGGCCCAGCGCTCCCATGCCACCTGCCTTGATGAGCTGGCGGCGGGACAGGGCCACGGCATCGAAGCCGGAGCAGGCGGGCGATCGTCTCGGGGTTGTCATCGTCTCAGCAGGAATTCCTTGGCATTCACCAGCGACCACGCGATGTCTTCCAGCGCCTGGCGACGGTCGGTCGCCCGGGTCAGATGTTCCGTGTAGGCGCTGAGTTCCTCCCCGCCCGGCGCGCGGGTCAGGAGGCTCCAGTAGAGCCGATCCACCGCCACGGCCGGCTCCAGCGCGGGATCGGCCAGGGGTGCGAGGGCATTTTTCGGCTCGGTGAGCAGCGTGTTCAGCGTGCCGCCGCTGGTCAGTTCGAAGACCTGAGCCAGCGAGGTGTCGTTGGCACGCTCCGTGTCGGAATTGGTCAGCCGCGGCGGCTTGCCGAACAGATGGAGGAAGGTATCCCCGTGCGTCGGCGCCTTCGGCCGGTAAACAGCGCGCACTCCGGGAACCTGCGCCGCGCGCATCGGCCGGTCGTAGCCTTCAAATCGCGGCTGCCCGCCGAGAGCGAGGTGGATCGAATCGAGCAACTGCTCCGCTCCCAGGCGCCGCGGCAGGGCACGGGCGAAATTGGTCTCGTCGTCGGCATTCGTCTCGTTCGGCAGGGAATCGAGCTGGTAGGCACGCGACGCACAGATGGTGCGAATGGCATGGCGCAGGTCGAACCCGCTTTTCACAAAATCCGCCGTCAGCGCATCCAGCAGCGCGGGATTCACCGGCGGATTGGTGGCGCGGAAATCATCCACCGGATCGACCAGACCGCGCCCCATCAGATGAAACCAGATGCGGTTGACCTGAACGCGCGCAAAGAGCGGGTGCTCCGGCGAAGTCAGCCAGTCGCCCAGCGCCTCCAGCCGCTTGTCGCCGGCCGCGAGCGCCCCGCTCTCGCCCAGCAGCCGCGGCTCCGGCGGGGCATTGGTCCGCGGATGCTTCAGCTCGCGCTTCTCGACCAGCTTCACCACCTGTTCGCCGACGAAGTTGTTCTTGTCGTTCTTGTCGTAGCGCTTGTTCTCCTTAATGTCGTAGTCGATGCCATCGAACACCGCGGAGAACTGGTAGTAATCATCCATCGTCCACCGCTCGAACGGGTGATTGTGGCATTTGGCGCAGTTCAGCCGGGTGCCCAGAAAAATCTGCGCCACCGCCTCGGCCCGCTGGTCGGCCGAGCGCAGGGCCCGGTAGTAATTGGCCGGCGCCACCTCGTAGGTGCTGCCCAGCGCCGTAAGGATCTCACGGGCAAACCGGTCGATCGGCTGGTTGTTGGCGACCGCCTCCCGGATCCAGCCGTGAAAGGCCGCCACGCCCTTGTTATCCAACACCTTCTCCTCCAGCCGCAACAGATCGGCCCATTTCAGCGCCCAAAAATCGGCGAACTCCGGCCGTTCCATCAGCCCTTCGATCAGCCGGGCCCGTTTTCCGGGATCCGGATCGGCCACGAAGGCCCGCGCCTCGGTCTCGGTCGGGATCTGACCGATCAGGTCGAGATGCGCCCGGCTCAGAAAGGTCGCGTCGTCACACAGCCCCGAGGGATTCAGCCGGAGCGTCTTCCACTTCGCGAACAGGGCCTCGTCGATGAAATTGAAGGCCTCCGGCTCGCTCCAGGCAAAGCCGGGCCGGTCCGGCACGAAAGCCAGCCGCACCGGCTGCTGGAGCCCGTTGTAGCGCACGTTTACCGTCGTTTCCCCCGGCCGCAGACTGGTCACCTGACCGTCGGGATCGACCTGCACATTCAGCGTCGACGGCTCGTAGATGGCCCAGCGATTCACATCGCGGGTCGATCCGTCGGAAAAATGCGCCGTCACCGAGATCCGCAACGACGACTCGGGAGCGAACAGAACCCGCTCCGACGGCGTCACCTCCAACCGGGTCAGGGTCGGGTCGCCCGGCTTCTCCACCGGCGCGCCTTCCGCAATCCAGCGGCGGAGCAGGTCGTAGGATTCCGAGTCTTTCTCGAAGCGCTTCCCGCCTTCGTGCGCCACTTCGGTGGTCGCCTTGCGGAGCAGGAAGCTTTTCTCCGGCTCATCGCGGTTGACGAACGCCTTCACCAGCGCCGCGTGGTCGCGCACCGGGTCCTCGCCCCGCAGGGAGAGCAGCAGTTCCCCCTTCCCCGTCTGAGCACCGTGACAGGCGCCGAGATTGCAGCCCGCCCGGGTCAAAACCGGGACGATATCGTTCCGATAAGACAGGGTTGGATCGGAGACCAGACCCTGTTGCTTCGGATCTTCCCCGCCCAGAGCCGTCAGGAAAAAGCCCGAAAAGGCTACTGCCCCGCAGGCTCCGCGCAGGGCGCTGTTCTCACCAAAAAACCACATCATAGACGAGACGACAGCCGGACGGTAGCACGACTCGGCTGGCCTCCAAACCACGGATTTGCGCGGGGAGCCGGCTCTACGCGGCGGCGGCATCGGGGCCGCTTTCGAACTCGACCGGCAGGTGCCGCGAGATCATGCCGAGCAGGTCGTCGATGCGGAACGGCTTCGCCAAAAAGTCATCCGAGCCGTTCGACAGGGCCGCGATGCGAGTCTCATCGAGGGCAAAAGCCGTCAGCGCGACGATGACCGGGCCGTTGTCCCCGGATTCTTCGCGGATGATGCGGGTCGCCTCCCGACCGCGCATCACGGGCATTTCCTCATCCATCAGAATCAGGTGAGGATGGAACGAACGCCATTTCTCGACGCCTTCGGCCCCGTTCTCCGCCTCGCAGAGGGCAAAGCCGGCCGAACGCAGGATGCGCGTGGCCAGCAGTCGGTTGGCGGGCTGGTCCTCGACGATGAGGATGCGGACCTCGGGATGTCCGGCGGCAAGCCGGCGACCGCGCTGGCCAGTCGCGACGGGAGCAAAGCCACCCTCGCCCGTGGCAGCGACAGTTCCCTCGCCGGTCGCCTCCTCGCAGAGAATGGTGAAGCGGAAAACAGTGCCGACGCCCACGGTGCTGGCGACTTCGACCCAGCCCCCCATCATCTCGACGAAGGCCTTGCTGATCGCGAGTCCGAGCCCGGTGCCACGGCGGGCTTTTTGTCCCGACTCGGTCTGGGTGAATTTTTCAAAAAGCTTCGGCAGTTCCTCCTCGGCGATGCCCGGACCACTGTCGCGGATCTCGAAGCCGATGTAGCGGCGGTTCGAGTCGGGCAGCAGTTGCGAGGCCCGCACGGAGATCGAGATGCCGCCGCTCTCGGTGAATTTCGTGGCATTGCCGACCAGATTCACCAGCACCTGCCGCAGTTTGCCCTTGTCTGCGATGATGTCGCCGGGCAGATCGCCGATCTTGTCGATGCTGAAGGAAAGGCCCTTGTTTTTGGCCCCGAAAGCCAGCATTTCATAGACCGAAGCCAGCAGATTGGAGAGATTGAAGCGCTCCTGGCGCATCTCCACCTTGCCGGCTTCGATTTTGGAGACTTCGAGGATGTCGTTGATGACGCCCAGCAGATGCTCGCCGCTGTGATTGATGATGTCGAGGGTCTCGCGCTGACGATGAGTGAGGTCATGGTCGTCGGAGAGCAACTCCGAGAAGCCGATGATGGCATTGAGCGGGGTGCGCAACTCGTGGGTCATCTTGGCGAGGAAATCGCTCTTGGACCGGTTGGCGAGATCGGCCTCGTGCTTGGCTTTCTCCAATTCCCGGCGGTGTCGCTCGTCGCGCTCCTGTTGGGCGATCTGCGCGAGCACCATGCCGAACTGGCCGGCGAGCGACTCCAGCAGCTTGATCTCATCCGCCTGCCATTCGCGGACCTCGCCGCAGTGCTGAAGCACCACGTAGCCGTTCGGCTCGCCCTGATGCAGGGTCCGCACCGCCAAAATCGACTGGGTGCCGCAATCCTGAAAGCCGGAGGTGTCGGGAAACAGGTCCGGTCGGCTCGATACATCCGAAATGGCGAAGGATCGGTCGGACCGCAACAATTTGGTGACGAATCGCTCGCCATCGAGCATGTCCGGACCGGATTTATCCCGCTTACCCTGAATGGATGGATCGATATATTCCGCAATCAGCGTGAAATCTCCCCGCCGGTAGCCATCGATCCCGGTCGTCCCGGATCGGACGAAACTGCGGGCCACGCCGAAGGCTTCGCCGAATTGCCGCAGGGCATTGGCGAGCAAATTCCCGGAGTCGTCGTCCGAGGCGAGCGCCAGACCGGTCTGCTCCAGCAGCATGGCGTGCTGCAACTGCCGCGCGAGGGCGGCCTCGGCCCGCGAGTATTTCACCTGAAGTTGTTCCTGTTGGCGCCGCAGCGTTTCCTCCCGGACCCGGGAGCGGTGAATGAACAGATACACCAGCAGCAGAATGGCCAGCAGGCCCAAGCCGATCCGCGTCAGCGGGTGGGCATACCAAGCCGGCCGCACCACGAGGCGGACATTGGCGCTCTGGTCATTCCACTGCACCCCGTCGGACGAGGATTCGACAACGAAGCGGTAACTCCCCGGCAGCAGACCGGTGTAGGTGGCCTGGCGGTTGTCATCGGCCATCTGCCAGTCGTCTTCCACCCCTTCCAACCGATAGCGGAACTGACTGCGGCGGGGGGTGGTGTAGTCGAGCGTCGCAAATCGGAAACCGATCCGCCCGTGTCGGGTGTGGGGAATGGTGATCTCGTCGGTCAAAGCCAGGGGCCGTTTGAGAATGCCATCTGGAGAAGGCGTCACGGGATCGCCGAACAGCTCCAGCCCGGTCAGAATGGCCCGCTCGGCCCGGCGCGGCTCGGGCAGGGACTCGGGATCGATGACGCTCAGGCCATTCGGACCGCCAAAAAGCAACCGACCTTGACGGCAGACCGCCGCGACCCGGGAGTGGAACACATCGGACTGGAGCCCGTCATGCTCGTCAAAGGGGCGGAACTCGAACGTTTTCCGATCCATCCGGGCGACTCCGCGATCGGTGGAAATCCACAAATGCCCGCTTTTGTCCTCGATGAGCCCCCGCACCGTGTCGTCGGGCAACGGGTTGGCTTCGGAACTGTTGCGCCGATTGATGGTCATCACCTCGTTGGCCGCCAGATCGAGCCGTGTCAGACCCCGACCGGCCGTGCCGCACCAGAGATGGCCTTCGCTGTCGAACAGGAGGTCCAGCACTTCCCCACCGGAGAGATGATCGGCCTGCACAAAGCGGCGGGCCACGGGATCATAATGCAGCACACCGTCGGACGATGTGGCCACCCAGATGGTACCGTCGGGCGCGAGGCACAAATCATTGATGAAGCGGTCGCCGAGACCTTCGGGCCCGCCGGGCAGCATGGCTCCGCGCCATTGACCATCGGGCCCGACCGTCGCGATCCCCCCGCCCCGCGACCCGATCCATAGTTGGCCGCTGGGGTCTTCCAGGATCGAAGTAATCTCTCCACTCAAACTTTCCGGCAACAGGCGACGCTCCCCGGCGCCTGCCAATGCCTCGTCGCCGACCGGTGGATGGGTGAAAAAGATCCGCCCATCGCGGGTGCCCACCCAGACTTTCCCACGACTGTCTTCGAACACCGCCGTCGGCACACGGCCGGCTCCTTCCTCGGGAAATTGGAAGCTGAACACATCGTTCACGATCTGAGCGCCTCCAGCCACCCAGTAATCAAGCCCGCGACCGGTGCCAATCCAGATTCCACCTTCCCGGGCCGACAGGATCGCGCTCACGGACCGATCGGTGAGGCCGGGTCCGCCCTCCACTGAATTGGCGAATTTCTCAAACCAGGGGTGATCCAACAACACCCGGCTCACACCGCCCGATCGATAGCCGACCCACAACACGCCGGAACGGTCCACGAACAAACTCGACACACCGACGCCGTTGAGACTGCCGATATCATTCAAATCCTGGCGGAAACTCACCATCTGGCCGCTCCGGGGATCGAGACGTGTCAATCCATCTCCAGAGCCGCTCCACACCCGACCATTGGATCCGACCACTGCCGTCAACACGGTGGGGTCGTCGTGCAAAGTCACCCAATTGCCGCCGGCTTCCGACTTGCCATCCCAGACCAACAAGCCGCTCCCATTCACAGAGGCCATCAGGCGGCCCTGAGAGTCCTCCAGAAGATGTTCGATCCGCCCCGTAGCCGTGCCGACGACCTCAAAGCGCCCTGATTTATCTTCATAACGCAGGATTTCCCCGTCCTCCGAGCCCGCCCACAGGCCACCGGCCGCAGCCTCGATCAAGGTCGTGCAACGCCAGGACTTCTCATCGGCACGGGCAACAACGCGCGAAGCCCGGCGATCCGGCTCGATCAGGATCACTCCTTCGCCACTGCCGACCCAGAGCTGGCGATTCCGGTCGATCAGCAGCTTCTGGATGCCATCGAGCCGGCTCTTCGAGTCGTTGCCGAGTTTCACCACGTAATGGGCGAACAGGCCAGTCTTGGGGTCGAGACGGTCGAGAAAGCCGTTCTCCGTGGCGACCCAAATCGTCCCGTCGGCGTCTTCCGCGAGGTCGGCCACCGAGTTGTTGCTCAGGCTGTCACCCTGAGCCAGGGAGTTCCGGAAGGTCCTCACCTGATAGCCGTCGTAACGGCAAAGGCCCGACTCCGTGCCAATCCAGACCATCAATTCCCGGTCCTGGATGATCGCCCGCACCTCCCCGGCGACGATACCATCGCGCGCCGAGAGGTGATTGAACCGCAGATTCGGCACAATCAGCCCCGAATTCGCGCCTGAACCTGAATCGGACCCCGACGCCGGCCCGGCCAGGACCAGACCGAGCAAAAACAGGGATTTCAGGACCGCTTTATGCATTTCCTCCAAATTCAAAAATTAAGACAATCTATAATTTATGTAAAAACCGTAATTAATCAACCGCCTTTTATCGCCATCTCAGTGGTCTGAGCCGATCGCACCTCAGTGGATCGGCTCTGCGACATCGATACCGTCGTCCATCAGCTCCCGGGCCCATGCCAACCCTTCATCCGTGACGCCGTAGGAGCAGCGCGCCCCGTCCGTGCTTTTCCGGGAGATCTTCGGCGTGGGGCAGTCTGCCAGCCCTCGCAGCAGCGACGCGATGTTGCCCATCTGGTCCTCGCCACAATCCAGTAGCGCCCGGCGGATCTCCCGCACCCGCAGCGGCCCCTCGCGTGTCTCGCTGAGGTGCAGCGCAGCAGTCACGACCAGCACTTTTTCCGTATTCGATCGAATCGACCGCCCCGCCACCCGTCGGCGGAACTGCCGCTGCCAGGCCGGCGAAAGCGCCGGAGCCGGCACGTCCTCGCCGCTACCATCGGTCGGTGACCGCCGCTTCTCCTCGGCACTCTCCGCCGATTCACAGAGCCGCCGCAGGATGTGAAGCGCCTCCTGCCTCGCATCCGCATCCAATGGCTCAAGCACGTGCCACATCCTGGTGACCGACTCGAGAATTTCTCCTGCGCCCATGCGCTTAGTCTATATCAACTTTATCATTTGATAAACTCATTTATTAAAAATCAAAAAATAGCTAAGCGTTAGCCTAAATCGTTGAAAATAAACCATTTATTTTTAAAAATTCGTTGCGGATTCTAAAATTTTCGCTATCCCGTTGAATTCAGCGCGACACATCGGGGTGTTTCCTAACGGGAACTTTTGCAAACCCTGACGCTTTCGCCTGCTGCCGAACTCACCGAAAACACAACCAGACCATCCCATGAAATCGACGCTCTCTCCCAGCCACCGCCTCCCCCGGATTCCCCGTCCCTTTTTCCACTATCCGGGCGGCGAACACGCCCTCATCGACATCGTCCCGGCCCGAGACCCGGCTGTCTTCTCCGTGCAGTGGATCTTCACCGATCCCCTGCGGTTCACTCCGGATCTGATCCGCGCGATCGATACGGTCATCCGACAGACGGTCCTCCCCGTCGAGCCGAAGGCCGGGACCGCGACCGACGGCCCCTGCTGCCTGCGGCTGCTCCTGTCGATCACTTACCGCGAGGGCTGTTACGAGGTCGAGCCGGCCCTCGCCCGCATCCAGGGCGCCGACCTGGATGCCGTCACGACCGCGATTGACCGGCTGGTGGAGCGTCTCGCGAGCCTGCTTCGCTTCGCCGGCGTGGGCCGCGCCCGGATCGTCCACGGGCGGAACTGACCACCCACAGCCTCGCTGCAAAACGGCTTTCCCCCACCGCACTTTCGGCCATAGTCGCTCCATGAGCGACCCCATCCACCTCATCGACGCCCCCGGCGCCCCCTCGGCGATCGGTCCCTACTCCCACGCCGCCCGTGTCGGCGACCTGCTGTTCTGCTCGGGACAGATCCCCCTCGACCCAGCCACCATGAAGCTGGTCGAGGGTGGCATCGAGGCCCAGACGCGGCAGGTCCTCGCCAATATCGCCGCCGTGCTCGCCTCGCAGGGGCTCGATTTCTCCCGCGTGGTCAAAGCCACCGTTTTCCTCGCCGACATGGGCGATTTCCCCCTCGTCAATCCCCTCTACGCCGCCGCGATGGGCGATCACAAGCCCGCCCGCTCCACCGTGCAGGTCGCGGCGTTGCCGCTCGGCTCCCGCGTCGAGATCGAAGTCATCGCCGCCTACTGATGCCCGGCTTTTCCGGTTGAGCCCGGGAGCCCCTCTGGGTTATAGGAAACGGGTTCCCATGAAACCGTTTCCGCTTTCCCTGCCCGTCGCCGTCGTCATTCTGGCTGCGGCCCTCCTGATGCCGTCCGCCCAGCCGGTCCGCGCGGCTGATCCCGGTCCTCCCACCTTTGAAGAGACCTTCGACGCCCCGGCTCTGGCCAAAGGCTGGCTCGTCCAATACGGCGAATGGCAGCCCGTCGCTGGCGTGCTGCGCGGCCGCGAACTCCCCGCCGACAAGCACGCCGCCGCCGCCCGCCGCGTGCTGCCGATGCAGGACGGGCGCTTTTCCCTGCGCTTTCGCTTCACCGGCCCGAAACCCGAAGCTTTTCACTTCGGCTTCGACCCCGCCCCCGGCCAGCTCCCGAAGCGCGGCCACCTGTTTTCCGTCATCGTCACGCCACAGGGAGCGAAATTGATGAAACACGTCGACAAAAACAAGCCCAAGGAAGACCCCAACGTCGTCCTCGCCACAGCCGACGCCACGATCGCCCCCGACGTGTGGCACACCCTCATCGTCGAAAAAATCGGCAACTCCGTGAAGGCCTCCCTCGCTGCCGAAAGTGGCTCAGTCCAGTTGTCCCTCGCCTCCACCCATCCCACCTTCCACGTGAAGACCCCCACCCTCGTCTTCCGCTGTCTCGGCGACGGCGTCGAAGTCGACGACATCCGCGTCTGGTCCCTGCCGGCCCAGGACGACAAGAAGCCCTGACAGCCCGCCCCGCCTGTTCCCAAAACCCCTCCCCATGAAAGCCCCCGCTCTTCCCTCCCTCCTCCTCCTCGCCGGCACCCTCTTCGGGCTCGCCGCCTGCGGAAAAAAGACCCCGGAGCCCGTCGCGCCCACACCCGAGCCAGCCTCCCGCGGCCTCATCGCCGCCACCTGCCTGACCCTGACCAATCCCTTTTTCAAGACCATTCAGGACGCCATGACCGAGGAAGCCGCCAAACACGGCTACGAAGTCCTCTACCTCAGCGGTGACAACGACGTCGCCAAGCAGCGCAACCAGGTCAAAGACTTCATCGTCCGGGGCGCCGCCGCCATCGCCATCAATCCTTGCGACAGCAAGGCCATCGGCGCCGCCATCAAGGAGGCCAATGCCGCGGGCATTCCCGTGTTCACCTTCGACATCAAAAGCCAGGACCCCGAGGCCAAGGTCGTCTCCCACATCGGCACCAACAATTTCCAGGGCGGCCAGCTCGCTGCCGAAGCCCTGATCGAAGCCATCGGCGAAGCTGGCGGCAAAGTCGTCGTGCTCGACTTTCCCGCCGTCGAGAGCTGCCTCGAGCGCGTCCGCGGCTTCGACGAAGTCATCGGCCGCTTCAATGCCAGCCGCCCCGCCGCCGAGGCGAAGATCGAGGTCGTCGCCCGCCTCCCCGGCGACGGCAACAAGGAAAAGTCCCTCCGCGCCACCGAAGACGCCCTCCAGGCCCATCCCGACATCGTCGGCATATTTGCCATCAATGACCCCAGCGGCCTCGGCGCCGTTGCTGCCCTCGAAAAAGCCGGCAAGCAGGATCAGGTCACCGTCATCGCCTTCGATGGCCAGCCCGAGGGCAAACAGGCCATCAAGGAAGGCAAAATCTACGCCGATCCCATCCAGTTCCCCGACAAGATCGGCCGCCAGACGGTGCAGTCCATCGTCGACTACCTGTCCGGCAAGGAAGTCCCCGCCGAACAGCCCATCGACTCCGCCCTCTACCGCAAAGCCGACGCCGACCGCGATCCCGAGCTGCAATAGCCATGAGCCACCCGCTCCGCCGCGCCTGCTGGCTTGCCCTCACCGGCATCGCCGCCCTCACCGTTGCCGGGTGCGGCCCCGATCGATCCGACGCCGAAGCGTCACCCCCGGCTGGAGCCAGCGCCGCCGACGCCGGTGACGAGGACGCGCCCGCCCTGATGACCTTTCAGGAGGCGCACATGGGCACCCAGTTCACCACTCGGCTCTGGGCCGCCCCCTCCCAGGCCGAGTCCGCCCGCGCCGCCGCCCGCGAGGCCTTCGCCCGCGTCGCCAGCCTCGAGAGCGTCTTCTCCGATTACCAGGCCGACTCAGAGATCGTCCGCCTCGCCGCCCAGCCAGCGGGAGCCACCGTGCCCGTCTCGCCCGACCTTTTTACCCTGCTCGACCGCGCCCAGACCCTCGCCCGCGAGACTGGCGGCGCCTTCGACATCACCGTCGGCCCCATGGTGCGGCTCTGGCGGCAGGCCCGGAAAAATCACCGCCTGCCCACTCCCGACCGCGTCGCCGAAGCCCGTGCCCGCACCGGCTGGGACAAACTCGAGCTCGACCGCGAGACCCCCGCCGTCCGCCTGCTCGCCCATCCCATGCAGTTGGACTTCGGCGGCATCGCCAAAGGCTACGCCGCCGACGCCGCGCTCGCCGTCCTCCGCCAGCGCGGTTTTCCCCGCGCCCTCGTCGCCGCCAGCGGCGATATCGTGCTCGGCGACCCGCCGCCCGGACGCGACGCCTGGCAGGTCGGCATCCGCTCCCTCGATGTCGCCGACGACCGCGCCGAGCCCGGCGCCCTCACCGGCTCCGTGCCCCTCGCCCATGCCGCCATCTCCACCAGCGGCGACACCCAGCAGGCCATCACCCTCGACGGCGTGCGCTACTCCCACATCGTCGACACCCGCACCGCCCTGGGCCTCACCCACCGCATCGCCGCCACCGTCATCGGCCCCGATGCCACCACCACCGACAGCTACGCCACCACCGTCTGCGTCCTCGGACGGGAAAAAGGCCTTGCCTTCATCGAGTCCAAGCCGGGTGTGGAATGCCTCATCCTCGAAGCCGATGACGCCACCGGCCAGATCATCGAGACCCGCTCCTCCGGCTTTCCGGCCACAGACAGCCCGCCCCAACCGGAGTAACCACCTCCCAGAAGCCAAAGCCCCGGCCAGGTCCTCCTGTCTCACCCCACCATCCGGCGCAGGTAGCCCCATTCCAGAATAGAAGGGTGGGCACACGCATGAAAGCCGCGAGCAAAAGTGCACGAATTTGAACTTCCAGCAGATTCAGGGAAGCCAGCAGATTTTTCCAACTCCCAATCTGCTGGCCTCCCTGAATCTGCTGGAGATCCCGCGCCATCCAGATCGTCGTGTTCAATCCGGAAGCCCCTGCAATTGGAGCCCCACGAACAAAGAACCGACTGAAAAAAACGATCAAACGGCCCGAAAAAGCGAGTTCTCCAGGATCCCGTCAAAGCCCCCAATCCTTCCGTGACATTCCGTGCCTTCCGTGGGCATTCCTTCTCCTTTCCAGGCTTCCAGCAGATTCAGGCAAGCCAGCAGATTTCTTCCGACTCCCAATCTGCTGGCCTCCCTGAATCTGCTGGAGATCCCGCACCTCCAGATCGTCGTGCTCAATCCCGAAGCCCCTGCAATTGGAGCCCCACGAACAAAGAACCGATTGGAAAAACGAACAAGCGCCCCGAAAAAGCGAGCTCTCCAGTATCCCTTCAAAGCCCTCCCCCTTCCGTGACATTCCGTGCCATCCGTGGGCCTTCCCTTTTCTTTCCAAGCTTCCAGCAGATTCAGGCAAGCCAGCAGATTTTTCCAACTCCCAATCTGCTGGCCTCCCTGAATCTGCTGGAGATCCCCCACCATCCAGATCTTCGTGCTCAATCCGGAAGCCCCTGCAATTGGAGCCCCACGAACAAAGAGCCGACTGAAAAAACGATCAAACGGCCCGAAAAAGCGAGTCTCCAAGATCCCGTCAAAGCCCCCAATCCTTCCGTGACATTCCGTGCCTTCCGTGGGCATTCCTTCTCCTTTCCAGCTTTAGCGCCCATCCCCGCCCCACCCGCCGGTTGCCAACCCTCCCGATCGCTCTACCGTCCATCCGTCCTGCCTTCCTCCCACTCAGCCGGCCGATTCCGATTCCCCACCCCCACGACCCACCCGCCATGCGCGCCTTTCTCATCCTCCTGCGGAAAGAACTGAGGTCCTTTTTCCTCTCCCCCCTCGCCTTCGTGCTCATGGCCCTGTTTGTCTTCATGAACGGCTGGCTCTTCGCCAGCCTCGTGCAGGCCATGCGCGCCGCCGTCAGCCCCCGCAGCCTCGCCGCCAATTTCTTTTCCTCCGGCTGGTTCTGGATGGGTTACTTCATCCTCTTCCCCCTCATCACCATGCGCCTCTTCGCCGAGGAGCGGAAGCTCGGCACCCTCGAGGGCCTGTTCACCGCCCCCGTTCGCACCCTGGAGGTCATCCTCGGCAAGTACGTCGCCACCGTCATCCTCTACATCGCCCTCATGGCGCCCGTGTTCGGCTTCTTCCTCCTCTTCGAGCGCATCACCGGCGAGGGAGCCGCCTTCCATCCCGGTGCCTTCTGGGGCAGCGCCCTCGGGCTGCTCCTCATCGGCCTGTTCTACATCGCCCTGGGCACCTTCGCCTCCGCCGTCACCGCCAACCAGCTCATCGCCGCCATGATCACCTTCGTCGGCGTCATGCTGCACTACTTCCTCGGCTTCCTGCACCAGTTCGTCAGCCTGTCCGGCTCCGTCTGGACCTCCACCCTCACCTATTTCTCGTCCATCGAGCACATGAACGCCTTCAGCGACGGCCTCATCGACACCCGCCCCATCCTCTACTACCTCAGCCTCACCATCCTCCTCCTCGCCCTCACCCACCAGGTGCTCGACTACCGGAAGTGGAAAGCCTAAAGCCAAGCCGCCAAGCCGCCTGACGGCGGAAATCCGAAATCCGAAGCTCTAAATTCGAAACAAATTCGAATCTTCGAATTCCGAAAGGCTCAAAACAGGCAGCGGCCACACCTTATCGTCCAGCCGCAAAGTCCTCTGCGACTCTGTGGCTCTGCGTGAGATTCGAGGCCGCCAAGCCGCCAAGCCACCAAGCCGCCTGACGGCGGAAATCCGAAATCCGAAGCTCTAAATTCGAAACAAATTCGAATCTTCGAATCTCAAATACCCAAACCTCGGATACCCGATCGCAGATACCCGATCGACCGACTTCCCCCCCGTGGACCAAGCCACGGCCCCGGAGGGGTCGCGGAAGGTAGCCGGTGGTGAAGCGCAGCGGAACCACCGGATTCCACCCGCCAAAAAATCCCCCGCCCCGGAGGGGCGGCGGAATAGTGCCCACCGCAGATCTCTGCGATAGACCCCGCCTAGCACAGTCGCGAAAGGCAAATCGCCCCGATCCCGAAGCCTTTCTCGCGCCCCTGCCGGGGCGCCCTATTGGGGGGAGTCATGGACCGGTGGTTCCGTTGCTCTTCACCACCGGCTTCCTTCCGTCGTCCCTCCGGGACGATGGTGAGAAGAATCCGCCGGGACGATGGTGAGAAGAATCCGCCGGGATGTATCAGCACCCGATAAAAAGTAGATCGGGCTTCAGCCCGAACCACATCGTTCCCGCCTCCTTCGCCCATCGCCCTTCCCCATTCCGACCCTGTCTCATCGCCGATCAAAGAGGGTATCATCGCCGATCCAACCCTGTTTCATCGGAAAGCCGTGCGAGGTAGAGACCGCCACTTCACACGCTGATACCGCCGCCGTCGCCGGGCGACGACACGATGCCGCCCCCATCCCAGCCAGAGGCCGGCGATTGAGGAGCGCCACGGCCGCACTGCCCCCACCGGAGAAAAAAGCCGATTCCTGCCTTGACCGAAGTTTAGCGCGGACGGTAAACTCTCGCTCGTTGCAGCGAATCGGCTCCGCCGCTCGCTGAACATCGCGACCGATCGCGAAATCGAATAACGGACTGTTCGCTGAAGAAACCATGTGGAGACGCCTTATACTGATTCTCGCGCTCGGTGCCATTGCTGGAATCTTCGTGATCCCGCTCAATCCGGTTAATAGCAAGATCCTGAAGCTTGCAGTCTTGGGTTGCATTGTCGGAGCGTGGATCGGATTCACGATTCTTGGGTGGAAGCGCAAGCCTTTGAGGATTATCGCTTTGATGTTCCCATTCCTTGTGGTGATACCATTCATTCTGCCGAGTGGTGAGATCGATCCAGAAGAGTTGAGGCAGGATTACGTTCGGCGGATGAGCGAGTTCGAGGGCACGAAGTATTTTTGGGGAGGCGAGAGTT
Organism: Verrucomicrobiales bacterium; assembly: GCA_016795505.1. GTDB lineage: Bacteria > Verrucomicrobiota > Verrucomicrobiia > Verrucomicrobiales > DEV007 > JAEUHH01. The sequence goes on along the minus strand of JAEUHH010000032.1, from coordinate 1,703 downwards.
CCCGTGGGATTGATTGCTCAGGGTTGCCTAGACGCGCCTTTCGGGATGCACTACTGGCATACGGGATCAAGCACTTTAACGGACAAGCGTTTCGCGCATACATCGAGCAGTGGTGGTTTGATGCCAGCGCAAAGGCGCTTGGTGAAGGGTATCGGAGTTACACCAGCCCGATTGGAACGAGTGGGACGATTCAGAAGATGGACTACGCATCGTTGGTGCCGGGAGACTTGGCCGTGACCACGAGTGGAATTCATGTTCTCGCCTACGCGGGTGATGGTCAGTGGATTCAAGCGGATCCTGGTATCGGAGCGGTGGCATCTCTAGATGGCCGCACGGATGACAACGGCTGGTTTGGCGCACCAGTCACAACGCATCGCTGGCAACTCCTCGCACAAAACAAAAACAAAAGCGAACAAGACGGTGGTGGACAACCGGCTACCCGCCCCGAGTCGAAATGACCCTCTTGATTTCAACCTTTAACCCTGTTGCGACGCGGCACTCCCAGTAGCAGGTGCCAGCGCTCGACGTTCTGCCAAAAACCTCCATGCGCATCAATACCACAACTGACGACGATGATCGGTTTATCGAAATCGTTCGCGCAGTGATTGAAGCGGTTGTGCGGCGGGAAGCGCCGGGAACGCTGAGGGTGATCCGAATCGACAATTGGTTCGGTGAGAAGTGGCGAGGATTCGCCGGCAAGGTGCTCGGAGCCTTCGGGGTAGGTCGTGGGAGATTGGTAATCCCTCCATTCGTGCCATCAAGAGTCGATTCAGAGTGTTCTTGGACGAAGGAAGAATCTGGATACGTCTTCGATTCAAGTTTTGACGTTCTTCACAAGCGGATCCGAAGTGAGGAGAACCTGAGACGGTATTTTGATCAGCAATGCCCCGAGACAATCGCCGTATGGTTCAGTTCGAAGTCCGCATCAAATGGTCGAGGATCGATCATGGTTTACTCGGATGCCGGCATGGAGCGAACTGAGTCCTGGTATATCGAGCTCACCGCCCAAAAGAATTGGGAGCCGTCCGTAGCCAATGGGATCACAGCATCGGAGTTCTTCAAGTTCGTCGCACCGAACAAGACAGAGGCAGAATCGGGTCCCCGCGATTGACTGAGCGCCAGCCCAGCCAGCCCCAGATCGCGCGATCCGACTTTCGCCCCACTTTCGATTCACTCCCACCCCGCCCGCCGGATGGGCGCCGGCCGGAAAGGGCGTTTCCACTTCCAGAAGCGACAATTCCGTCTCCGGAAAGGGCGCTTCCGGGGACGGAAAGCCGAATTCGACTGACCGGAATGGCGTTTCCGATCACGGAAACGGGATTTCCGTTTGGGGAATCGCATTTTCCGTTTCCGGAAACGCGGTTTCCGGAAACGGAAAGGTGGATTCCGTCGCCGGAAACGAGCTTTCCGGGAGCGGAAACGGCGTTCCCCTTTCCGGAAATGTCGTTTCCGGAAAGGGAATCGTCGATTTTTCACCATAAAACGGCATTTTTCTTTATTTTTTGTATTTACTGGAAACAAGCCAGTTCCTGATCGCCGGTTGGATGGGCGGGGCGCCGGGAGTGGAAAAAAATGATGAGCGGTCGCGTTTTTTTGAAAAAAAGGCTTGGCAGACGGCGGATTTTTTTCTGAGATGGCCGGGAACAACTTCCCCGGAAATCATGCCGTATTACGATGAGCCTGGAGTGCGCTGGGACGATCCG
>JAEUHH010000013.1 GCA_016795505.1 Verrucomicrobiales bacterium | reverse complement strand
CTATGCCGGTGGCATCGACACCGTCCGCGGCGTCGTGGGCAGCCGCTACGTCGCACCTGCACTGGGCACCCGGGCCATGACCGGCCTGGCCGATGACTGGTGGAATCTCTGGCTGCGTCTCGCCGGCCCCGACCTGTCGCCACAGCCCGCGCACACCATCACCGCCCTCGACCGGGCGGCCACGTGGACGGCGGCCAATCGGATCATCTATCACGGCCCCGAGATCTTTGCGGTGACCTTCGATCCGCGCTACGGCCTGGTGACCGGCGTGTATTTCGACGCCACCCGCGGCGTGAACGTGCGATTCGAAGGCGTGCTGTTGCAGGACCAGGGCCTCGTGACCGGCGCCTACCGCGCGCCCGGCCCGGGCGGACCGGTGAGTCCGGTGTCGGGGTTGTTCCTTGCCGAGCCGAGGTAGTGGGGGTGTTTTGGGGCCTAGAAATGTCAACGAGTGGGAGACGGCGTTTTGCCGCGAGCCAGTGACCTATGATTTTTCAAGGCTTGACCAATTCCGGCATTCATCGTGTCGATCACGGGAGGATTCAAGATTTCCACCCGCAGCCTGATTGTGTCTTCCACAACGCTCACTGGAGGCAGCCTGGTCAGTGACCGAAGCCAGCAAATGGCGGCTCAACCGACTTCCGATGGGAAAGCCGAGAGGGCGACAGAAACGATGATACCCTGTTCGATCGCCGATCCGACAGGGTATCATCGGAGAACAAACAGGGTAGGATCGGAATGGTGCGGGATGGATGGAGCGAATTCGCCGCCAAAAGGGGCATTTTGATCGAAAGCGAAGCCTCAGGCATCGACGCGGAGCACTGGCCCTCGCTTTGGGCCGGGTGGGTGCGGTCAGCCTTCTTCACCTCTCGCTGCGATGGGCGGTCCGGTCATAGCACTGCCAGAGAGCTTCGCGGAGGTTGCCCCGGCAGTCTTGGTGCAGGCGGGCGATGTCAGCGGCAGTCAAGGGATGGCCGGGGTCGAGGCGGTCGAGGAAGGCGGCAAGCATCCCGGGGTGGCTGCGGGTATCGATCCAGCGAGGGAGATGGCGCAGGGGCCGATGGGTGGTGACAATGAAGCCACCGAGCCGGGGAACGGCCCGGCGGAGTCGCCGCCAGGCGAGCCAGGTGAGACGCTCGGCTCCATCGATGATGAGGCAGTCGGAGGCGGCGATGTGGTCCAGAGCAGCCCAGCGGTCGGGAGTTGGGCCGGGATGCTCGTCGGTGATCAGCCAGCGGTGGCAGGTGAGTCCGGCGGCGGTGAGTCGGGGGACGAGGGACTCGATCAGGGTGGTCTTGCCGCTGCCGTGGGGGCCGACGATCTGTCCACGATAGTGGCGGGCGGCGAGGTCGGCGAGGAGACGATCCCAATCGGTGCCGCACCACGTGGGGTCGAAGGGGAGGGCGCGGGCGATGCGGTCCTGAGAATAGGGATTGTGCCGGGCGATCACGCGGCGGGCTGGTGACTGGTGGCGGCGGGGCTGTCCTCTCCGGTGGCGAGGGAGACGGGCTGGGCGCGGTCATCGGGGGCGGCTTTCTCCGTGTGATCGCTCCCGGGCAGGGCGGTGAGGAGGGGCTGGGGCACGTCGATGATGAAGGCGGTCTCGCGGCCGGGATGGCTGCGGGCGCGGATGGTACCGTGGTGGGCTTCGACGGCGCGGCGGACGATGGAGAGCCCGAGTCCGGTGCCTTTGATGGTCTGGGCGTGGTCTTTCTGGACGCGGTAGAAGCGCTTGAAGATGTGGGGCAGGTCGGCGGAGGGGATGCCCATGCCGTCGTCGATGACTTCGATCTGATAGCGGCCGTCGGCTGGGGTGAGTCGCACGGTGACGTTGAGGCCGGGCTCGGGGTTCTGTTTGAGGGCGTTCTCGATGAGGTTGAAAAAGACCTGATCCCAGTAGAGGCGGTCACCGAGGAAGGGGGCGGAGGCGGGCAACTCGAGGTGGAGGCGGGCGTGCTGGCGGTCGATGATGGGGGTGAGCTGGTCGATGCTGTCGCGGATGGAATCGCCGAGGTCGAAGGTGTCGCGGTTCAGCAGGCTCTCGGGGCTCTCAAGTTTGGAAATGGTGAGCATGTCCTCGACGAGGAGGGCGAGGCGCTCGGCATGTCTGCGCATGGTGGGAATGCAGCGGCGCAGGGTGGCGGGGGTGGGCTTGCTGGATTCGTCGAGCATTTCCAGGTAGCCGATGAGGATGGACAGGGGGGTGCGAAGCTCGTGGGAGGCGTTGGCGACGAAGTCCTGTCGCACGCGGTCGGTCTCGACCTGCAGGGTGATGTCGCGGACGAGCACCCAGGCGCCGCGGCCGATGCTGTAGCCGGTGAGGGGCTCGGCCTCGACGAGGTAGTCGCGCTCCAGGCGTCCGTCAGGGGCGGCGGAGACGCGGCGGTGGAGGCGCTCCTGGGTTTTCGCCCCGATGCGCCAGGCGAGGTCGAGGGTCTCGGCGATGTGGTGGTCGATGCAGACCTCAATGAGGGTGCGGCCGGTGTGGGGCTGGTCGCTGGGGAAAAGACGGCGGGCGGCGCGGTTGGAGAAGCGGACTTCGGCGTTTTCGTCAACGATGAGGAGGGCATCGTCGATCTGGTCGAGCAGGGACTCGAGCAGGGTGCGGTGGCTGCTCTCCAGGGCGCGGCCGAGAGTGGCTTCGGCGATGAGGTCGCGGGCGTCTTTGGCCAGGGTCTGAAAGGCGAGGGAGGGGGTGTCCGGGAGGTCTTCGGTGTAGGCGGCGGCGGGGGCGTCGGACCGGATGAGGTGGCTGATCTGCCGGATGCCGCGCAACAAGGCCCAATGCCGCCAGGCGAGGATGCCGGTGGCGGTGGCGAGGGCGATGATGAGGGCGATATCCACGAGTGGTTGGAGGGAGAAAGAGGTGGGAGGCAGTGGGGCACGATACTGCCGGGTGGCCCGAGTGGCAAAGACACCCGTCAGGAGTCCTCCGGGTCAGGTGCCGCTGGAGGGGAAGTCGCCGGTATCGGCACGCTCGGCAAAGCGATAGCCGACACTGCGGACGGTCTCGATGCGGGAGCCGTGAATGCCGAGCTTTTCCCGCAGGCGTTTGATGTGGGTGTCGAGGGTGCGGGTCTGGATGAGGTCGTTGTAGCCCCAGACTTTCTGGAGCAGTTCGCCGCGTTCTTTGACGAGGCCAGGAGCCTCGGTGAGGGCGAGGAGGAGCTTGAACTCGGTGGTGGTGAGGTCGATGGGCTCGCCGTCGAGGTGGAGTTTGAGGTGGTTCTTATCGAGGCGGAACTCATCGATCTCGATCACGTCGGAGCTGGCGGCGCTGAGGGAACGGCGAAGCAGATTGCGCACCCGGAGCATGAGTTCGCGGGGGCTGAAGGGCTTGACGATGTAATCGTCGGCGCCGGCCTCGAGTCCGGTGATTTTTTCCTCCAGCTTGCCCCGGGCGGTGAGCATGATGACGGGAATGCCGGCGGTGCGGGAGTCGTCACGCAATTGGCGAAAGACGGAGAGGCCGTCTTTTTGCGGGAGCATGAGATCAAGTACGATCAAATCCGGCTCGTCGCGCTGGGCGATCTTCAAGGCTTCGAGGCCGTCGGAGGCTTCCAAAGCTTCGAAGCCTTCCCGCTCCAGATTGAGCATGATGAGATCGCGGAGGTCTTTTTCGTCGTCGACGACCAGAACAGTGGGCATGTGAAATTCGCTGTCCATGATGATCGACTCCGCGTCGGTGGGAAAAAGTAATCTCGTGTGACGGTTTTGTCACCCGTATCGCGGGAAACGGGCCGGGATGGGCGGGTGGCTCAGTGTGCGGCGTTTACAGCGGGCGGAATCGATGGAATCTTCCGCGACGCTCCCGTGGGGGCGGTTGGTCACCCTTTTTCGCTGTCTTGATTTGGAACATCCCCGTCCAACTTCGGTCCATATCGTCGTCAATCCGGCTCCGTCGCGGCGGATTCCGCTGCTGTGGACGCTGAACCAGCATTTTCGCGGGGCGGGCATCCGGTGGGACGTGTCGATCACCCACGGCGATCGGGACGGGGAGCAACTGGCTCGCCGGGCGGTGGAGCAGGGGGCCGAGGTGGTGGGCGTCTACGGGGGGGATGGCACGGTGATGGAGGTGGCCAGCGGTCTGGTGGGCACAGATGTGCCGCTCCTGATCCTGCCGGGTGGCACGGGAAATCTGGTGGCGGCGGAATTGCGGATCAGTCCGAATCTCGACCGCGCCTGTCAGCTCATCTGTGGGGAGACCTATCGCACCCGGCGGATCGATGTGGGTCAGCTCGACGGGCATTACTTTCTCCTCCGGGCCGGCTGCGGGATCGAAGCCGGGGTGGTGCAGGAGGCGACGCGGGAGATGAAGGATCAGTTTGGCAAATGGGCCTACGTCTTTGCCGCCATCCGGCGTCTCCAAGAGAGTCCGACGGCCGACTACGAGATCCGGATGGATGACCGGGAGGTCTTTCGCGCCACCGGTGTGGCCTGTTTCGTCGCGAACATCGGCACGGTCGGCCTGGGCCGGCTCACGCTGTCGCCGGCGGTGGGGGTGGACGATGGCAAACTGGACCTGTTTTTCGTCAAAAAGGCGAATCTGGAAGGCATCGTGCAACTCGCTGGCAAGATGATGGGCTTGGATCCCCGCGATCCGGACGACATCGAGCCGGGGCTGGATGCCTCGCAATTGGTGAACCACTGGCAGGTCCGCCATGCCGAGATCAAGACCGATCCGGTCCTCGATATCCAAGTCGATGGCGATGTCATCGCGCGGACTCCGCAGACCGTGCGGGTGCTGCCGGAGGCGCTGAAGGTGGTGGTGTGAGGCGGGCAAACGCAACCGCGTACTTTTCAATCCCCGGCCCGGCCGATAGCCTGCGGGATGACTTTTATCCCCCGCAAGTGCCTCTCTTCTCCCGTCGCCATCGCGCTGGCGGCCTCTCTGGCTGGAATCGGAGCCAGCACGGCCCAGGAGGCGGCCATCGCTCCGAAGGAGGTGGTCAATCTCCTCGGTGATCGGGAGTTCAAGGACTTCACCATGTTCCTGAACCGGAAGAATTCCCTCGAGTCCGAGCGGGAGAAGATCTGGTACCTCACCGAGGATGGCCGCATGCACATCACCGGTCGCGGCTGGGGCTATCTGCGGACCAATGCCCAGTATCGCGATTACCACCTCGTCTTCGAATACCAGTGGGGTGAGCATACGTGGAAACCACGCGCCGATGCGGCCCGCGACTGCGGCCTGCTGGTCCACGGCTTCGGCGAGGATGGCGCCTATGCTGGCACGTGGATGAATTCCATCGAGGCCCAACTCATCGAGGGCGGCTCCGGTGACATCCTGGTGCTTGCGTATCAGAATCGCGGTCAGGAAAAGGCGCCCACCCGACTCACCGCGACGGTGAAGAATGATCGCGACGGCGAGCCGGTCTGGACACCCGATGGCGGCGAATCGCGGATTTTTCCTCCCGCCGACAAGATGAATGCCCGCATCAACTGGCAGCATCGCAGCCCCGACTGGGTCGATGTGAAAGGCTACCGCGGACCGAAGGACATCGAGAATCCGCCCGGCGAATGGAACCGGATGGAGGTGATCTGCCGTGGCGACACCATTCGTGTGCTGATCAACGGCGTGCTCGTCAATGAGGGCACCCAGGCCCATCCGAGCCAGGGCTATATCTGTCTCCAGGCCGAAGGCGCCGAGTGCTGGGTGCGTCGCTACGAGTTGTGGCCGCTCGACGAGTTCAAGGAGCCGTGGAGGCCCGATGAAGCGTCCAAGGACACCGGTTATACCGCCTCGGGCGAGAGCATCCTGCCGCGCCGTTTTCCCCTGAGCCCGGAGGAGTCCCAGGCCGCCTGGGAGATCGATGGCGACTACGAGATGCAACTCGTCGCTGCCGAGCCCATCGTCTGCGATCCGGTCGATGTGGTCTGGGATGAAAAGGGCAGGATGTTCGTCGCCGAGATGCGTGACTACCCGCTGCCCACCGAGCCGGGGCCACTGCTCTCGCGCATTCGCCTGCTGCGTGATCAGGATGGCGACGGGCGCATGGACGAGGCGGTGACGTGGGCGGATGAACTCGACCATGTCCAGGGCCTGCTCCCGATGCAGGGCGGGCTCCTCGCCACCACCCGCACGGCGATTTTGTTTCTTAAAGACACTGATGGTGACGACCGGGCCGATGAGATTCGCCCGCTCTATGTCAGCAATGAGCCCGGCCACAACCAACTCCAGATCGCCAACCCCCGCTGGGGGCTCGACAATGCCATCTACCTAAACAACGGACTCGACGGCAAGCAGATCTACCCCGCCGAGGAGCCCGACAAAAAGCTCGACATCACTCGGCTCAATCTCCGCTACGATCCCCGCGCCCGCAGCCTGGCCACCGTCAGCGGCGCCGGGCAGTTTGGTGGCTCGCTCGACGATTGGGGCCGGCGTTTCTTTTGCAGCAACCGGAATCCCGTCATGTTCGCCGTGCTCCCGCTGAGTGCCCTCCAGGGGAATCCGCACGCCGGATTCACCGTCGCCCAGGAGGACATCCAACCGCCCGCTGCGCCTGTCTGGCCGATCAATCTCAGTCACACCACCAGCGTCGCCCATGCCGGCACCCATACCGCGGCCTGCGGGCTCGGTGTCTATCGCGGCGATCTGATGCCCGAATTGAATGGGAATGTCTTCGTCTGTGATCCCACTGGCCAGCTCGTCACCCGCAACCGGCTGGCGCCGAACGGCGCGAGCTTTACCGCCGAGCGGGTGGGGGACAAGCGGGACTTCCTCGCATCGGCCGACGAGTGGAGCCGCCCGGTGAATGTGCGCAATGGACCCGACGGCGCGCTCTATGTCTGCGATATGTATCGGCGTTTCATCGACCACGCCCGCTTCTTCCCGGAGGCCTTTGCCAAAACCAACTACATGCGGGCTGGCTTTGATCACGGCCGCATCTGGCGTCTCGTGCCCAAGGGCAAAAAGCCGCGTCCCATCGCCGCCCTGCCCGAGTCCACTGCGGATCTCGTCGCCCTGCTGGAGCATCCCAATGCGTGGCAGCGCACCCACGCCCAGCGGTTGCTGGTCGATCGGCAGGACAGGGCAGTGGCGCCCGCCGTAACGCGCGTTTTTGAGGCTTCGACGCTGCCGCAGGGCCGTGTCCACGCCCTTTGGACCCTCCAGGGACTCGGCGTGGCGACGCCGGCGCACGTAGTCAAAGCCCTCGGAGATGCCGAAGCCGGTGTCGTGGAGAATGCCATAGATCTGGCCGCCAACCACTTCGCTGGAGACGCCGGCATCGACCGCGCCATTCGCGGCCTCGTCAATCACCCCAGCGCCCGTGTCGCCGCGCTCGCCGCCGCCCAGTGGCTGGTGCGCGATCAGGACGACGAGGCATTGACCGCCGCCTATGCCGCCCGCCTCAAGGCCGCGCCCGACGACCTCTGGCTGCGGCGTGCCATTCTCAGCGCCTCGGCCAATCGCACGGGGGCCATCCTGGCCAGTTTGCTGGGCGATGCCGCCTACATCGACGGTGAGCCCGGTGGGAAGGCGGCCGCCGTGGCCGATCTCGCTCAGGCCGTGGCCGCCCGCGGCCAAGCTGCTGAATTGGCTCTGGTGCTTGCCCAAGTCAAAGGGGAACCCGCCTGGTGGCAGTTTGCCCTCGTCACCGGCCTCGGTGATGGCTTGCGGCGTGGCAGCCTGCCGGCCAAAAACATCGCCGCCCTCATCGCCAAGCCTCCGGGTGAGCTGGCTGGGCATGTCGCCGCCCTTCAGAGCGTGCTCGACAGCGCCGAGGCCATCCTGATGGACCGGAAGAACTCCGTCGCCGATCGTCTCGCCGCCCTGCCGTTGGTACAGCAGCAGGGGATGGATCGCGTGCTGCCCCTTGTCGAGCAACTCATTGCCCAGACCGAGTCCGTCGAGATCCAGACCGCCGCCTGTCAGGCTTTGTCCAAGTTCGACCGGCAGAAGGTGGCCGATTTCTTCTTTGCCCGCTGGTCCACGCTCGGCCCCACGCCGTTGCGCGAGGCCCTCGCCCTCATCGCCGCGAGCCCAGCCACCGGACTGCGGCTCATGGAGAAGATGAAAGCCGGCGAGATCAGCCCCGCCCTCATGCCGCCGATGCAGAAATGGTCCTTCGCGCGATCCACGGATGAAAAGGTAAAAGCTCTCGCGATCGAGCTGTTTGGGCAGGCCAGTGGTGATCGCGCCCGCATTATCGGCGACTACCAGAGCGCCGCGGCGGGCAAAGCCGGCGATCCGGAGAAAGGAAAGCTCGTTTTCCAGAAAGCCGCCTGCATGACCTGTCATCAACTCGGCGGCATCGGCGTCAATGTTGGTCCGGCTCTCGCCGACGTGCGCAGCAAGCCAGCCGAGGCCCTGCTCACCGACATCCTCGATCCCAATCGCGCAGTTGAGGAACGGTGGGCAGCCTACACGGTAACCACCCGCGATGGGCGCCAGCTCGCTGGCCTTGTCGCCGGGGAGACCGCCAGCGCCGTCGAGATTCGCCTGCCCGGTGGGCTCAGCGAGACGGTCGCCCGCGACCAGATCGCCAAGATGGAGACCACCGGCATTTCCCTGATGCCTGTGGGCCTGGAGGGTGCCATCACCAAGGAGGAAATGATCGACTTGCTGGCATTCCTCAAAGCTCGCTGAACGGTCCGGCCCGGTCGACGCGGTTGGAAGCGTCGTCGGCTCCCGATTTCGCGCGTAGTCTTCCACGACCGACGCAGTCGACCGGCTGTGGAAACATCCTGCTGTGGCCTTTTCCAGAGGACCAGGGGGGCGGTGTCCGTTTTCCCATTCCGGTTGGTGTTTGGGACTCGTTATTTTCCCGCAATCTCCGTTGCCGAGACAGCTTCCCGGCGATAGCCTCGGATTCCATGGATGAGTCCATTCATCAAGCGCACGACAAACTGTTCAAGTCGAGTTTCTCCGATCCTGCCACTGCCGCCGCCTTGTTGCGCAGGCAATTGCCGGAGACGGTGGTCGCCGCTGTGGATTGGGACTCCCTCGCATTGCGGCCAGGCACCTTTATCGACTCGCAGTACCGGACCAGTGAAAGCGATCTGCTCTTTTCGGCAGAGTTGGTCGGTGCGGGTGCAGGTGATCTGCCCTGCTACATCTACCTGTTACTCGAACATGTCAGCTCCCGTGACCACTATCTCGCATTGAAGCTGCTCCGCTATCTTGTGAGAATCTGGGAGTCAGAGGTGGCGCGGCTGGAGGGCGACCGAACACTGCGGAAACTGCCGCTGATCATCCCTCTGGTCGTGGCCCAAAACGGTGAAAGATGGGATCTCTCGACCCGGTTCATCGATCTCTTTGCGCTACCGGACCGCACGGGGGAGGATTTCGCCGCCTTCGTTCCCGATTTTTCCTTTGGGCTACTGCAACTGGCTGAGCAACCCTTTGAGGCTATTGCCGGTACCCCGGCGGGTATCCTGACGCTACGGGTACTGAAAGCCGAACGGGTCGGAGAGTTGCTGGATGATGCCGTCTGGGACGAGGAATTGATGACCCTTCTCTCGCAGGAGCTTTTCGAGCGCTTGCTGCGCTATCTGCTGGATGGGGACATTGACAGGACCGCCTTCGAGCGTAGGATTAATCAGATTACGCAACCTCAAATTCGCCGTGCTGCCATGACCCTCGCCGAACAGTACATTGCCGAAGGCATTGAAAGAGGCATAGAGAAGGGTCTCGAGAAAGGCCTTGAGGAGGGCGTTGAAAAAGGACAAAAGGCCTACATCCTCGAGGCGCTTGAGATCCGCTTTGGGGAAGTGCCCGTCGGTCTGCGCGAGGTGATCGAATCGCTCTCTGGCGAGGCGCGTCTCCGCGAGTTGCACCGCGCCGCCATTCGCTCGGCGTCTCTGGAGGAGTTCGCCCGGGAGATGTGAGCCGGGTGGGCGCGGCGCCTTCCCTGAGAAAGCCGGTCAAGCGCCGAGTTCTTCCTTGAGCCGTTTCACTTCTTCTTGCAGGGCCTCGACGGTCTCGCGAAGGTCAGCGATCTGGGCTTCCATCTCCTCCCTCCAGGTGGGGCTGGCGACGGTTTCGGTGGCGCGGGAAGGGACGCCGATGGAGGGTGCGGTCAGGTAGCTGTCGGCCGCGGGCTCGCCGCAAAACAGGTGAACATAGGTGGGCACCCGGCGACCGCCGCCGGAGGGCAGCTCGCGGACGAGGGGATGGGGCTCGTATTCACAGAGGCGTTTCAGCGCGGCTTCGGTGGACTCGATGTCGTGAAAGGTGTGCATGCGCTCGGTGCGCTGCCGCAGTTCGCCGACGGTCTGTTGGCCACGCAGCAGGAGCACGCATACCAGGGCGCGCTCGCCCTCGGTGAGGTAGGGGAAGACGCGATCGAGGGTGTGTTTGTTCTTCGCCACCCGGGCGCCGGCCTGGTGGACGAGGATGCCGAGGTGCTTGTAGCGGAGCCCCTCCATGGCCTCCTCGACTTCGTCCGTGCCGAGGGACATGACCGGCTCGCGGTTGCTGGACTGGTTGCAGGCGGCGTGGAGAGAGTTCAGCGTGAGTGGGTAGTAGTCAGGGGTGGTGGCCTCCTTTTCCAACAGGCAGCCGAGGACGCGGGCTTCGGCGGCGGTGAGCTGGATGAGGCCGGCCTCGGCACCGCTTTCATCGGGGGCGGTTTCTTCGGGAAAATCGTCGATATTCATGGGATGGGGGGCAAATGAAGGAGTGGCAATATGGGCCGGAAACGGTTGGAGAAAAATGCCGGGTGTGGGAAAAAAAGAGCGAATCGACTTTTCAGCCGCCCGCCGATGAGCGGCTCAGCACCCACAGGGCGCCGAAATAGAGAAACAGGAAGGCGCCCTCCGCGACGGTCCACCAGAGGGGTAGCGGTGCGGTAACGTCGATGATGGTCTGGATGACTCCGACGAGCAGTCCGCTGAGGGCGAACAGGCGGATCAGCCCGAGATGCCGCGGGACATCGAGCGAGGCGTAGATCGGCACGATGGCGAGCCAGGCATAGAAGAGGGACAGAGAACGGGACAGGTATTCGACGACGGGTAGGTCGGGCAAGTCCCCGAGTCCGATGGTGCGGTGGATGGCATTCATCCAGGCGTGGGGGATGAAGACCGCGCCGATTGCGCTGAGGGACAGACCGCCGAGGACGCGCAGCAGGATGACGAGGGCGCGCTGCCGACTGGGGGAAATCTCGGTCATGGGGTTATCAGGACCACGGTTAGTTTTTTGGGGCCATGGGCGCCGAGGACGATGGTGCGCTCGATGTCGCCGGTGCGGCTGGGGCCGGTGTGCAGGGTGACCAGGCTGGGCAGGGCGGAGCCGTACCTTTCCCGGACAAAAGCCATCGTGGCGGGCAGGTCGGGAAGCATCTGGTCGGCGGTGGCGACGACGAGGTGATGGGGCGGCAGCACACTGAGGGCGCGTCCGCCAGAGTCTCGGGAGGTGAGGAGCACACTGCCGGTCTGGGCGACGAGGGCCACGCAGGTGGTGATGCCCAGATCGCAGGCTTCCAGGGCATCCTTGTCGTAGGGATGGGCGCCGCTGTCGTCGATGTGGAGGGCGCGCTCGTCGTCCAACCCAGTGGCGGCGAGTGCATCGAGAGCGAGTCCAGCGCCGTGACAGGCGGGCCGGCTCCAGCCATGGGTGCGGGCGAGCCCGGCGAGGGTGGCGGGTAAATCGGCCCGGGTGCAGACGAGGAATTCGGTATTCAGCCGCTCCGACCATTCGCGGAAACGCTCGACGCGCGCCTCGAAACTCTCGCCGACGACGGGCAGCAGCGAGCGGTAAGCCGCGGCATCACGATGCGGTGCCACCTGCTCGCGACGGGCCTGGAGCGCCTCGCGGATGCGGCGGAAGATCAGGTCGCGGTCGTCGGGGACTGGTGAGGGCATGGGGACGCTGGTTGGCCCGGCGGGCCGGGCGGTGGGCATTCTAGGAGGGAGGCGGCTGTGTTTCAACGAAAAGCCGGGTCCGGACGGCTATCCGCCAGTGCGTTGGGCCAACGAATTTGGGCAACGGCTTTCCTGTCACAAGCGGTCGGGCCTGAGGCGGTAAACGTAGGTGCGGAACTGGCGTTCCTCGAGGCCGGGCAGGACTTTGACGGTCTCGAAGTCGCCAGAGCGTTCGAGTCGGTCGATGACGCGGGGATCCTCCCGGCGGGCGGCTTCGTGCATCCCGAGGATGAAGAAAAGCGGCCGTCCTTCGCGGCGGGCGCGCTGGACGAGGGTGTCGAGCGTGTCGGCGTCGTGGGCGATGCGGAATCGAGGGTCGTAGAAATTCGCATGGGTCCACCAGCCGGCGACGATGGGGTGCAGATCGGCGGCCGGATCGGGCGGCACCGTTCCGCCGCGGGCAAGGGCGATGGATTCGCGGAGAGCCTGTTTGGGTTGATGCCGGTAGAGCGACAGCGGCCGCATGAGACCAGCGGCATAGAGAGCGATGAGGGCGTAACCGACGACACGCAGCCGCAGGGGCGACACCCGGGGGGCGAGCCAGTCGAGCCAGGTGGTCATACCGGCGGCCATCCAGAGGGCGATGAACAGAGTGGCGTAGTTCACGTACCACTTGAGGAGGATCATCCCGGAGAGCGAGCTTTCGATCCACGGGGCGACGACGGCAAAGACCGGGGCGGCGACGAGCAGCCGTCCGGCGGGGCCGCCGTGGCGCCAGAGGCGGATGGCGCCGGTGAGCAGGGCGGCGACGGCAACAGCCAGAGCCAGCCAGATCAGGGGCGAGGCGAGGTATTTCTCGATGGCGGGGTTGAGTCGGTTCTCAGGATCTCCGTCATGCCACGGCATGCCGAGTAGGAGATAGCCCCCGACATCGTGCCACCAGTGAGGGGAGACGCCTTTCTGGAAAGTGGCATTGAGCTTGAGCGCCATCTCGATCGGTGGCAGCAGGGGAGCGGCGCAGAGCAGGAACAGGGCGGCGCTGAGGGCATTGGCGACGATCCAACCGGGTATGATCGGAGATGAAACAGGGTTCCATCGGAATCCGGCCGCCTCGCGCCGGGGCCAGATCTGCCAGACGGCGACGGCGAGATTGAGCCCGAGGATGAGGTGGAGCGAGCCGAGGCAGGACCACAGACTGAGGGCCTGGGCGGCGCCAAAGCCGAGCCACCAGCGCCACTGTCGGCGGTCGAGGGCCTGGACGAGGCACCAGCAGGCGAGGGCGGCAAAGCCGAAGACGAGTCCGTAGCCGCGCGCCTCGGTGGAGTAGCGGATGTGCCAGGGATGGAGGGCCAGCAGCAGCGCGGCGATGAGTCCGGCACGGACATTGCCTCCAGTCAGGCGCCAGGCGAGCAGGGCGACGAGGGCGATGGAGGCCAGTCCGCCGAGGAAGGGCGGCAGGCGCAGCGGCCACTCGCGGACGGTGCCGGCGGGGGCGCCGCTCGCGGCGAGCCAGGCATCGTAGCCAGCACGGGCGAGCAGGCTGTGGAGGGCGTGGTTGTTGCCGATGCGATTGCCCCAGACGGTGTCGGTCCAAGTCACGGACCGGAAAGGGGCCGGCTCGTCGTGGGTGAGATCGGTGAGGACTTTTCCATCGTAGCTGCCGGCGATGGCGGTGCGGAAGACGTCGACCTCGTCATTGTAGAGGCTGAGCCCGAGCCGTGGGGCGCGGATGGTGGCGGCGAGGACGAGGATGAGTGCGAGCGAGAGCAGGAACCGGCGATCGAGCGGCGTCTCGGCAGTCATGATCGGCGTGAGACGGCCCCACCAGTGACGAGTGAGCCAGAGGCCACACGGGACGATGATCCAGGCGACCGCGGTGAGCATCAGGCCCCCGGCGACGTAGTCGCGGGTGCGGAGTTTCAGCGTGGTATCGCCGCGGAGGACGGCTAGCCAGTCGCGGAGCGCGTCCCAGCCGTCGGCATTCCCGTGCGTGAGCAGCCAGGCGAGTCCCGCCAGGAAGAGACCTGCCAAAAAGACGGCAAAACCCCGCTCCACCGGGGTGCGGGGCGGGCTCCAGAGGATGGCAGACAGAGTGGGGCGACTCACAAACCCGGAGCCTAGCATCGAATCCCGGCGGCGCGAGGCGGATTGGGAGTCCGTGGTCGTGGAGCTTGCAGTGGCCGCGGGGAGTTGCGGCTGTCGGAGCCTGATCTATAATGGCAAAGCGGTGTTCAACCAACTCACAGCTTTTGGCAGAGCGGCCCTCCTTTCCGGGATCTTGATGGTTCCAGGTGTGGGTGATGTCGACTTTTGCCTCGCCCGTCAGGAGGTCTGCAACCCTACACTGGAGGTTGCCGGCGATTGCTGTTCATCGGGTTCATGCGAGGAATCGGAGACTCCCTGTTGCGTCACGGTTCATTGGGACTGGATGGTGCCGACAAAAGGGAGCGGGGTGGAGATTCCCGTTTTCACCGAGGTTCCCGGCTTGATGATTGGTTTTCAGATGCTGGCCAAGCCGTCGTTTTTGGAAAGCGGGATGCACGCAGCGGCCGCGTCACCTGATCCGCCCCCGCGTCGACAGGACATCCGTCTGGCATTGATCCGGGTCAGGCTGATTTGATTGCAACCGAACCACTCCCGTTAGCCGGGTAGTGTCCGCTGAGCCGTTTCGCTTTTGGAGCGGCTGTTTCTGTTCCGCCGTGTTCCGGCGGTTTTGTTGCTTTCCATCGCCGATCATGTCCATCCTTCATGAAAAACTCTCATCGATCCGTCAGGCGGATCGATCCGATGCGTCGCCGTCTTTCCGCCCGAAGGCACGGCGGGACCAACTGGCCGCAGTATTACCCTTCGGTTTGGTGGTGGGATTTGCCGCCCTGCTTTGGCTGGTGATGGGGGATCGGCTGATGCCGGCGCGGGAATTGCAGATGGAGTCGGTCGCGACACTACCTGGTGGCACGGCATACGAAGGCGTGGCTATGGCGGATGGGACAACGCCGCTTTTCCAAGCCTCCGGGTGGGTGGAGCCCGATCCGCTGCCGGTGAAAGCCACGGCCCTGGTCGACGGGGTGGTGGAGGAGGTGCTGGTGTTGGAGGGAGAATCAGTGAAGAAAGGCCAACTCCTCGCCACGCTGATCGACGACGATGCCGTGCTGAACCTCCGCACTGCCGAAAGCCGGCTGGCATCCCTGAACGCTCTGGCCGATGCCCAGAAGCGCCAGGCGGCGATCATCGGGGCGGAGATCGCGACACTGAAGAAGCGGGTCGCCGTCGCGGGTGCCAAGCGGGCCGAACTGGAGGATCAGGTGAAGCGCTTTGACAGCCTCTTGTCAGGGCAGGCGGTGGCGGAGCGGGAAGTCGCTCTGGCGCGCCTGCAATTGGGCACCCAGGAGGCTGAGATCGAGGCACTGGTTATCAGCGAACAGGAACTCGAGGAAAAGCTCGCCCAGCAGGAAGCGATTGGACGGGACTACGAGGCCCGCATCGCCGAGGCCGAGACCGAGGTGGATCGGCGTCGCCTCGAACTGGATCGGACGCGGATCGTTTCTCCGCTGGATGGGATCGTGCTGCGATTGATGGCCGTGCCAGGTGAGAAGCGAATGCTCGGGATGGACCATGCCGACTCGTCGACCATCGCGATCCTCTACCAACCCGACCGCCTGCAGGCGCGGATCGATGTCCCGCTGGCGGAGGCTGGTAAACTGGCGGTGGGGCAGGCGGTTCGGCTTCAGTCCAGTCTGCTGCCGGAGCGGGTGTTTCACGGTCGGGTGACGCGGATCGTGGGTGAAGCCGATCTGCAGCGGAACACGCTCCAGGCCAAGGTCCGAATCGAGGATCCCGATCCGCGACTCCGGCCTGAAATGTTGTGCCGCGCAGAGTTTCTTGCGCCGGTACTGCCATCGGAGGGAATGACTGGCGGGGCGAAGCCGGCCGGGAGCGTGGTCAGGCTATTTGTCCCGGAACAGGCGCTGACCAAGCTCGATGGCAGCCGCGCCACGATCTGGCGTCTGGATGCCACCGGAGACCGTGTCGAGCCGGGACAGGTGACTTTGGGTGAGGAGAGTCAGGATGGCTACCGTCTGGTCGTGGAGGGGCTGAGACCGGGTGATCGTGTCGTGATCGATCCTCCCCAGGACCTGGAACCCGGTGAACGCGTCCGTCCCAAACCCTGACCCTGCTCCATGCCATGACTGAAGCCGCCCACATCCGTTGCCGGAAGCTGACGAAGTCCTACCAAAAGGGCCGGGTCACAGTCACGCCTCTGGAGGATCTGGATCTGGATGTTGGCCGGGGGGAATTCCTCGCCCTGATGGGACCCTCCGGCTCCGGAAAGACGACCCTGTTGAACCTCATCGCCGGGATCGACCAGCCGAGCGGTGGGGAACTGCATGTCGGCGGGCTCGATCTAGCGAAGCTAAGCCGCGGGCAACTTACCGCCTGGCGGGCGCGGCACTGCGGTTACATTTTCCAACTTTATCACCTCGTGCCGATCCTTTCGGCCTTCGAGAACGTCGAGTTGCCGCTGTTGCTCGACCGGAGCCTGTCGCGGGCGCAGCGGCGGGAGCGGGTGGGGGCCGCTCTGGACCTTGTGGGTCTCTCCGACCGGGCAGAGCACAGACCGGCGGAGTTGTCGGGCGGTCAGGAACAGCGGGTCGCCATCGCGCGGGCCATCGTGGCGGATCCGGGCCTGCTCGTGGCCGATGAGCCCACGGGCGATCTGGACCGGGAGGCCGGCGATCAGATCCTGGAACTGCTGCGCGAGCTTTCCAGCCGGCATGACAAGACGATCGTCATGGTGACCCATGACTCCCGCGCGGCAGCCGCGGCCGACCGGATACTTCATTTGGAAAAAGGCCGTCTCGTGGAGAGCGGGACGCTGGAATCCCGGAAAGGAGCGATCCGCCCATGAGACTTCTCCTGCATCTTTCGGTCCTCGCCGGCAAGCAGATCGCCCGGCACCGGCTCCGGACCGCGCTCACCCTGGCGGGGATCGCCAGCGGCATTTTTCTGTTTACGGCGGTGGAGACGATGCAGAGCAGCCTGCGCGAGGCCACTGAAGCGACCGCCAGCGACACGACATTGATCGTTTACCGGGAGAACCGCTTCTGCCCCTCGACCTCGCGCCTGCCGGAGCACTATCTCGAAGAGATCCGCCGGCTGCCCGGGGTGCGCGACGCCATCCCGGTCCAGATCGTGGTGAACAACTGCGGAGCCAGCCTCGACATCATCGCTTTCCGGGGTGTGCCCCCGACGGATCTGCCACGTTACAACCCGGATCTGGAAGTGATGGAAGGGTCCATCGACGAATGGATGCGGCGCGATGATGCTGCCTTGCTCGGGGAGAATTTCGCCCGGCGGCGGGGGCTGCAACCGGGTGATCAGTTCGAAGCCGTCGGGGTGCGGGTCCATGTCGCGGGGATTGTCCGCTCGCCGCTGGCGCAGGACAACAATGTGGCCTACGTCCATCTGCCATTCCTGCAACAAGCTTCGCGGAGCGGTCTGGGCGCGGTGACTCAGTTTAATGTCCGGGTCGAGTCCGCGGATCTGCTCGATTCGGTCGCCGCCCGCATCGACGAGGTCTTTGCCACCGATGCAGAGCCGACCGACACCCGGCCTGAGAAGGCCTTTTTTGCCCAGACCGGCAAGGATCTGATCGAGATCATCGGGTTCACCCGCTGGCTGGGCGTGGGAGCGGTGTTTGCCGTGCTGGGCTTGGTGGCGAATTCGCTGCTGCTCGTGGCCCGGGGGCGGATCAAGGAGAGCGCCATCCTTCAGACTCTTGGCTTCCGGACCGGTTCCATCGGGGTGATGATGCTGTGGGAGGGATTGCTGCTCGGTTTCGCCGGGGGTGTCATCGGGAGCGTTTCGGCGGGTCTTTTCTTCCATTGGAAACGCTTCACTTTCGGGAGTGAAGGCGTCACCCTGGCTCTCAACCCCAGTCTTCCCGTGATCGGAACGGGACTGGCCCTCGCCATGGTCCTCGGGGTGCTCGCGGCCCTCTGGCCGGCCCGGATCGCCTCCCGGCACCCCATCGTAAGCTCCCTCCGGAATGCCTGACGGCCATGCTGCCCTTTTCCTACGCCATCCGCCACCTGCTCCGCGACCCGGCCCGGCTCGCCCAGAAGACCCTGGGAGCCGGCCTGGTCGTGTTTCTGGTGCTGGCAGCCGGCTCGTTTAATTCCGGCATGAAGCAAGTCCTGCAGGCGACGGGGTCTCCTCTCAATGTCATCCTGCTCGGCGCGGGATCGGAGGAGAGCGTGGAGCGCAGTGAGATCGCGATGTCCGTCGAGACGCAGGCCACCGCCGGGATCCGCGGGATCGCGAGCCGGCTCGGCGTGCCCGCCGTCTCGGGCGAGGTCCACTACATGGGGATGATCTCCGTGCCGGGACAACCGGACGCCCAGGCGATCCTGCGCGGGGTCACGGTCTCCGCTCTCGAAGTACACCGGGAGGTACGCGTACTGGAAGGGCGCTACCCCCGGTCCGGCGAGGTCATGGTCGGCATGCTGGCCCACGAGGCGCTCGACCTGCCCCGGGAATCGCTCCAAGTCGGCGGCACAGTGGAATGGGAAGGGCAGCGCTTTGCCATTTCAGGCCGCTTTGAAGCCCCCGGCACCGTGATGGAGTCGGAGATTTGGTGCGATCGCAACGATCTCATGACCTCGATCAAGCGAGATCGCCTTTCCTGCCTCGTGATCCGGCTGGAAAGCGGGGACGCCTTCAAGGAGGCCGATCTTTTCTGCAAGCAGCGGCTCGACCTGGAGTTGGTCGCCCTGCGCGAGTCCGATTACTACGGCCAACTGGCCGGATTCTACGGGCCGCTCCGCGGTATGACGTGGCTCACGGCTGCCCTGATCGGGGCGGGCGCCGTGTTTGGCGGGTTGAACATCCTCTATGCCGCCTTCGCCTCCCGGGTTCGCGAACTCGCCACCCTCCAGGCCATCGGATTCCGCCGCGGCCCCATCCTGTTCTCACTGGTGCAGGAAAGCCTCGTCACCTCGCTGATTGGCACGCTGCTCGCCGCCTTCCTCGCGATCGCCTGTCTGGAGGGGGTGACCGTTCCCTTTTCCATCGGGGCCTTCCATCTTGGGCTGCCCCTGCCGGTGATCGCCGGGGGGATGCTGACCGGCATCCTCTTGGGGACTCTCGGAGCCCTGCCTCCCGCGCTGCGGTGTCTCCGCATGCCGCTCCCCTCGGCTTTGCGATCTGCTTGAGTATGTGAAAATGATCATCAACCACCAACACCTGAAACCAACCATGAAAACAAACCCGATTCTGTTCACCCTCGTTGCAACCCTTGCTCTGACTTCCTGCGGCGAAAAAGCTGAAAGCCCTGCCCAGTCCACGAATCCGCGCCTCCAGGCCCTCTTCGTGGCTGAGGAGCCGAAGGGCGCCCTGTCGGTCCTGGAAGCCAGGAAATCGGGGCAACCGGGTGCCGAAATCACCGTGGTGGGCCGCGTGGCGGGCGTCATGGAGCCTTTTTCCAAGGATTTTGCGACGCTGGTTCTGGCCGATGACACGGTCATGACCTGCGACCGCAATCCCGGGGATGCCTGTGAGACCCCGTGGGACGCCTGTTGTGTCGAACCCAAGGTGCTTGCTGCTTCCCGTCTCTCGGTACAGGTGATGGGCGACGGAGGCCAGCCGATCACCCAGACGCTGAAAGGGGTGAACGGCCTGAAGGAACTCGACCGGCTGATTATCCAGGGCAGGGTGGCCCAGGGTTCGAACGCCGACAACTTGATCATTGAGGCAACCGGGATCTTCCCAAAGCCTTTGTGAACCCGGTGAAGGACTGAAGCCGGGGAAAGTTGTTTTCCCCGGCTGCTCCGTCCCGTAGTCCCGGGCGTCAGAAGAGAGGGAATGGACCGGACAGATCCCTCTGGCAGAGCCGTCTCTGGTCGATGGCTCATTCGGGACAATTTGCGGCGTGCAATCGGCCCGGGGAGGGGAATCATAGCGGGGTTTCGCTGAAACACGCCCTTTTCCCCGATCGCACCCGATGTCTCCGGATTCTTCCACCCCGTCTCCGCCGTCCGACTTGTCGCCGGACTCTGCCGAGGCGGCGGCACGGCGGGCCTGTGCGGGGAATCCCCGGCTGTTCATCTGGTTCCGCATCTTTTTCAACTGCCGGTTCTACTATCCGGTGTATGCGATCATGTTCCTGCACTTCGGCCTGAGCGAGGAGCAGTTCGCCTACCTGAACGTGGCCTGGGCGCTGGCGATCGTGTTGC
Organism: Verrucomicrobiales bacterium; assembly: GCA_016795505.1. Taxonomy (GTDB): domain Bacteria; phylum Verrucomicrobiota; class Verrucomicrobiia; order Verrucomicrobiales; family DEV007; genus JAEUHH01. Next base: position 11,184 of record JAEUHH010000013.1, on the reverse strand, counting down.
TGGAGGTGCCTTCGGGCGCGCTGGCGGATCAACTGGGCCGGCGCACGTTGGTGGTGGCTTCGGCGGTGCTGATGGTGATTGAGATGGTGGTGCTGAGTGCGATGCCGGTGGTGGACCGGGCGGCGCTGGCGGATGATCCGGCGCGGCTGAATGGGGCGATCGCGGTGCTTTTTGCCGTGTTCTGCCTGAACCGCATCGTGTCTGGCGCGGCCGAGGCGGCGGCATCGGGAGCCGATGAGGCGCTGGCCTACGACTCGCTGGACGGCGACGACCGGGAGACTCTCTGGTCGCGGCTGACGGTGCAATTGATGAAGTGGCAGTCGGTGGCCTTTGTCGGGGTGACGCTGGTTGGCGCGGCGGTGTACGATCCGGACGTGGTCAACCGCGTGGCGGGCTGGCTGGGCTGGGAAAGGCAGTTCACCCAGGCGGAGACGCTGAAATTCCCCATCTACCTGACGCTGGGGATGGCCCTGGCCACCCTGGCGACGGCGCTCCGATTTCGCGAGCCACCCGGCCGTCCGGCGCCGGTGACGGGTGGGTTGGGAAAGGCAATCGGGGAAAGTTTCCGCCGCACCTTTGCCGCAGGCGGCTGGATCCTGCGCACGCCGGCGGCACTGCTCCTGATCCTGGTGGGGCTGTTCTTCGACAGCATCATCCGGCTCTACTACACGGTGGGATCGCTGTGGCTGGAGGTGATCGGCTACGAGCCCCGTTACTTCGGCCTGATTAGCGTGGCGGGTTCGTTGAGCGGGATCGCCTCGGCGGCGATCGGGGCACGGCTGATCATTTCCCGGCAGCCGGGATTCAACTTCGCGCTGCTCTCCTGGCTGGTGTTGATCGGCCTGGTCAGTCTGGCGTGGCCGATCCCGTATTGGTCGGTATTGTTCCTGCCGACGCTGTGGCTGGCGATGCGCCTGCTGCACTTTTTCCTGTCGAACTACCTGAACCGGGTGACGCCGTCAGAAAACCGGGCCACGGTGCTGAGCTTCCGCGGCCTGACGATGAACTTGTCCTACGGTCTGGTCACCTGGGGCTATGCGATGCAGACGCACGTCCTGCGCGGGGACGCGACGGGTGAGGATGCCAGCCACGCGGTTTTCGCCGAAGCGGTGGCGTGGTGGTGGGTCTATTTCACCGTCGTCCTGGCGGGACTGTGGCTTTACCGGCGGGTGAAGGTGGGGAAAAGCTGGAATGAGCTGATCCCGCCGCCGAAATCGGCCGAAAGCGCCTGAGGTTCGTTCCGCCCTCAGCGCGGCCCCGTGTAGTGGAAGACCCGCAGGGTGAGGGATTCATTCTGCGCCCAGAAAGTCTCCGTCGGCGTGAACAGGGCGGGATCTTCCAGCATGGCGACCATGTCGCCACTGAGCAGGCGGGACAGAGCGGGTTCGCCCATGACGACGTAGAGCTCTCCGTTGGTGCGGCGGACCTGCTCGATCTTCTTTTTCAGGTCGGGGGCGGTGCGGACCTTGGTTTCGGCGCGGGGATCGTACACGCCGATGTGGCGCCACAGATAGACGGTGTAAACGTTGGACGGGCCCTTGTAGCTGAGCGGCTCATGCCGGCCGCGGGTGGCCATGAAGGCCTCGCGATTGGCCTCAATGGGGTGGTTGATCGAGTAAATGGTCTGGGGCAATTGCAGGGCGAGGAGGCATAGCCCGGCCAGGCAGGCCGTTGCGGGTCCTGACCCGGGCAGGCGCGGGAAAAAGCGGCTGACCTTCTCCTGCCAGGCCCCGATGCCGAAGGCGAGCAGGATGGCGACGACGGGCACCAGATAAAAGGAATACCAGGTCTGCCACTCCATTTCGAGGCGGTATTTGAAATGCAGCGGGCCGAGGATGCTGGACAGGGTGAGCGCCAGACAGGCGAGACCGAGGCGCGGCCAGCGGCGGCGGATGGCTGCGATGCCGGAGATGAAGCAGGCCACGAAGACCATTGCGATCACGCTGCTTGGAATCGGGTAGGCGGCGGCGAGGCGTTTCAGCGCGGTCAGCCCGGGATTGGAGCCGTGGAGGGTCCAGGGCGTTCCGGTGAGGATCTGGGCGATGGTGTCTTTCAGCCAGGGCAGGTACATCGGCTGACCGCCGGCGATCTCCATGGCCAGCCGGGTCTGGAGGAGGCAGGGACCGACGAGGCGCAGGTAAAGCCCGGCGGCGAGCAGATTCGCGGCCAGCCAGCGACCGCCCGTGACGAGGCGCGCGCCGGCCGGGATGCATGGGGCGCCTTTTTCAGCCGGACCGAAGATGATGATGGCCAGCAGGGCGAGATTCAGGCAGGCGAGGCCATAGGAAATGCCTTTCCACGAATAGAGGGTCAGGAATTCGCTCAGGCCGAACAGCAGCCACCAGCGCCAGCGTCCGGAGTGCAGCGCCAGAGCCGCCAGCCACAGGGTGGCGATGAGGAAGAAGAGCATCATCGCATAGCCGCGGGCCTCGCTGGAGTAGCGCAGGTGCATGGGATGCAGCGCGAGCAGAAATGCCGCCCACAGGCCGGTGCGGCTCAGCCCGGCCCAGCGGAACAGGCCGCCCAGCAGGGCGATGCTGCCCAGTCCGGCGAAGAAGGACGGCAGGCGTGAGACGGGATCGGAGAACGCCTCGCGCGGCAGTCCCGCGAGGCCGCGCCAGACATCGAGGGCGAAGTGCTGGGCGACAGTGAACAGATAGTGGTTGCCCCCTGTGTGGTCGTCGAAAAAAGCCTGGGCCCAGTGGGACTCCCAAAAGCGCATCGGCCCCTGCGCGTCGACGCGATCCTGCGGGCGCCACGATCCGTGGGAGTAGCGGGTGACCGCCCAGCCTTCGTCGCCCCAGTAGCTCAAGTCGAGCCGCTCCCAGCGCAGCGCGGCGGCGGCGGTGAGGATGAGCGACAGCATGATGAGGAAACGCTGCCGCTCGACCCGCTCCGGCTGGCGGGCGCTGACGAGAGGCGATTTCACCTGATACCGGGCACCCGACCCCCGGGGCCACCAGCGGGCAAACACCACCAGCGGGGAGACCGCCAGCACACTGAGCAGGGCGCCCAGCCACAGGCCCGGTTCGAGGTAGTCGCGGTAGCGGCGGGAACCTTTCTTGGAAAGGTCGGCGATGTCTGCCAGGGTCCACGGGTGCTCCTTGAAAATGAGCCAAATCAGACCACTGGCCACCGCCAGAACGGCGAGGACGAAGACAACCCAGTCCGAAAACCGCGCCCGGGGCAGGAATTTTGTCGCCCGGGTGAACAGAATCTCCGCCAGCCGGTCGAAGCCGGAACGCCGGGGGCGCTCAGAGTCAGGCTGAGGTTCCAAATGAGCCATGAGAGTGCCGGAGCCGGCGGAGGGGGACGATACGGTGTGTCCGGCTCACCTGAGCGCGGGCGGAGAAGTGGCGGGACGTTTTCACGGAGAAACTGCTCCGTAAAGGATTATTTATGAGAAAGGCCCACCGGAGCGTCCGGCTCCCGGTCGATGCATTCACGAAGCTTGAATTCGGCTGGAATGCCAGTAATACCGATGATACCCAGCGCTCGTTTCCAGCTCAAAAGCGATGAATAGCAAGAACTCAGCGAACCGAAACGCCGGCGGACGGCCGCCCAAATTTGACGAGCCGAGCCGGCCTGTCACTCTGACCCTGCCCGAGAGTACTCTGCAGATCCTCGGTCTGGTCGACCCGGACAAGGGCCGGGCCATTGTGAAACTCACCCAAATGATCCTGGGTCAGAAAGGCGAGCGCAAGAGCCAGGCGGAAATCGTCGAGATGGGGGCCCACTCCGGCGTGATCATCGTCGGACCCAGCCAGGCGCTCCGCCGCATCCCGTTTCTCCGCATGGTCGAGGTGAATCCCGCCCGCTACGTCCTGGCGCTGGAGCGGGGGAATGACTTCCGCGCCCTTGAGGTGGCCATCATCGACCTGCTGTATGACTTGCCGGAGACGGAGACGATGGAGCGGGAGTTGCTGGATCAACTGCTCGAATTGATTCGCAGCGTTCGCCGCAGCGCTCGCGGGGAAATGGTGGAGATCATGCTGGTGGCACCGGACGAGGAGGCATAAAGTTGTTTCTACGAGAAAACCCTTGAAGGCGGGTGGTTTTCACGTAGAAATAGCGGCCTCATCTGGGGTTTTCGGCATGGCACTGGTAACGAGCCGTGTGCCGGCGGGAGTCCCCAGAACCCAATCCCTCGTCCTCCTCCCGCCATCCTTGAATCTCCGGAAGATCATCACGTCGCGTCGTTGCGTGGCGGCCCTTTTGGTTGCGTGGATCCTCGCGGGCTGCCTCCTGCTGGTGGTGCTGCGAAAGCCCTGGGAGGGACGCGTTTTCGAGCCGGGGTTGTCTCCTCGTCAGGTGCCCCTGACCGACTTCGCCACGGCGGGTGTCTGGCTGGGGCTGGCGGGGAGTAGTGCCATCGCCCTGCTGTTGCTGGCGACGTTGCGCTGGTGGGGACCGGGCGGCGAGCCGGCCAGGACTTTCGCGGAGGGGCGGCTTCCGGCGAGGCCGGATTCGGCGAAATGGTTCCTCCCTCTGCTGGCATTTATTGTTCTCGTCGCCTTGTGGCAGCGGTGGCCGGCCATGGGGCACTCCTTCTGGGGGGATGAGAGTTGGGCGTTTTGCAGCTACGTCCACGGCGTCTGGCGCCCGGTGGAAAAGGGAGGCGATCCGCAGGGACCGATCCGCTTCCGGGCGGTGGACTGGGAGCAGGCCATTTTTGGCGATCAGGAGGGGAACAACCACTGGCTGGCCACGATTTCCCAGCGGCTCAGCCTTCGGGCCTGGCAGGCGGTAACCGGTCGCGAGATCTGGGCCTTCGACGAGCGCATCGTGCGACTGGTGCCCCTGCTGGCCGGTTTGGGATCGCTGGTGGTGCTGGCATTGTTCCTCCGGGACTTGGGGCACTCCCTGGAGGGGCTGGTGGCGGCGCTGTTCATGGAGTTCCATCCGTGGCACATCCGCTTCAGCGCCGAAGCGCGCGGCTATTCATTGATGCTGCTGTTTTTCATCGCCGCGCTCTGGCTGGCGTTCGTCGTCTGGCGGACGGGCCGGCTTCGGCATTGGGTGGCGCTCGGGCTGGTTCAGTTTCTGGTGATGTATTCGTGGAAAGGGGCGCTCTATCCGCTGGCTTTCGTAAATCTCGTGCTGGGTGCGGCCCTCCTGCGCCGCTGGTGGGGACAGCGTGCCATCCTGCAAGCCCAGGGATCGCGCTGGCTGATGGCCAATCTCCTCGGCGCGATGCTGTTCCTCCCGCTGGCCGCGCCGAGTCAGTTGCAGGTGAGCCGCTCGCTCGACACGGTCCGCCAGCGGGCGCGTCAGATGGAGCGGGTCTGGGCGGTGAATACTGCCAGCGAGACCTTGCTCGGGATGCCCTACTTCGAGCAGGATCCGGAAAATCCCCACGAAGTCTCCGTCGAGCGCTTGTCGCGCCAGAGCCCGTGGCCGATTCTTTTCGCGGTGGTCATCATCGGTCTGATGACCGCCGGTCTCTGGCGTCTCTGGCGGCGCGAGCGACTGCTCGCCTCTTTCTGTCTCGTGATTCTGCTGGCTGGTGTCGTCACCGCACTGCATTTCAAATTCGGCCTGCGCATCGAGTTGCTCCCCTGGTATCTGCTCTATTGCCTGCCGGCGTGGTCCATTCTGGTAGCTGCCGCCGTCAGCCCCGGATTGGGCCAGCACGAAAAGGTCGCCGGCTTCACCTGGCGTCTGGCTCATGCACCCCGATGGTGTCTGGCCCCGCTGACGCTCGGCTTTTTTGCCTTTTTCGAGACTCCCATGTCCCGCGACCTCATGGCGCGCCCGAAGGAGGATTTTCGTGGCGCCTGGGAGCTCAGCCGCGGTCGCCACGAGGCACCGGGCTACGCCGGCCCGTCCACTGTCCACACCGTCTGGCTGTGGCGGCACGGCGAGGCCTACGACTCGCGTGGCGACACCCACGTCCGCGATCTGGAGGCGCTCCGTCGCAAAATCGCCGCTGTGGAGGCGGTCGGGGGCGAACTTTACGTCATCGTCGGCCACATCGACCTCAGCAACTGGCTCTGCGCCGATGTCATGACCGTCCTGCGCGATTCCGGGCAGTTTGAGTGGATCGATACCCGGTGGGGAGCCGAGAAACTGCACACCTTGAGGATCTATCGCCTGAAACGCCCCGCAGATCCCGTTGCCAACGCCGACGGAGGGGAGCCGGGGCAAAAAACGGTTGCCAGATTGCTCCGGAAAAACGAGGGGGAGTGAAATGTTTCTGCGGGAAATGTTCAGCCGGAGCCAGTTGCCGCGCCCTGTCCTCGATGAGGACGGGGTGGGGGAGTATGAGCTCAAATACTGGATACCCGCCGCCCAGTCTCCCGCTGTGGGTCAATGGATGACGCAGACCCTGCGGCCCCATCCGGCCCATCCCCGGGGCACCATTTGCTCCATCTACTTCGATACCGACGACCTGCGGGCGCTGGAGGAGAAAGAGGCCAGTTTCTACGGCAAAACCAAATACCGCATCCGCTGGTATGCCGACGCCGCCGGACGCCCGCTCGACGGGCCGGCCTGGCTGGAGCGGAAGGAAAAAGTCGGCTCCCGGCGGCGGAAACAGCGGCATCGCCTCGCCGTCCCGGTGGACGTCCTGGCCGCCTGGCCGCTGGAGTCGCCCCAGTGGCGGTCACTGCTTCAGGAGCACGTCCCGGCCGGAGATCCCCTCGCCGGCAGCCTGCGCCCCGTGCTGGAACTGCGCTACCACCGCAGCCGCTACGTCCATCCCGTCACCGGCGACGGCTTCTGCCTCGACTCGCAGATCCGGTGCGTGCGCACCCACACCGCCTTTTTCCCCGCCGCCGGGCATCGCGACCTCCGATTCTCCGTCCTGGAGCAGAAAGGCGCCTCGCCCGACCCGCTGCCCATCCTCCGGCCCCTGCCGCGTTTCGGCGCGCGCCGGGCCGCCCTGTCGAAATACCACCTCGTCGCCCTCGCCACGCTCGATCTACCCGACCTCGCATGACCCTGGAACAATTCCAACAAGCCACCAACACCGTCTTCTTCGGCGGCGATACCCAGCGCATTGCCGATCTCGGCTGGATCACCCTCTCGGTGGCCCTCGTCGCCTCGCTGGCCTGCTCCCTGATCTGGTCCTGGGCCTACAGCACCTTCTATGGCGGTCGGGCCACGGGCAGCAACGTCCACCGGTGCTTCCCGCTCATTGGCATCGCCGTCACCGCCATCTTCATCTGCGTCCAGTTCTCCCTGCCCCTGTCGCTGGGGCTGCTGGGCTCGCTCTCGATCGTCCGCTTCCGCACCCCGATCAAAGAGCCGGAGGAAATCGGCTTCATCCTTCTCGTCATCGCCTCCTCGCTCTGCTGCGCCTCCTTCAATGGCATCTTCCTCGTCGCCATCCTCCTCGCCGGGGCCGTGGCGCTGGTCTTGCTGAAAATCAGCCCGTCCTTTCTCATGCGGCGCGCCGGTACCGGCTCTCTCGTCGTGCGAATGCCCGCCGCCGGCACCCACGATGCCCTCCGCGGCCTCTCGTCCCTCGTCGAGACCCATCTCGACCGGCCCGCCTTCGACAGCGTCACCACCCATGGGGACGAGACCGTGCTGACCTGGTCCTTCCGGCGCGTCACCCCCGAGGCCTGCGCCGCGCTCGACGGCGGCATCCGCCAGTCGGTGCCCGGGGCCTCCGTGGGCATCTACTACAGCGGTCAAGCCAATGCCTGAGCCCCTCGCCAGCCAGGGTGTCTCCCTTCCCGCCGGGTTCCCGCGTCGCCGCCGCGGTCGCTGGCTGCCTCTGATTGCCGCCGGGCTCCTGCTGGCCGCGTGCCTCGTCTCCCTGCATGGGCTGACCACCGCCGGCCTGCGGGCCTATCGCGAGCGCGCCCGCCCCGAGCTCGTCGTCGGCCAGGACCGCATGACCCGGCGGAATGCCGCCTTCGTCCGACTCGGCCTGCTCCACTTCCGCCCCGCCTTTTGCGAGCCCGCGGACCTCGCCGCCGACACCCCGGAGGCCCGGCGCCTCTTCGGCCAGGCCCTGCCCGCCCCGCCAGCCTCCCGCCTGCCCGGACAGCGCCCGCCGTCCACCGAGCTCCTGCCTCCGGCTCGGGAAAATGTCCCCACAGACTTCGCCGACGTCTCCCTGGTCTGCCGCGCCGCAGACCTCTTCGATCCCGACCGCGGCATCGTCGCCCGGCCCTTCGACCGGGGCGATGCCGCCGAGCGTGTCGCGTGGGTCTCCGCCCGCGTCGGCGGTCAGATTGCCCTCGAGACCCCCGTCGGGCTCCGCGTCCATGGCGGCAGCAGCCGGGTGGGGCCGATGAAAAGCTTCTCCCTCAATTTCCGCGAGCGACACGGCGGCTACGACCACTCGCCGCCCGGCCTGTTCTTCGGACCCGATGCTCCGGCCGTCAGACGCCTGCTCCTCATCACCGCCTACGAGGGCTCCCAATTCAACAACATCCTCGCCACCGAGATCGCCGGCCGGCTCGGCTGCCGCGTCTCCCGCGCCGTGCCCGCCCGGCTCACCGTCAACGGCACCGAGATCCCCGCCCCCTACTTCCTCGTCGAGCATCAGTCCCCCGACTACGTCGCGAATCACGATGGCTTCGACCACGTCGAGTGGCACCGCCTCAAGTCCGAGGAGGAGCCCCCCGACTCCTTCACCCTGTGGCGCAAATGGCAGCGCCGCACCAAGGACATCGACCTCGCCGAGGAAGCCAGCCGCTTCGACCTCGATTATCTCTGCGCCTGGGTGCTCGCCATCACCTTCACCTCCACCACCGACAACGACCAGGGCGCCTACTACCGCGATGCCTCCGTGCCCGACGCCCCCTGGCGCTGCCTGACCTGGGACCTCGACGCCGCCTTCAATACCGGCCTCTACATCTACAAGGAGCGCACCGTCGATTGCAGCCGCCAGGCCTTCGAGATCCTCGTCGGCGAGCGCGGCATCCTCTTTTATCGCCTCATTGCCGGATCACCCGAGTTCCGCGAGCAGTTCCGCGCCTTTGCCCGGCAAAAGCTCGAGAAAGACCTGCCCCCCGATGCCCTCCTCGCCCTCGTCGATCGCCACATCGCCCGGGCCCGCGCCCTGCCGCACCTCACCGATGAGGCCCTGCCCGCTCTCGAGCGTTCCCGCGCCTTCCTCGCCACCCGGCACCAGGCCTACTTCGCCCTGCTGGACGAACTCCTCGACCGCGCCGCCCGGGGCGAGGCCGAATACTTCTTCTCCCCCCAGCCCTCCCGTCCCCAGTGATCTGATGCCCCCATCGCAGAGGGTGGGAATTCCGGTTGGACACCACCGACCGCGTGATTCAGCTTCCCGCCCCCTCGCCCAATCCCATCCCGCCGCCCCATTCCCGCACCCGACCCCGCCATGGCGCCGCCCTCGTTCCTCCACAAATCCTGGCCCGAGCGATTCCGCGATCCCCACTTCTGGTTCCTGCTTGGCGGGGTGATTTTCGTCACCGTCGCCCTCGTCATCCTGCGGAAAATGGAGCACCCCTGGGAGGGCCTCACCGCCTGGCGCATCCGCGAGGGCCGGCGCTGGCTGCCGGAGGACTACGGCCGCGTCTATGCCTTCTGGGCCGGGCTCGGCGCCACCCTCCTCATCGGCCTCACCGTCATCGCTTCCCTGTGGTGGTGGCGGCCCGCCCATCCCGCCAGCGCCGGGACCCAGGCCGTCGGCCACCGCCTCCACCGCTACCACTGGATCGCCCTCGGCGTCATCCTGCTCCTCGCCGCCTTCGTCCGCGGCCAGCACCTCGACCGCTTCGTCCTGCGCGATGAGCAGGATACCATCCGCTACCACCTGCACGGCTTCTACGAGCCCGTCCGCGGCGATGACACCGGCGCCATCGGCTTCACCGAGATGGGCTGGGCCGATGCCGCCTTCGGCAATCGCCATGGCAACAATCCCGTGCTCATGACCGTCCTGTCCCGCGCCTCCCTGGAAATCTGGTGGCAGATCAGCGGCGTCGCCCGCGACCACTACAGCATCGTCGCCATCCGCCTGCCCGGCTGCCTCGCCGCCCTCGCCGGCGTGCTCGCCGTCGCGTGGTGCGTGCTCGCCTTTGCCCCCGGCCGCGTCGCCGTCATCGCCGCCGCCATCGTCGCCATCCATCCCCTCCACATCGATTACTCCATCCAGGCCCGCGGCTACGCCTACGTGTTGCTCGGCGTGCCCCTCGCCGTGGCCGGTGCCGTCTGGGCGCTCCAGCGCGGACGATGGCGCGACTGGATCGCCCTCGTCCTCGGCTGCGCCATCAGCCTCTACGCCTACCTCGGGTCCGTCTTCCTCGTCGCCCCCCTCGTCGTGGCCGTGTTCGGCGTGCTCGCCGCCCGCGGGTGGACCGCCCGCCGCCAGTCGCGGCCGGCGCCCGATGTCACCCGCGATGTCATCCGGCTCGGCGTCGTCGGCCTCATCATCACCTCCCTCTACATCACCTTCGCCCTGCCCGCCGTGATGTGCTTCCGCCAAGTCCACGAGGACCTGCCCCGCATGTATGCCATGGACTGGGCCTGGTGGCTCGCCTTCTGGACCGCCTTTGCCGGCGGCCGCATCTTCAACATCCGCACCTCCGAGACCGGCGAACTCCCGCCCATCGACCAGGCCTTCCGCGATCTCGTGCCCGACTACCCGCTGGTCTGGATCGGCATGGTGCTGGCCCTGCCCATCGCCGTCATCGGCGTGGTCCGCCTGTGGAGGACCGCCCCGCCCGCCGTGCGGGTCGTCCTGATCGCCGCGCTGCTCTCGCCCTTCATCCAGACCGCCGTGCACCACTTCATCACCCGCATCGTGCTGTTTGCCTATTACTTCATCTACTGGCTGCCGCCCCTGGCCTGCGTCGCCGCGCTCGGCTGCGATGCCGTCATCGCCCGCCTCGTGCGCCTGCGCCCCCTCGCCGCCGGCGGACGCGGCGCCGTCGCTGCCGTGTCGCTGGTCCTGATGATCGGCGCCTATTTCAGCGTCGGGGCGGGGGGCAATCCCTACGTCGGCCAGCGGCGGCCCGCCCCCACCGAGCCCACCGTGCACCTGCGCAACACCTTCCAATGGCTGTCCTACCCCGAGGGCCGCACCCTGAAACACCCCGCCGATCAGCCCACCCCGCCGGAGTTCCCCGAGCACCTCATCGCCCCCGCCAAGCCGCCCCAGTGACCCTCCGCCCCGCGGACCCGTCTGGACCGGCGCGGAAGGGCCGGGTTTCCGATGAAAGAGGGTTCGATCGGCGATGAAAGAGGGTTCGATCGGAGAGG
>JAEUHH010000012.1 GCA_016795505.1 Verrucomicrobiales bacterium | reverse complement strand
CTATGCCGGTGGCATCGACACCGTCCGCGGCGTCGTGGGCAGCCGCTACGTCGCACCTGCACTGGGCACCCGGGCCATGACCGGCCTGGCCGATGACTGGTGGAATCTCTGGCTGCGTCTCGCCGGCCCCGACCTGTCGCCGCAGCCCGCGCACACCATCACCGCCCTCGACCGGGCGGCCACATGGACGGCGGCCAATCGGATCATCTATCACGGCCCCGAGATCTTTGCGGTGACCTTCGATCCGCGCTACGGCCTGGTGACCGGCGTGTATTTCGACGCCACCCGCGGCGTGAACGTGCGATTCGATGGCGTGCTGTTGCAGGACCAGGGCCTCGTGACCGGCGCCTACCGCACGCCCGGCCCCGGCGGACCGGCGAGTCCGGTGTCGGGTTTGTTCTCCGCAGAACCCCGTTGACCTTTCGCCGGACAGGGACGTGGCTTCCTCTTTCGCGAAGCCACGCCCCCCGTGACAGGCGGAAGGTGCGGAGGCGGACTACCGATGACCCATCTTATGAAAATCCGTCCCGCCTGCCTATTCTCCCTCAGCCTCCTTTGCGGCATCAACTCCGCCCATGCAGACGACGCCGCCCGGCCAAACATCCTGCTAGCCATCGGGGACAACTGGGGCTGGCCCCACGCGTCCGTCCTCGGCGATCCCACCGTGCGGACGCCCGCGTTTGACCGGATCGTGCGCGAAGGCTGGCTCTTCGAGCAGGCATTCTGCCCGGTGCCCTCGTGCTCTCCCACCCGCGCCAGCCTGCTGACCGGTCGCCCGGCTCACCAACTGGAGCAAGCCGCCAGTCTGTGGAGCGGCTTTCCGCGGAAGCTCGAAGTCTTCACCGATCTTCTCACCGCCGCCGGCTACCAGGTTGGCTTTGCCGGAAAAGGCTGGGGGCCCGGCCGATTCCGCGAATATGGCTGGGAGGAAAATCCCGCCGGCACCGAGTACCGCGACTTCGACGACTTCCTGGCTCGAAGAGATCCCGCCCGGCCCTTCTTCTTCTGGCTGGGCAACACCGACGTGTCCCTCAACAAATGGGAATACGGCCCCGAGCACTGGGGCGGCATGGATCCCACCACCGTCGTCGTTCCGCCCCATCTGCCCGACACCCGCGAGGTGCGCGAATCCATCCTCGCCTACTACGGCGCCGTGCAGCGGCAGGACGCCGCCTTTGCCGCCGCCTTTGGCCGGCTCGAGACCATCGGGCTGCTGGACGACACCCTCGTGATCTGCACCAGCGACAACGGCTGGCAGATGCCCCGCGGCCTGGCGAACTGCCACGACACCGGCACCCGCATCCCCCTGGCGATGCGCTGGGGCAGTCGGCTCGAAAAAGGGCGGCGCGTGACCGATTTCGTCAGCCTCACCGACCTCGCCCCCACGTTCCTGGAACTCGCCGGCATCACCGTGCCTCCGGCCATGACCGGCCGGAGCGTCGCGGGCCTGCTGCTTGGGAAAACCGAGGCGGCGCCCGACTCGCCCCGCGACACGGTCTTCCTCGAACGGGAACGCCACGCCAATGTCCGTCGCGGCGATCTCAGCTATCCCGTACGCGGCATCCGGACGCGGGACTGGCTCTACCTCTGGAACCTCAGACCCGACCGCTGGCCTGCCGGCGATCCCGAGGCTTGGATGGCGGTCGGTGATTTCGGCGATGTCGACGGCTCCTGGGCCAAGGACTTCATCCTTTCCCGCCGCGATGATCCCGCGATCCGGCCTTTCTTCGAACTCAGCTTTGGCAAGCGGCCCGCGGAGGAACTCTACGACCTGCGAAACGATCCCCATCAGTTGACCAATCTCGCCGCCGATCCCGCCCACTCCGACATCCGGCGCGATCTCCGGGCGCGGGTCGAGGCATGGATGCGCGACACCGGCGATCCGCGGATCGATCCCGCCTTCGACGGCTGGGACCACCATCCCTACTACGGCGGCGGGCTCCGCGACGCGGACGGTCGGCTGAAACCTCCCCGCCCACCCCGATGGCTGCCGCGGCTCGAAACCGACGCCCGGTGAGTCTGACCGTTTTCGATCAGACAGGGTCTCCTCTCCGATGCAACAGGGTCTGATCGGAGAGAAGACCCTGTCTGATCGAAATCCCCCGTTCTCCGGCTCCGGCGTTTGGACAACGGGCGCACCTTTCAGCTTTTTGGCTTTCCGATCGGCGGGATCGTGATTTATAGCTGCTCCCGCCCCTTTCCCTTTCGATGAACGAAACGTCCCTCCCTTCCGCCGGTCGCACGGCCTGGCTCATGGTCGCGCTGCTGGTGCCGGTCGCGCTGCTGAACTATCTGGACCGGCAGATGCTGGCCACGATGAAGGCCTCGATGGTCGCGGACATCCCGTCGATCGCGAACAAGGCGGACTGGGGCATCGTGCTGGGATCGTTCAAGTGGGTCTATGCGGCCCTCAGCCCGATCGGCGGCTACATCGCGGACCGTTTCAGCCGGCGGCACGTCATCTCGTTCAGCCTGCTGGCCTGGTCGCTGGTGACCTGGTGGACGGGGCATGTGGGCAGTTTTCACGAGCTGGTCGCGGCTCGCGCGCTGATGGGTGTGAGCGAGGCCTTTTACATCCCCGCGGCTCTCGCGCTGATCACCGATTTCCACCTCGGGCGGACGCGGTCCCGCGCAGTGGGGCTGCATCAGACGGGGATCTATATCGGGCTGATCCTGGGTGGTTTCGCCGGCTATGTGGCCGAGTCGCCGTCGCTCGGCTGGACCTGGGCCTTCAGCGCGGCGGGGATCGTGGGAGTGGTCTATGCGTTTCCCCTTTTCTTCCTCCTGAAAAATCCGCCTCGTCCGGCTGCGGCCGATGGCAGTCTGGTGGCCGGCCCGTCACCGCTGGCGGCTTTGGGCAGCTTGTTGGGAAACCGGCACTTCATCCTGCTGGTGCTGTATTTCACCCTGCCAGCAATCGCCGGCTGGGTGGTGCGCGACTGGATGCCGGAGGTGGTGCGCGAGCGCTACGGCCTGAGCCAGGGCGATGCGGGGCTGTCGGCGGTGCTGTCGGTGCAGATAGCCAGCATCCTGGGCAGCCTGTTGGGCGGCTGGACGGCGGACCGCTGGATGCGCCGCACCCACCGGGGCCGGATCTACGCGAGCGCGATCGGGATGGTCCTGTTCCTGCCGGCGCTGATCGGGGTCGGGCGGTCGGAGACGGTGGTGTTTGCGGTGTCGTTCCTGGTGCTCTTCGGCATCGGCTGGGGCTTTTTTGACACGAACAACATGCCGATCCTGAGTCAGATCGCGCGGCCGGAACTGCGGGCGACCGGCTACGGGCTGATGAATTTCGTCAGCATCAGCGCGGGCGGCTTTGCCGACTGGAGTTTCGGCCACCTGCGGGACCAGAAGGTGGCCCACAGCACGATTTTCGACACCTTCGCCGGCATCGCGCTGCTGTCGGTGGTGATCGTCCTGCTGATCCGGCCGCGCGGGGCGGATGCGGGCCGCGAGGAGGCTCAGTAACCGTCGGGATGGATGGCGCAGGGAGCCAGAATGGCCTCGCTCATGCCGTGGAGGATCTTCTTGTCGGCGGGACAGAGGGTGGCGAGCACGCCGCCGAGCCGGATGCGCCGGGGGTCGCCGGCATCGACGAAGTAATAGGGACAAAGCCGGGCGCGGCCCTCCAGGGTGCGGATGGCACCCGCGGCCTCGTCCCAGTAAGGATGGCGGACGAGCTTTCCCTTGTGGAATGGCTGGAGCACATACGGTCCCCGCTCCCAGGAGGCGAGCGCCCGATCGACCGCGGCGGCCCAGTCGGCCTGAGACAGATCGGCACCGATGCTCACGCTCCGGCTGCCCCAGGCGAGCTCTGAAAATCCGCTGATTTTCAGGACCAGATCGCGCTCGGTTTGGCTGAAATGGCGCAACTCGGAGAAATCCTGGATTTCCAGCCGGGGAATCACCGCATGGGCGGGCAGGGGCTCGGGATTGAGCAGCCAGGTGTAGGGAATGATCTCGCGCAGTCGTTGCCAGTGGCTGTCGCGCAGCTCCCGCCGCCAGATCTCGCGCAGCGGACGCATCCAGAAAAGGGCCGACCACGCTTTTTCCTCCAGATGGGGCTTGAAGGGGGCCGTCAGGTCGATTTCCCCCCGCGCCTGGGCGCCGGCGAGGTCGAGGGCGTGCGGGAGGTTGGGCAGATCGAAGAGCTCGAAGAAGCGATAAACCGACCGACCGCGAGGCCGGTAGTCCTCGGCGGCGGCCACGTCCCACTCCGCCCCCAGCCGGCCGGCCAGCCACTCCATCTCGGGACGGTAATCGGCCGACTCCCGCGACACGACCAGATCGACCCCGGCACCCGGCCGGAAAATCGAGCGAAAGCCATCGATCATGCCCCGGCGACCGCCGATGATCGACTCGCCCTGCCGCGGATCGATCGCGCCGTAGGCCTCGCCCAGCCAGGCGGTGAGTCCGATGCCGCCCGGCACGCTGTCCAGTTCGGTCAGGGCGAACCCCGTGTCGGTGAGAATGAGATCGGGTCGGATGACCCGCGGCACCGTGTCGCGCAGCCGGGTATCCGTCGCCGCCGCCAGCAGCGCGTCCGGCTTTCCCCGATCGAGGGTGCCGGCAATCCAGTCGGGCAGGGTGCCCTTGCGGCTGCGGTGATAGAGACGCTCGGCCGCCTGTTGAAAGCGGGCCAGCCGGTGCCCCAGCGACTCGAGCCGGCGGGCGGTCTGCGGCGACAGGGGAAAGGGCTGCGGCGACCAGCGCCAGGCTTTCTCCGCGAACAAGCCCTCTGCCGGCATGGCGGCGCGCAGGGCATCGACCCGCTGCCGGTCGGTCTCGGGGAGGGCGGTCATGGGGGGCATCATCGTCAGGCTGGCATGGGACGACGGCGCGGCGCGGGCCTTACTGGAGTCCCCGCAGGGCGGTGCGCAGCAGGACATCGACCGAGGCGTCAGTCGGGGCGCCCTCGGCGGCTTTGGCGACCGCTTTCTGGGCGTCGGCGGGCTTGTAGCCCAGGGAAATCAGCGCCAGCACGGCATCGTTGCGGATGCTCTGTTCGGCCGGGATCTGGCCGCCGCGGGTCTGGACCTCCCAGGCCTCGGCGACGCCGACTTTGTCCTTCAACTCCAGCACGATGCGCTCGGCCGTCTTTTTGCCGATGCCCTTGATGCCCGCGATGGCCCCGAGATTCCCCGAGACGACGGCGCCCTTGAAATCGCCCGCGCTGAGCCCGCTGAGGATGGACATGGCGACCTTCGGCCCCACGCCCGACACCCGGTCGATGAGCAGCAGGAACAGATCGCGCTCGTCCCGCCCCGGAAAGCCGTAGAGCGTGTGCTCCTGCTCGCGGATGATGAGATGGGTCAGCAGGGTGACCTCCGCGCCGACCCGGCTGAAGGCCTCGCCCATCGACAGGGGCACGATGACTTCGTAGCCGACGCCATGGACATCGATGACGAGACGATGAGGCCAGCTTTCGACGAGGATGCCGCGGAGGAAAGTGATCATGGGAGGGCTGCCCGACCCGGCTTTGGGTTTGAAAAGACCGGAATCGGCGGTTTGACTTTGCCCGTGCGGCGGATGGGGTCAACTGCTTATCTGGCCGCGTCGAATCCGCCCGCGCGCCCCACCCGCTTTCTTACCCCGACCGCCCATGAGATTTCCGACCCGACGGCACCCGGGGCTATGGCTCCCCGTCCTCGCTCTGGCCGCAACCCTGCTGCCCGCCGCCGCCCAGACCCCGAACGAGAGCCGCGCCCCGGCGAAAGCCGATGCCAAGCCAGCGGAACCCCAGCGCGGCCTGATGCTGATGGCCTCCGTGTCGAATCCCGGCGTCTATTCCCCGGTCGAGGGCGGCAAAGCCACCGTGCTGGCCCCGGCGCAGATCACCAAATACGGCGTCCGGCCCTTTTCGAAGGACGATTGGACCACCGGGCGGGAAGTCTGGGCCGATTTCCTCGCCGAAGCCACCCGCGAGGCCGACCGCCTCGTCGATGCTCTGGAGCTGCAATACCAGCGCGACAGCCGGGGCGTGATCGACTACGCGCTCGTCGAGCACCCCTCGCCCTGGCTTTCCAGCGTGCTGCTGTCGAAGCGCTTCCTGCCCCGATTCGAGCGGGAATTCGGCAAACGGCTCCACGTCGTCGTCGTCGACCGGCACCGATTCTACGTATTCCCCGCCGACGGCAGCAAACTCGACGGCTACGGCGCCTCGATCGTCGATATTTACCATGACGAGTCGATTTGCCGGTATCCCGTCAGTCTGGAGGTCTTTCTCGTCGATGGGACGGGATTCCGTGCCATCGGCTCCCTTGCGGAGTGACCGGCGCCAGCGGGAGTCCCGCGCCGCCTTGGCTCACGGGGGAATCAAGCAAAAAATCGCGAATTTCACATTTGCGACGCGCCGGAAAATTCCCTCTCAGAGACGAAAATATTAGCCATCCGAAGGGTCGTGTGTTAATCTCCGCCACCTATGTCAACTACACGTAGAACACGATTCTCTAGACGGGTACCCGATCATGTCACCGACGAGTTGGTGACAGTTCTGGCAAACAAACAGACCTTCGGGTTCAACGAGCTTTTCGAAGTCGTTTACGAAAACTTGAAAGCGCGGAATGCGGTCAGCGGCGGGGAGGAAATGCTGCGGTTGAGAGCCTACGAAAAGCTCCAGAACCTCGTGACCCGCGGCTTGGTCGAGAAAAACGGCAAGGAATACCGCGGCTTGGAGAACATTCAGGACGCCGCCTCCGGAGCCGGCGCCGCCAAGGTCTGAGACCTCCCGGGAATCCACTACGAACCGAATTTCACGCCCCCGGTCGCCCCACAGGCACCGGGGTCGTTTCCTTTTCCGGCTTGGCCAGCAAAACGGCGAGGGTGTCCGACGGACGCGCGGGGCGATTCCTCGCAGCGCGATTTCAGGTCAATGGCGCCAGCCTCGTGCTTTGCACGGTTCGTTCGGCGCGAAAGGGCGGCGCTTCGAAAGGAACAGATGCCGCAGGCATCACAGCCGGTAGCCGGTGGTTGAGGAGCGGAGCGACGACACCACCGGATCAAATGGCAAAGAAACCCAGCATCCTGGAGGGATGCCAGCGGGCGAGGCGGCGCGCGGAATGGTGACTGGCTGGCTGGCATCCCTCCGGGATGCTCGAGTTCAGGCGGATGGACCGGTGGTATCGCTGCGCTCAACCACCGGCTACCGGCTGTGATGCCTCCGGCATCCGATCGGCCGGACAGCCGACTCACCGCCTCCATCCGGTGGCCTTCGAATCACTTGCCGTCGGCTTCAGCCTTGCCGGCAGCTTCAGCCTTGCCGTCGCCGGAGGCGTGCCGCTTCCGGTAGATCTCCGCATTGTCCTCACGATGCGGCCGGCCGGCCTCGTAGTCCTTGAGCCGATCCTCGAAGCCGCTGCCGTCCTCGACTTCGGCTTCCTCATCCTCCGGGGTCGCCTTGGCCATGGCCTCGCGCTGCCATTTCACGGCCTGCTCGTAGTCCCCTGCCTCGGCATAGGCGGCCGCCAGGGTGTCGATGTGCCCGGCCTCCTCCCAGTCCGTCAGCTCGCAGGCCTTGCGGGCCAGTCCGATGGCCTCCTTTCCGTCGCGCAGCGCGTCGTCGGGACAGGTGGCCAGCAGCCACGCCAGATTGTTCAGGCTGCCGGCATTCTCGGGATCGGCCGCGATCGCCTCGCGCAGGGAGGCCAGCGCCTCGGCTGATCGACCCAGCGCCTCCAGCACATTGGCCCGGCGGGCGAGGAACTCCGCCTTCTGCTCCGAGGCCGAAAACTCGACCGACTCCGCCGCGGCCGCCTGCTCCGGCGTCAGGACGGCCACCCCGGCGATGGCCAGATCGATCTCCTCCAGCGCCTTCGGGGCATCGCCGCGCAGGAAATGGATCGACGACAGCATCCAATACAGCGTCGGCTCCTTCGATCCCAGCCGCAGGGCGATCTCCGCGTGCTCCAGTGCCTTGTCGTGATCCTGCTCGAAGAAGGCCTCCAGAGCCGACTGCGTGAGCTGGCGCGCCCTCGCCTCGTGGACCTGGTGGCACCCCGCCAGCAGCGGGAGCATCAGCGCGATCAGGACGAGGCGGACGCAGGACATGGCGATCAGGCTCCGGCGAGATTTTCGATCATCCGGCCCAGCTCCTCGACCCGGGACTTCCACTGGCTCTGCCGCTCGCGGTGCTCGGTCACGATCTCCGGCGAGGCGCGGCTGACGAAGTTCTCGTTCGAGAGCTTCGCGTTCACCTTCTTCAGCTCGTCCTCGGCCTTGGCAAGTTCCTTGGAAAGCCGTTCGCGCTCCGCCGCCACATCGATCAGGCCCTCCAGCGGCATGTAGATCGTGCCGATGGCCGTCAGGATCGCCGGCACGCCCTTGGCGGCCTGGTAGCCCGTCTCCACGATCACCTCGCCCGCCCCGGCCAGCCGGCCGAACACACTCACCTCGTCGATCCGACCCTGGTCGCCCGTCGAGGGGTCGATGATGAATTTCACCCCGCGGTTCGCCCCCAGACCATACTCGGCCTTCAGGTTCCGCGTCCGGCCCACCGCCCCGTAGATCGCGGCCACCCGGGCCTGCGCCGCGGCGATCGTCTCCGCCGGGAGGTCGTGCATCACCAGCGAGCGGTCCAGCTCCGTCTGCATCAGGAAAGCCGGCCCGCCCTCGGCGCGGCAGCCCATCTTCTCCCACAGCTCCTCGGTGATATGCGGCATGTAGGGGTGCAGCAGCATCAGGAAACGCCGCAGCACCGTGTCCATCGTCCACAGCGTCGCCGCCTTCGAGGCCGGCGTGCCCTCCTCGAAGAAATCCCCCTTCGCACTCTCCAGATACCAGTCGCAGTACTCGCTCCAGAAAAACTGGTAGAGCAGATTCGCCGCATCGTTGAAGCGATACTCCTTCAGCGCCTCGTCCAGATCGGCTTCCAGCGCCTCCAGCTTGGCCAGGATGTCGATGGCAAAGATCGACAGCGGCCCGCGCGCCGCCGCATCGGCCGGGCCCTGCATCTGGCGGAACCGCGCCGCATTCCACAGCTTGTTGGCGAAATTCCGCCCCTCCACGATCTGGTCCTCATCGTAGCGCACATCGGTGCCCGCCGGCGCGATGCGCATCAGGCCGAACCGCACCCCGTCGGCGCCGAATTTCTCGATCAGATCCAGCGGGTCCGGCGAGTTGCCCAGCGACTTCGACAGCTTGCGCCCCTGCTTGTCCCGGATGATCGACGTGAAGAACACATTCCGGAACGGCAACTGCCCCTCCCAGCGGAAACCCGCGATGATCATCCGCGCCACCCAGAAAAAGATGATGTCCGGCCCCGTGACCAGGTCCGTCGTCGGGTAGAATTTCCGCACCGTCGCCGAGCGCTCCCCGTCGCTGTCCGTCATCGTCGCGAAAGGCCACAGCCAGCTCGAGAACCACGTGTCCAGCACATCGCCGTCGCGCACCCAGTTTTCCTCATCCGCCGGCGGCTCGATCCCCACGTGGAGGTCGCTGCCCGCGCTCGCCGCATCCAGCGACTCCCGCGCCTGCAGCTCCGCCGCCTGCTCCTTCCGATACCACACCGGGATCTGGTGCCCCCACCACAGCTGGCGGCTGATGCACCAGTCCTGCAGATTCTCCATCCAGTGGGCAAACGTCTTCTTCCACCGCTCCGGACGGAAACGGATCGCATCGCTCGCCACCGCCTCCGCCGTCTCCTGCTGGCACGGGTATTTCAGGAACCACTGCATCGAGATGCGCGGCTCCACCGGCACATCCGCCCGCTCCGAGTAGCCCACATTGTTTTCGTAATCCTCCACCTTCACCAGCCGGCCCATCTCCTCCAGCTTCTCCGCCGCCTTCTTCCGCGCCTCGAAGCGGTCCAGCCCCTCGAACTCCGGCCCCGCCAGAGCATTCAGCGTCCCGTCCGGGTGAAACACATCGATCAGCGGCAGCCCGTGCCGCAGCCCGATCTCGAAGTCCGCCTTGTCGTGCGCCGGCGTCACCTTCAGCACCCCCGTGCCGAACGCCGGGTCGATGTGGTCATCCGCCACGATCGGGATCTTCGCCTCCGGGAATGGGCGGATCGCGTGCTTGCCCAGCAGATCCGCGTAGCGCTTGTCATTCGGATTCACCGCCACCGCCGTGTCGCCCATCAGCGTCTCCGGACGCGTCGTCGCGATCTCCACAAAGCGCCCCGGCTCCTCCGCGATCTCGTAGCGCATCGTGTAGAGCTTCGAGCGCTGCGGCTTCATGATCACCTCCTCGTCACTCAGCGCCGTCAGCGTCTTCGGGCACCAGTTCACCATCCGCTTGCCCCGGTAGATCAGCCCCTCGTTGAACAAATCGACGAACACCTTCGAGATCCACCGCGAGTAGGCCGGATCCATCGTGAACCGCTCCCGGCTCCAGTCGCACGAGCAGCCCAGCCGCTTCAGCTGCTGGATGATGATGCCCCCGTGCTTCTCCTTCCACTCCCACACCTTTTCCAGGAAAGCCTCGCGCCCCAGGTCGTGGCGCGTCTTCTTCTCCTCCTTGCGCAATTGCTGCTCCACCCTCGACTGCGTCGCGATGCCCGCGTGATCCGTGCCCGGCAGCCAGAGGACTTCCTTGCCCTCCATCCGGGCGCGGCGGGCCAGGATGTCCTGGATCGTGTTGTTCAGCACATGGCCCAGGTGCAGGATGCCCGTCACATTCGGCGGCGGGATCACGATGCTGTAGGCCTCCCGCGACGACGTCTCGTCCCCGCGGAAACACTGCGCCTCGACCCAGCGGGCGTACCACTGGTTCTCGACATCGCCCGGTTGATAGCCTTTCGAAAGTTCAGCCGACATAAAGCAAAAAGCCCCGGAGGGTTGGCAATCCGGGGGTGGGAATTAAAGGATTGCAGCGGCCGTTTGTAAACTGAAATGCCCGTCACCCCGCCCAGCCGCAGCCACCCATCCCCCGTCATGATTCCACCCCTCCCATGATTCTGTCCCCCTCCCCCAGCCCCGCGCCGGAGAAACGCGGGGATTCACCACGGAGGCGCGGAGGACACGGAGAGTTTCCCTCGTCGTTCGCTCCTTCCCCCCCCAAGGAGCGGCGGCGCCCCCGCCGCCGCCGCAGCCTCCGCCTGACCGGCTTGATGAAGCCTCCACTAGCTCGGCGGCGGGGGCGCCCCCGCTCCTTGAGGCATCGCCCGCACGACTTTGCCATTCCTTCTTCCCAGCCTCCCGCCCATCCCCCGTCATGATTCCACCCCTCATGATTCTGTCCCCCTCCCCCAGCCCCGCGCCGGAGAAACGCGGGGGATTCACCACGGAGGCGCGGAGGACACGGAGAGTTTCCCTCGTCGTTCGCT
>JAEUHH010000011.1 GCA_016795505.1 Verrucomicrobiales bacterium | reverse complement strand
GGAGTTGGTGGTGATGGTCGAGCCTTCCAGGGCGACGCCGCCGTTGTTGGCGCCGGTGCCGTTGCCGGTGCCGTCGAGGGAGATGTTGCCGATGCCGGTGGCGGTCAGGGAGGCGCCGTCGTGGATCATGATGCCGCGGTTTTGGGTGCCGGTGCCGGAGCCGCCGATGCCGGTGAGGCTCATGTTGCCATGGGCGACGGTGGCGCTGGAGTTGAGGCCGAAATCGATGCCAACGCCGAGGCCGACGGTGCCGCCGCCGTTGCCGGTGAGGGTCAGGTTGCCGGTGCCCGCCACGGAGAGGGTGGAGCCGGAGTAGAGGACGATGCCGTAGTTGGACGAGCCGGTGGCGCCGCCGTTGCCGGTGATGCTCATGGAGGAGTCGTTGATGGCGCTGAGGTCGGAGTCGAAGAGGGAAACGCCGCGTCCGATGCTGCCGCCGTCGCCGCCGGTGCCCTCCAGAGTGATGCCACCGCCCGCCGTGACGGTGGTCTTGGTCATCTCGATGCCATCGGCATTGCCGCCGGCTCCGGCGGTGCCGGTGAGGGTGATGGCGCCGCCAGCGGTGAGGGTGTTGCCGACGCCGGTGGCCTTGTCGGCGATGATGCGCAGGCCGTCGTTGTAGTTGCCCGTGTCGCCGCCTTCGCCGGTGAGGGAGATGGAGCCCGTGGTGCTGGAGAGGGTGGCGCCATTGATCCAGATGCCGGCGAGGTTGCCGGTGCCGTTTTCGGCGGTGGCGGTGATGTCGCCGCTGGCAGTGGCGAGGCTGGAATTGACCTCAAACTTGATGCCTTCGGCGGTGAGGGTGGCGGCGGCGGCGCCGGAGAGGGTGGTGGAGCCGTTGACGAAGAGCCTGTCCTCGCCATCGCCGCCATCAACGGTGAGCTGGCCGCCGGAGGCGAGGGCGCCGAGGCTGGTCAGGGTGACGGTGTCGTTGCCATCTTCACCGTTCACGATGATGCCGCCAGTGACGAGGCTGACGGGCACCTGGACACGACTCAGGGTAGTCTGGGTGGCGCCGACGATGAGGGTGCCCAGGACGTTGCCGGAGGTGTCTTCGATGACGTAGTTCGCACCGACGCGGCTGACGGTGATGGTGTCGTTGGTGGCCGAGCCGAGGATGTCGTCGATGACCAGATTGCCGGACCCGTCGATGGAGATGTTGGTGGTGGCGGTCTGGCCGGTGGCGGTGAGGGTGACGTCGTTGCCGGTGCCGCCGGTGTAGCTAATCTGGAAGAGTTGGTCGGGCAGGCCGGCGAGCGGGGTGGACACGTAGGTGTTCTGGAGCAGACCCACGAAGGTCCCGGTCACCGCGTCGCCGCCATCGTTGACGATGATGGTCAGTACCTGGCCGGCGGTCGGGGCGTAGCCCAGCTCGGCCAGTTGCAGGGTGGCATTGCCGAGATTGACGGTGCCGGTGACGAGCAACTGATCGTAGCCGGTGCCGGCGACGGGGCTGTCGATGTCGACGGCGAACACCGAGGTGGTGTTCAGGGTCAGGTTACCAACACCGAGATTTTCCGGTCCGCCCTCGCCGGGAGTGATTTGGCCGCCGGCCAGCACGGTGACGGGTGTGGTCTGGAGCGAGCCGTCGCCTTCCAGGGTGCCGCCGCTGCGCACGGTGACTCCAGCGAAGGTGTCGGTGGCATCGACATCGAGGATGGTGTCGTCATCGATGACGATGGAGGTGGCGTCGGCAACGGCGTTGTTGGTGACGAGGTTGAACTCGGACACTCCACTGATCTCGATCGTGCCGGTGCCGGCATTGAAGCTGCCGATGTCCACGGCGTCGGTCTCGGTGAGGAACTGATTGCCGTTGGCGCCACCGAGGTTCGAATTCGTGTGGACGGTGTCGGTCTCCAGCAGGATGGAGTCGCCTGAAGCGCCAATGGTTCCGGCGGCGTTGAGGAAGACGGTCGCGGCGATCACGTCCGAGCCGGAGTCGCCACCATCGGTGATGGCGCCGGTGCGGGCGGTCACGGTGGCCGAGTCGGTGCCGGCATCGAGTTCGGTGACGGAGACGGAGCCACCCACGATGGTGACATCGTCGGTGAAGACGGACGAGTCGATGTCCACCACGCCGGTGCCAGCGGCGGCATCGCCGATGGTGATGGAGTTGAAGCCGTCGCTGAGTTGACCGAGCTCGGCGTCGTCGAGGTTCAACGTACCCGCGCCGCCACCTACACCGATGCTGGTGGTGGCGTTGAAGGGGGCGATGACCAGATCGCCGAGGGAGGTGAGGGAGGCATTCAGCGCCAGGGTATCGGCGACCAGGGTGATGCTGCCGGAGCCGGTGGTGACGCCTTCGCTGACGGTCAGGTTGCCCGTGGCGCTGACGACGACTGCTCCATTGTTGGTGTCGAGTCCGGTGAGGGCGCCGGGGGTGCCGCCGATGGTGAGGGCGCCGGTGTTGCCGATGAAGATGCCGCCGGTGCCGCCATCGGCTTCGAAGTTGGAGACGGCGAGTTCCAGAGCGTTGCCGACGGTGCCGACGCCGGTTGCGGCGGTGGCTGCGAAGCTGGACGCGGTGACTTCCACAGCGGCATCGCCGCCGTCGAGGATGGCTCCGCTGGTGGAATCGGCGGTGACATGGCCGGTGGTGGTGATAGCCGAGATCGTGATGGCTTCATCGGCTGAGAGATCGACGTTGGCGTTGCCGGCATCGACCGTCGATCCGTTCGTCATGGTCAGCGCACCGCCGGAGCCGTTGGCATCGCCATCGGCATCAGCCGCGAGGGTGATCAGGCCGCCGGAACTGGATACCGAGCCGGCCGCGGAGATGGTCAGATCTTCATCGGCATTTACGGTGATGGCGCCGCCCCCGGTGGTGACGGCGGCGTTGATGGCGACATCGTTGCCGGCGTCCAGGCCGATGGTGCCGGCGCCATCGGTGGTCAGGCCGGAGCCTCCCACGGTGATGGTGCCCGCGGTCGCGGTGGCGTCGATGGTTCCGCCACCCGTTCCGTTGGTGGCGTCGATGCCGCTGCCGCTGATCGTGACATCGGTCGCAGCGATGAGGGTGGTCCCGCCGCCGTTGGCGGTTGCGATGCCCGAGCCGGCGATGGAAACGTCGGCACCAGTCGAGGTCAGGATGGCGTCGCCCGCACCGCCGGTGAGGTCGATGCCGGCGCCGAGCACGGAGAGGGTGCCGGTCGCGGTGGCGACGATCCCGCTGGTGCTGGTGGCACCGTCGATGGTGATGCCGCCATTGGTGGCGTCGATGGTGATGAGGTTCTGGTTCGACAGGCCGGTGACGCTGGCGGAGGCGCCGTCGATGTCGATGGTGCCGCCGACGGCGGCGATGGAGGAACCGGCAGCCAGCGTGACATCGCCCGCGAGGGAGCCATCAGCATCAGCCGTGAGGGTAACGTTGCCGCCGCTGCTGGCGATCGAGCCGGTGGCCGACAGGTCGATGTCGTCATCGGCCGCGATGGTCACGGAGCCGCCGTCGGTGATGAGGGCGGCTTGGATTGCCACGTCGTTGTCGGCGGTCAAGGCGATTGGATTGCCGTTGGTGTCGATGGCCGCATTGACTGTGATGGTGTCGGCGTGGACGGTGACCGAGCCATCAGCCAGCTCGCTGGAGGCGGTCTGGAAGGTGACGGTGTCAGTGCCGGCGCCGTCCTCGACGACGATGCCACGAGTGCCGGTGAGGTCCATGTTCTCGAAGATCACGGCATCATCGCCGTCGCCAGTGCGCAGGATGACATTCCCGGTGAAGCTGGCCAGAGCGACGGTCACCTGATTGGTCAGGTCGCCGGTGATGCCGTCGAGGGCACCCTCGGCATCGATCAGGATCGCGCCGTCGGCCTCGGTGATGACCAGATTGGCGCCCACGACCTCGACGGTGAGTTGGTCGTTGGTGGCGTCGTGGATGTCCTCGATGACGAGATTGCCCGAGCCGTCGACGAAGACTCGGGTGGTGAGATTACCGACCTTCAGGGCGACATCGTTGCCGTCGCCACCGTGGTAGGTCATGATGAGATCCATGGTGCCGTCGACATCCATGCCGACGAAGGCGGACTCGGCGAAGTTGGAGAATTCCCCGGTAACGGGATCGGCTCCGTCGTTGGAAATGATCACCAGTTCGGTGCCGCCGACGAGTTCGCCGCCGGTCAGGTCGGTGATGTCCACGGTCAGGGTGGAAGTGGTCGCATTGAGCGTCACGGAGCCGGTCACGTCGGTGCGGTCGTGGCCGTTGACGGCTCCGGCGCCCGCGTTGCCGTCGACTTCGACTGCATAATCGCCGTCGATGACCAGATTGCCGGTGGCGACAATGCCGGGGCTTTGGCCGGGAGTCAGAGTGCCGCCGGCTTCGACGGTGACCGGAGCGATCAGGGATCCGGTGCCTTTGAGGGTGCCGCCGTTTTTCACGGTGACAGAGGCGACCGTTTCAGCAGCGCCATTGACGTCGAGCGTGGCAGTGGACTCCACCACGATGGCCGTGGCATCGCTGACCACGTTGGAGGCCAAGTCGAACTCGCCACCATTGATTTCGAAAATGCCGGCACCGGCCAGCACGTTGGCGACGGCGACGGTGTCGACGTCATTGAAATACTGGCTGCCGCCCGAGGTGGACGTGTCCGTGCTCAGGCTGGTCGCCTGCAGGTCGAGGGCGCCGGCTCCGCCGGCACCGATGGAGCCGCTCTGGGCGATCAACGTCACCGCATCGGCCGTGATGTCGATGGTGCCGCCGCCGTCGGTGATCGATCCGGTGCTGGCCGTGAGGGAGACATTCTTGTCATCGAGATCGAGCCCCTCGACCGCGATGGGGCCGCCATGGACAGCGAGGTGATAGTTGCCGGTGCCCAAATCGACGGCATCGATGTCCACCGCGCCCGAGCCGGTGCCGGCGCGGCCGATGGTGACGGTGCCGTTGGAGGCCAGCGTGGCCAGTTCGGCGTCGCTCAGATTGAAGGCTCCGCTGCCGCCGCCGAGTCCGATGGTCGAGGCGTTGGTGGACGGGCGCAGCAGGATGTTTCCGTTGCCGGCATTGAGGCTACTGGTCGCGTTGAGGGCCGCGTCGGCCGCCGTGACGCTGATGAGCGCGCCGGGCGTGGCGGTATTGATGCTGGAGCCTGCCGCCGTCTGGAAGCTCCCTGCGCCGCTGCCGTCGGCATCAGCCGAGAAGGTGGCTCCGCCGGTCTGGGTGGTGATCGAGGCGGTGCCTTGCACGTCGATCAGGTCGTTGGCGTTGGCTTCGACGGTGTTGAAAGCATTCGCGCCGAGGAATTGAACCGATGCGCCTGCGCCATTCAATGAGTTGATCCGCGTCAGGCCGGAGACGCCGGCGACGGTGGTCACCGCGTTTACTCTAACCAGAGTGGTCAGGCTGTCCCCGGCGGTGGGGTCGCCGATGTTCAAGGTTCCGGCGGTGATGCGGTCGAGTTCCGCCTGGCTGATCTGCATGTCGCCAAAGGCGGTGGCTCCGAAGACGCCGATGGTGCCGAGGGTCGAGCGAGCGATGGTCACTGCGCCACCGACGGCCGAGGCCGAGCCGGAGAGGGAGAGGTTGGTGCCCCGCAGGTCGATGGTGCCATTGGTGGCGGTGAGGGTCGTGGTGGCGAGTGTCGAGACCGAGTTGCCGTGATTGACGATGGAAATGCCACCGCCGGAGCCCACCGTGACGTTGCCGATGGTGGAGGCGGCTGTACCTGAGCCGGGCTGATTGACTTCGATCGAGACGGCGGACGCGGTGGTCGAATCGGAACTGATCGCCGAGGTGGCGCTCATCGTGAATGCCTGGGTGGAAAGGCCGTCACGGTTCGCGAAGATCGACAGGCTGGAGCCTCCGGTGACCGTGACCGTCTGGCTCGCGGAAATGGTCACAGAATCGTTGGAGTCAATGACGATGGAGCCACCCAATCCGGCTGAGATAGAAGTGTTGTCGATCGTGATGTTGGCGGCATTGCCTCCATCGAGAGAACGCGTGGAAAGGGTGATCGTCCCACCTGCGCCGTCGGTCAGGGAACCGGCTAGAGAGATATCACCGGTGCCGGTGCCGACCGCGGGATCGTTGACCTGAATGTGGATGGCGTTTGCGCTGCCGTTGGTGGTCGTCAGGTCAGCGGTGGCCGCCAGAGTGATGCTCTGGGAACCGGTGCCATCGCTGTTCGCATCGATGTCGATGGTGCCTGAGCCGGCGTCGATGGTTCCGTTTAGCAAGATGGAGCCTTGGTTGTTGATGGTGACCTGGCCGGGGCCGGTCGCCACCAGACCGATGCCGCTGGTCGTCGCATTGACAAAGGTGATGCTGTGGGTGTCGCCATTGCCATCGATCACGACACCACCAGAGGTCGTCAGTTCGCGCACCGTGCTCCCGCCAGAAGAGTTTCCGACCGTGATGGAGACGGAGTTGCCGGCGGTGCTGGTGGTGGTCAGTTTGCCATCGGCACCCATGTCAAAATCATCGGTGCTGCCATCGCCATCTGAATTGGCGTCGATGACGATGAGTCCGGAGCCGGCGTCCAACGTGCCATTGATCGTCACGCTGCCACTGCCATTGATATCAATCGACCCGCCGCCGGTGGCGGTGACCACGCCCCGGGTCTCGACGAAGATTTCTCCTCCGGTCTGAGTGACGGAAAGTCCGCCTCCGCTCGTCAACGAGATATCAGCCAGGTTGCTGGTTCCGGTGGTGGAACCGACGGTGATGGTGATCGCATCGGCATGGGCGCTGTCGGAAATGATCGTGGCGTCGCCGAAAGTCGGGCTGGCCTGCATGTCGAAGATGCCAGCACCGAGGTCATCGCTGTTTGCATCAATGAAGAGTCGTCCTCCGCCGACGATGTTCAGCGTGGTGCCGCGTTGGATGGTGACGCTGTCCTCGGACTCGATCACGACTTCCCCGTCGGTCCCGACATTGAAGGTCACGCTCCTGTCCGCGGTGCCATCGCCGAAGGTGAGATTGGCAGGGTCAGCCTCTGCCGAGCCCGAAATGGTGGAGATGGTGACCCGACCACCGTTTCCGGTGGTGAAGGAGCCGCCCACGGTATTGATGAGGACGTCGCCTTCGTCCAATACCCCGCTGCCGGGGATATTCACCCGCACGCGGATGGCAGAATCGGTGGAATTGCTGGTGGTCAGCGCCGCGGCATTGGTGATCGAGAGGCTTTGTGTGCCGGTTTCATCGCTGTTGGCAAAAAAGTCGATCAGGCCGCTGCCGGCGTTGATCGATCCGGAAACGGTGATGCCACCCTCGCTGTCCACGGTAACATTGCCCGCGCCGGTGGCGACGACGCCGACTCCGGAAAGGGCAGCATTGGTGAAGAGGATCGAACTGGCATCGCCATCGGAGTCGATGATGACACCGCCCAAGGTCGTGATCTCACGGATCGTTTGGACACCAGTGGTGTCACCCATGAAGATCGAGACGGAGTTGGCGGCGGTACTCGTCGTGGCCAGTTTGCCGTCGACTCCCATGTCGAAGTCATCGGTGCCACCGTCATTGTCGGTATTGGCGTTGATGTCGATCAGGCCCGCGCCGGCGTCCACCGTGCCGTTGATGGTCACGCTGCCAGTGGAGGAAATCGAGACGTCACCTGCTCCGATGGCGTCGACCAAGCCCAGGGTGTCGACGATGACCTCGCCGCCCGTCTGGGAGACAGAGAGTCCACCGCCATTGGTGAGTGAGATGTCCACCAGATTGCTGACACCTGTGGTGGTTCCGACCGTGATGGTGATGGCATCGGCGTGGGCACTGTCAGACACGATGGTCGCATCCCCGAACAGGGTGCTGGCGATCATGTTAAAGGAATTGGCGCCGAGATTGTCGGTGTTGGCGTTCAGTATCAATCGCCCGCCTCCAACTACGTTGAGGGTGGTGCCCCGGTCGATGGAGAGCGTGTCCTCGGATTCGATCAACACCAAGCCGTTGGTGCCCACATTGAATGTCACCGAATCCCCGCTGACATTGCTGCCGATGGTTAGATTCGCCCCGTTGGCCGCCGAACCCGAAACCGTGGAGATGGTTACCTGGCCGCCGTTTCCGGTGGTAAACGATCCGCCGACAGTGGCGATGACGATGTCTCCTTCGTCACTCGTGCCTCCGCCGGACACATTGGCCCTGACGACGATGGCAGAGGCGCTGGTGCTGTCCGTGGAGATGTCCGTTCCGTTGATGATCGAGAGGCTTTCGTTGCCCGCACCATCGGTATTGGCCAGAATGGTGATGGTTCCGGCGCCTGCATCGATGTCTCCGGAGAGAGACATCGAGTTCTCGCTGTTCAACACCACATCGCCATCAGCGACGATGCCGATACCCGAAGTGGTCGCGTTGTTCGTGACCAAACCGCCGCTGCCGTTCATGTCGAGTGAAACGCCGCCCGAGGTCGCGATCTCCCGGATCGTCATGGACCCGGAACTGTTGCCAACCCGGATGTCGACCGAATTGGCCGCCGTGCTCAGGGTGGTCAGTTTCCCATCCGCGCCCATTGCGAAGCGCTGCACGCTGCCGTCGTCGTCATTGTTGGCGTCGATGTCGATCAGGCCACTGCCCGCGTCGACGGTGCCGCTGACGACGATCTCCCCGGCGGCGTCGATCTTGATCTGACCGGTGCCTGGTGCGCTCAGGGTGGTGCCCGCGATCACCGAAAGGGTTCCAGAGCCGGTTGACGAGATGTCGATGTCTCCGTCCGCGCCTGTGGTGATGTTGCCAATGGTTGCTGCACCGGAACTGTTGGCGATATTGATGTCGATCAGGGCCGCGCCGGTCGCTCCGGCGGCGATGGCGGAAGTTGAGGCCATGGTGAGGGTTTCCGCGCCCAAGCCATCATTGTTCACATTGATCTCCAGTTCGTCGGCCGCGATGATCGTGAAAGTCGATGCCGCCGCTGTCGACACGGCGTCCTGCGCGGTCAAAATGGCCGAGCCGGTGGCGCCGACGTTCACCGAGCCGACACCGATGGTGATGTCATCTCCGGCCGTGACGGTCAACCGGCCGCCGTCACCGGTGACAAAGCTGCCGGCCAGGGAGAGATCGCTGCCGGTTCCCGCCACGAGGGAGATGGCATTGAGGGTGGCATTGGTCGTCTGGAGCGAGGCCGCCGTATCGACGGTCAGGGATTCCGCGCCGGCGCCATTCGCGTTGGCATCGATGTCGATGAGGCCGGAGCCGCCGTCGATGGTCCCGTTGATCGTCACCGATCCATTGGCGGTGATCGAGACGCCCGTGGACGCTGTGATGGAGCCATCGATGTTGCCCACATTGCCGCCGGCATCGATATCGACGGATCCTGCCAAGATATTGCCGTCGACGTCGAGGTTCGCAGCGCTGTTCAGGGTCACTGTGCCCGTTCCGGTGGCACTCAGGGTGCCGGCGGCAAGATCGATCATGGAGGTGCCGAGGGTGGTCACTGTGATGCCGCCGCCCGCGCCCACCGTGATGTCGCGCAGGGTGGTGGTGCTGGCCGCCGACGTGGTGCCGACGGCGATGGTCACGGCACCAGCGGTGGCGTTTGTCGTCGAGATGGCGCTCGACACCGTCGTCATGTCAAAATCATCCGCCCCCGAGTTGTCCTGATTGGCGGAAAGCGTGATCTGTCCATCGGTTTGGAGGCTGTTGGTCAGATTGATCTGGCCCGCGGACAGAACCTCCAAGTCATAGCCTTCACCCACCGTGTTGAGCGTCGAGATGGTGACCGTGCCAGTGCCATCGGCCCGGCCCACGGTAAGCTTGCCGCTCAGGGCCAAATTGGCAGTCAACTGCGTGTCCGAGACGACCATGTTCGCAGCACCCGCCGCCCCGATGCGGACGGAGGAAGCGACCTGGGGCCGCAGGGTCAGGTTGGTTGCAGTGAGCACTGCGTTGATGTCCGCGTCGCGGGTCTGGATCAGGACATCGCCGGCGAAAGTGGCCGCGCCACCGATGGTGACATTGTCGGTCAGACCCTCACCGGTGATGATCTGGAGATTCGTGTTGCCATGACCGTTGCTGGCGCTGGCCACGGTGATGGCGTCGGCGCCATCGTTGCCTGTGGTATTGATGATGATCGTCGTGGTGTTGCGCACCCGCAGTTCCTCGAAGCTCACGCCGCCGCTCGTTCCGTGGATGCGCAAGGCATCGAGCCCGCCGAGGATGGTCGAACCGTTTTCGATCGTGACGACATCGTCCGCGTTGGGCAGGACCAGACTCACCGAGCCCAGGCCCACTGCATCGATCGGCTCCAAGCCGGTGAAAGTCACGGTCTGACCGTCGATGGTGAGCGCGCCGTTGCCGAAGGTGGTGTTGCTCGGATTGTAGACCATCGACTCGGTGCCGGTCCCGAGTATGCGCAAAGCGTCGCCGGGGCCCGCATTCGGGTTGCCGCCGTTGAACACCAGATTGGCGGGAATCGGAGATCCCTCTGAGAAGTCGAGAGTCAGAATGTCGTTGCCGTCCGTACCGTTGACGGTGATCAGCCCGACGCCCGCAGTAGGACGGGTTTCGGTGATGATTCCGTTGACCACGACCTCGAGCCAGCCGGTGGTGGCATTCAGGCGCAGCACGATATCGTCGTCTCCGGGCGTGGCATCGACCGTGATCGGTCCGCCCACGTGGATCTCCACATCATTGCCATCACCGCCGGCGTAGGTGATCCACGCGGTCTTGCCCGTGCCCAGGAAGTCGGTGCTCACCACGGCGCCTTCCGTCAGACCGGCAAAAGTCCCGGAGACTGCATCGACACCGTCGTTCGCGATGATGAGAAACACATCGTTGTCGTTGATCACCGGGCTCCCGGTCGGGGCGACGGACAGAGTGGCGCCGGGTTCGATCGTCACCGAGCCGGTGACCTGAAGCTGGTCGAACTCTCCCGGCGTCGTCGATTCGATGCTCACTTCCAGAGTGGCGGTGGCTCCGATCTCCAGATTCGGCGTGGTGGCGGTGCCTGCGACCAGGCCGGCCACGGAGACCGTTCCGCCGGTGAGGATCAGCGTGCCGTTGGCATCCACCGTGGCCGAGCCTTCCTCGATCCGGCCCTGGACGCCGCTCTGAGAGCCGAGGCCAGTGGCGTGGAGCGTCGAGAAATCGCCTTGGAAGCCGCTGGTGACCACGTTTGTATCTGTGCCGCTGTCGAGATAGGACGTGAAATCCACGTTGCCAGTTCCGGCCCCGAGTATCTTGGCCTGAATCGCCGTGGCGGACGCCGTGCCCCACCAGTTGTTGCTCAAGTTGAATGTCTCGACATTGGTCTCGTGGACAAAGGCGCCGATCGAACTGCCAAAGGTGTTTTGGGTGATCGTGTTGGTTGCCTGCGTGCCATTGAATTGGTCTTCG
Organism: Verrucomicrobiales bacterium; assembly: GCA_016795505.1. Taxonomy (GTDB): domain Bacteria; phylum Verrucomicrobiota; class Verrucomicrobiia; order Verrucomicrobiales; family DEV007; genus JAEUHH01. The sequence goes on along the minus strand of JAEUHH010000011.1, from coordinate 79,208 downwards.
ATCAGGAGGTCACCATATCCAAGCACCAAGTCGATGGTAGTGCCATTGTTCGAGAACACATTGTTGGAAACGGTCGTGTTTTGGGCTCCCCGACTGGCATCGCCAGTGCCACCAAACCCAGTCAGCCGTAGGCCATACCGGGAATTGTTAGTGAACGTATTCCGGGCAATGAGGCTGTCCTTCGTCCCTCCCGCGAATCCACCGGTGTTGCCATCGAAGGTGTTTTCCACGATGCTCGCATCGTCGAAGGCAAATCTTCCGGCATTGAATCCAAGGGAATGCCCTTGGAACAGATTCCCCTGAATCAGCGGTGTTTGGAGCGAAGCACTGGTGCCGATATTACGGTTGCCATCGACAAAAAATCCTGTTCCCGAAATTCCTCCATCGCGGAGGACATGGTTGTTGATGAACTGCAGGCCGTGAAAGCCGTCTGTGTCCAAAAACACGGCTTGGGAGGAGCCAGATGCTGCCACGAACACATTTTGATCAATCGTGGCATCCACCGCTGGGCTGGCCAGCCATAGGGCCGCTGCGTTGAAGCCTGGTGCCACAGAGATGTGATTATTCCGGAGAATCAGGCCTGTGTTGGTACTATCATTCGTGACGACCCCTGTGGCACCGCTCACGCTACCCACAAACACAAATCCATCGATGACAGAGGCATTCGAGCCACCGAGCAGATTCAAGCCGACTCCCGAAGCGGGGGAAATCACCGTCTCCACTGCCGGATTGGGCGATCCGATGATCCGGCCCCTCGCATCGACTCCTGCTTTGGCTCCGTTGAGGGTGAGTTGTTTCGAAAGGACCAGATTCTCCGAGTAGGTGCCAGGTGCCACCAGCACAACATCCCCCGAGGTCGCGGCATCAATCGCATTTTGGATCAGCGTGATCTCGCTACCCACGCTGGAGCCGACAACCCAGGCGGTCTTGTCGGCGAAAGTCAGTTTCTCCACCTGGGACAGGGTGTCCACATTCGAGGCGCCGGTCACGACGAGAGAGCCTGCGCCGTCGAAAGCGATCGTGTAGTCGGCAAAGTTACCCGCATAGACGACCGTGTCGCTGCCCGCTCCGCCCTGGACTGAATTGATGCCGGCTCCCGCCGTGATGGTGTCGTTGCCGGAACCGGCTGCGATCGCATTGTTCTCGGCGTTGGCCACGATGACGCTCGATGCGGTATCGGCAAATATGGTCGCCACTCCGGTCGCACTGGCCGCGCTGATATTGCCGGCGCTGCCTTCGAGGCGCACCACATCTCCGGTCTGGCCGGAAAAGGCGATCGTTCCCAGTGACTCTCCGGTGATTTGGGCATGCTGATTGGCGATTACGACACCGTGAGTGCCCCCTGAGATGGTTACGTCAGCTCCCACCGTGAGGCGTACGTCACGTTTGTTGACAAGAGGGGCGGGATTGCTGGACGTCCAGCCCGGATCATCCACCAAGCGGATGCCGGTGCCGCCGGCGTTCAGTGAAATGTCCACATCGGAGATGGCGGCATGGGCGCCTACGGCTGCGGTGCCGAAATTGGTCGCCGGATGGGTGTCGCGATTCTTCAGGAGAATGCCGTAGTCCACGTTGGTGACCGTTCCGCCCGAGATCTGGCCGTAATGGTCGACACCGAGGGAGTCGCGGTTGTTGTCCACGTAGTAGAGCCAATAGCCGTGGCTGGTGGCGCCCGATTCCAGTGCGCTTCCGTCAATGTCGTTGTCCTCGGCCCTCCAAAACTCGGGTGTGACGACCTGGGGCAGATTCAACTGATTGGTGAAATTCTGCGGAGCCGACACCGTGGTGTACATGATGCCGAACCACGCCGTGCGAGGCGCCGCGGACGGAGCCGGATCCGCCACGGAGATCGAGTTCCCTCTCAAAACGTAGGGCGAAGCGTGGAACAGATTGACCCAGATGCCCGCAAATCGGGCCGAGATCGTGTTGTTTTCCACGACCCGGTCTGTGGCCGACCCCGCGTCGGAAATCCGGAATGAGCCAAAAAAGATTCCATGCTCCACATTGGAAATCGTGTTGTTTGTTACCTTGGCATACATGCTGTTGCCCAGCCGGATACCGACTGACGTGATGTCCTGCACAAGGTTGTCATCAACAGTAATGTCGTAAGACCGGACCGCGGGGGTGCCGGAGGCGAAGTAATTGGTCGTCTGTTCCAGACGAATGCCGTTCACCGCGTTCTTCGCGATGTTTTTCGAGACGTCGATGTCGGTGACTCCATTGGCTCCGATGAAAATCGCCCGCGCAGCATCGATGGACGTGCCAAAGGCACCACCGAGACCGAAGCCGCTGTCGGGCAGGCTCGTGTTGTCGCCGTCCACTGTGAAGCCGCGGAAGGAAGCGCCCGACGAGGTGATGGTCACCACCGCTCCAGAACTCGTGTTGGTCGTGGTAGGGACGATGACGGCTTCAGTCACCCGGATGTCGCCGTTGGGCGAGACATTCCAATTCGGTCCGCGCACATCGACCGCTTTGTTGAGGATGATACTCTCCGCGTAAGTGCCTGCCGCCACATTCACCGTCGCCCCGGAAGCGGCGATGTCGATGCCATCCTGGATGCTGGCCGTCGAGGCCACGTTGACGGTCTGGGTGGCTCCGGTGACGGTTCCTGCCGTGATCAAGGCGGAAAGATTGACGGTGGCCGAAGTCAAAGTGACAGATCCGGCTCCGACGTTGATGGCCCCGTTCACGGCGATGGTGTCGCCGGCTTCGGTGCCGGTGTTGATCGTCAGCGAGGTGTTGGCGTGGGAACCCGAGGCGCTCGTGACAGTCACGGAGTCAGTACCGACGCTGTCGGTGGTATCGATCACCACGCTCGCATAGCCGCGGACATGGGCCGTTTCGAAGGCGATTCCCCCCGTCGTGCCCGACAGCACGAGCGCCGCCTTGCCCGGGTCGGAAATCAGGGTGCCATCCGCCACGTCGACCACATCGTCCCCGTTCGGCAGGTTGAGGGTGAAGGTGCTGGAACTCACGCCGTCGAATTCGAAATCCACTGGCTCGAAATCGACGAAGCGGATGGTCTTGCCACCGATGACGATTTCGCCGCTGCCGAAGGTGGAGGTGTCCGGCGTGTAAATGACATTCTGGCCATCCGGAGTCTTCACCACCAGGGTGTCGATGCCGCCGATGGTCTCGCTGCCCCCGTCGATGATCAGCAGGTCCGGGAGCCAGTTTCCAGAGCTCAGGTCGATCACGATGGTGTCGTCTCCGGCCGTTCCTTCGAGCACGACAGGTTCGCCGGGATTGGCGGCAGCGAGGGCTTCGATCACCGATTGCACTTCAGCCGGGTCGCTGAGATCGTCGACAATCGCCAGATTGACGGTCGTGTCCGCGAAGGCCAAGGCATCGACGCCGGTCAGGGTGTCTGTGCCATCGGGGCTGTTCAGCCGGAGATCCGTGATGGTGATGGTGTCATCCGCCCGCGTGACTTCGTAGTCGGCATAGTTCCCCGAGTAAATCACCGTGTCGGCACCCGTTCCCAGGCTGATGACATCGTCACCGCTGCTGCCTGCCACTGTCGTGTCTCCAGAGCCGGCTCCGATCGACAGTCCGGCTCCAACTGGCACGGCGGCTGAGGCATCGACGCCACCCGTGGCCCAGATGGCGACGGTGGAAAGGGTGGTGTTGCCCAGATCCAGCGGAGTCGGAGCGATGGAATCCAGCGACAAATGCCCCCACGGAGCGGAGACGCCGGCCAAATTCACATCATTGAGCGAAATGGCTGAGACGTCGTTGTATCGCTGGAACGTCAGGGCGTTCTTGCCCACATGTCCGGTGACGGTCACTTGGTCCAGAGCGATGGTTCCGGCGGCCGCGTAGGCCGAGCTATTCGTGAAGACGATGCCGTGGCTGTTTGAGTTAGCCGAGCTGCCGTTGCCGCTGTTCACCGTGACGTTGGTCAACGACGCGTCGCCGTGGAAGCCAAAGAAGGACACGTCATGGGCATTCGCGACACCGGCCGTGCTGTTGTTGGTGAAAGTGACATTCGTGAAGTTGAAGTCCGTGCCGACGTTGGTCAGGGTGCCGCTCGGGTTGTAGGAAAAGCCGCTGGTGGCATTGCCGGAGACCGTGGTGTCGCTCACCGACAGGCCGACGAACGACGGCACTGCGGACGCGATCCGAATGCCGGCGTTGCCGTTGTTCTGAATTGTCGCATCGGAAATCGCGACATCGGTGATGCCGACCGTGTTGTTGAAGGCGATACCGGCTCCCTGATTGGAAACGGAAGCGACATTGTCGAAGGTCAGATAGCCCGTCGCCGTCGAACCGGCCACCAGGATGCCGGCTCCCGGGTTCTCGCCGCCGGTCGCTCCGGTGACCCGGAGGTCCTGGATCGTCAGCCGATTTGAGGCATCCAGACCGCTGCCTGTCACGGTGATGACCGGAGAGTTGCCGCTCGCCGACTGAAGAATCGAATCCACTGCCGGATTGCTGCCACTGCCAGCGCCATCCAGCACGATTCGCTTGTCGATGGTGAAGTTGCCGTTGTAGGTGCCCGCAGTCAGGTGGATGGTCGTGCCGGCGGACACCGCATTGATCGCCGCTTGGAGATTGTGACCGATCCCGGTCGAATTGTCGACATAGACACCTCGATCGAACGTGTTGGCCGCCGCGATCAATTGAACAGGAGTGGTGTTGTTTTGTACGAACAGGTGGGCTGTTCCAGCACCGAGGTGGGAACTGTCGAAAGTGTTTCCTGAGATCACCGTGTCCGGGCGCCGAACTCGGAGGGATGTGGCGAAACGGTTGGTGGTTCCCGCAAAGGTGTTCCCCGAGATGGTCGAAGTGGCGGCGTCGATCGTGACGAGGGTATTGCCCTGTTCGCTGGTACCATTGTCAGACGAAATACCGCCCGCGACACCCGTGATCAGGTTGTTGGTAAAAGTGATGTTCGTGGCATTGGCCGTGGCCAGATTGCCGGAACCGTTGCCGATCGTGACCAACTGGCGGGGGACGTTGTTTCCGGTATCGAACTGAGTGCCGAAGCCGATTCCACCCGGTTGCGCGCCAGCGAACGTTTTGCCCGAGAAGGTGTTTCCGTCGATCACGAACCCGCTTACGATGGCTCCGTATTCGGTGAGCAAACCGTGATCGCCGTTGGCGACGATCTCGTTGTCAAGGACTTGGGCGCCGCTGTGGTTGCCTTGAAAATAGACGGCGGCGTTCTCGAGGGATCCATTTCCATCAATCCCCACGATGGTAAATCCCTGCCCCGACGCACCGATCTGGACGCTGCTCGTATTGTTGGTCACCTGGATGGCTCCAAGGGCTCCCGTGCCGCTGATACCCTGGATGAAGGTGGCGCCGCGGCCATTCTCCGAGAGAAGAGTCAGGTTCTTATCAATGACCACATTTTCAACGTAGGTTCCATCGGAAACCAGAATGGTGTCTCCCGCCGCTGCCGCACTTACGGCTGCCTGGATGGTCGCGTGATCGTAGGTGATACCGACTCCGACCGTGATGGTGGCGCCGAGGAAATGGGTTCCGGCGAGGCTACCTGGCTCGGAGCTTGCCGCCTGGCCGTTGGTGGGCAGCAGGCGGTTGCCTGTGCTCAGGGCTCCTGACATCAGAGCGCCGGTCGAGCCCGCATCCGGTAGACCGAGGATGTGTCCCTGCTCATGCAGGATCACCGTGAGCAGATCCATCCGTTGATCGGCTCCGGAATCAGCAAGGGCCAGGAGGCGAGTGGGGGAGACGGCGCCGAACTCCTCGTCGGCTGTGGGCGTCAGGTCAATGAACCAGCCCCGGCTGGCGCCGTCGTCATCGATCGCGATCAGATTACCAGTCGTCGATCCCAGGCGGTTGTTGCCGAGATCCGAAATCTGATAGGTCACAGAGTCCAGTGCCGCCAGTTGGTCAGCCGAGATCCCGGCATCGATCCAGCGCTGGCGGGCTGCCTCGGCGATGGCTTCGAGCGCTTCTGCGTTGAGGTCGGCACCGGTAGGGACCAGGGTGACGGGGGTCGCGCCCGTTGCGGTGGCGTTGGCGGCAGGATTCTGATCAGACCCTGTTTCATCGCCGATGGAACCCTGTTCGATCGTTTCTGACCCGTCCGGCGCGGCATCTGTCTGGGAGTCGCCGGCCTCTTGCTCAGGTGCATCGACAGGCGCGGCAGAGAAAAGAACCCGGGGTTCCAGTGCTTCAACCTCAGCTTCGATTCCTGCCGGTCTAGCTAATACGGGCAGTCCGGAATCAGTTGATTTTGAGGGATTTGCCAATGTGGAGAGGAGGCGACGAAGGATCGCTTTCATGGGTATGTCTGGTTCCTGAATAGCGAGCGATTTCTCAGCCAAGCGCGGCGCAAGTATCGTTCGCGGCTTTCATATTTGTTATTTTTAAACTATTTGCAACACGATTTTGGGATCGTCTTGTGACAGAGTCGCCATTTAGCGAAGCTGTCTGGAGGCCTCGCAGCAAAGAGGCTGGGCCCGTAAGCAGTTAGTTTTGAGGGTGTCGGATGGAATAGGGAATGCCCTAAGGGGCTGCCATCGGAGGAGAGGAAAAATGTGGGCTGGAAAATCTTTTAGTGAGAGGGGCGCGGAGAAACGCAGGGGTGGTTGTCAGATACCGGGAGGAGCAGGACGGGGTCATTCCGAATTCTTCGCCGTTCGGCTCATTCGCCCACCAACGCCCGCCTGGAAGCGGGGCTGATTTGGCTTCCCATTATGACTGTATTGTGGTTAGGGAGATCTGATGGTCGACGGGAATACAAAGCTTCTGGCAACAGATATTTCCTCCTGCAGAGATCAGATCACTTCGTGTCTGGCAGATTACGGCAGTAATTCTGGTATCGTTTGCGAATGAGTTGAACAGCGGGAGTGTTGGACTCGCGGGCTGCGGATACCCCTTTATACCAGGCGCGGAATGATGGCGGGCTTATCTCGGAGATCAAGATATTCAATAAATGGGTAATGCTGCGGTTCGTGTTTCGTGAGTTCGGCAACGATTTGAATCTGAACCGGTCGCCGCCAATGAAGGAAGTCGCTGGCGCCCTGATCCAAGTTTCGATATCGCTGTTGCAGCTCTTACCTAAGCAGGCCTGATGCCAGGATTGGCATTATTCAAAGGCTTCGGCAGATGCCGTTCCGGATCATTTGGATACCGAACAGCCTCCTGCGCCCGGCAGGCGCCCCGCTTGGTGCGGATCACTGGTCTCCGCTGGCGGGCAGGCCGAAGCGAGCGGCCATGACGGCATCGTGCCCGTAGATATCCTGGTCGAAGCGGACGCGGCCGTCGTCCATGATGGTGCTGGTCCAATAGACGAGGTAGACGGGGAGGGATTCCTTGAGGTTGACGCGCCGGTTGGGGCGGGTGGTGTCCTGCATGGCGGCGCGGATGGTGTCGAGGGGCCAGTCGCCGTTGGCGCGCAGGACGAACTCGGCGAGGCGGTCGGGCTCGGAGACGCGGACGCAGCCGTGGCTGAAGTCGCGGTCGGTGGCCTGGAAGAGGGAGTGGTTGGGGGTGTCGTGGAGGTAGACGGAATTGTCGTTGGGGAAGATGAACTTCACGAGGCCCAGGGCATTGTGCGGGCCGGTGCCCTGGCGGATGCTGAGCTGGCCGGCGGCGACTTTCTGGAGATTCTCCCGGGTGGGGGGCAGGGCTTTGTCGGGGCTGACTTCGAAGGCGGGGACGATCTCGTATTTCTCGCGGGCGACGTAGCCGGGATCGGCGAGGGCCTCGGGCACGACTTCCTCGCGGGCGATCTTGGGCGGGACATTCCAGTAGGGGCGGAAGTGGAGGTAGCGCAGGCGGCCGTGGAAGACGGGGGTCTGGTGGAGGCCTTTTTTCCCGACGATGACGCGCATGGTGGTGAGGGAGCGGCCCTCGTGGATGAGGCGCAGGGCGCTCTCGGCGATGTTGACCTCGAGATGGGAGGTGCGCTCGTAGTCGCGGGGCATCCAGCGCAGGCGGTCCAGAGTGATGGTCAGGCTGTGGAGGCGGCGGGTGACGGGCTGGTTGAGCTCCATCATGGTCTGGGGGCCCATGATGCCGTCGGGGTCGATGCCGTGGCGGAACTGGAAGGAGCGCAGGGCGGCGGCGGTGCCGGGGTCGAGGACTTTGCTGCGGATCTGGGGGGCGTCGGCGGGCAGGTCGCCCTCGGCGCGGAGGCGGGCGCGGAGCAGGGGGATGTCGCCGTAGGGTTCGCCGGGTTTCACGGGCCGGGCGGGGAGGGGCAGGGAACGCCAGCCGCCGAGGGCGGCGATCTCCCGGTAGCGGGCCAGGGTGGTGACGAGGTCGCGGTAGCGGGGATCGCGGGGCGGGGCCTGCTCCTCGAGCGAGGCGGCGAAACGGTCGGGTCCCTGGGCGAGGGCATCGCTGAGCAACTGGGCGGGCGCGAGGGTGCGGGGAATGGGCTCCCATTTCTCGTGGACAGTGACGGGATCGACGAAGCCGTAGGCGAGGCTCTGGATGACGTAGAGGGCGAGATGGGTGGTGGCGATGTCGACGCGGGCGGCCTCGGCGGCGGTGGGTGGGAGGCCCTGCCAGGTGAGCCGCCAGCGGTCGAGCTGGAACAGGGCGGGATCGAGCCCATGGCGGGACAGGCCGTCGATGAAGCCGGCGAGGGCGGCGAGGGCGGGGCCATCCCAGGCGGGCTGGTGCTGTCGGGCGGCATACCAGTCGCGGATGGGGCCCTTTTCGTTGGTCAACTGGGCGCGGATGTCATCGGGCGTGGCGCGGATGCTGGCGGGGGCGTCCTGCCCGGTGGTGGGGAGGGCGGGGGAAAGGCACAGAGCCAGGGGCAGGATCAGGGCCAGGGGGAGAGCTGTGCGGAGGGCGGTGATCATGGGGCGGTCGGAGAGGAGGGGGCTGCAAGATAGCATGGGATGTCGGCGGTGGCGGGCTGGGATTCGGCTTTCCGGTTCCCGGGCGAATGAGGGACGGCTGATGAGCGCTGGTGGCTTGGGTAGGCTCTGGCGATGCCAGTTGTCGGGTGGTTCCCGGCCGTTGGCTGGGCGGTGGATGATGATGGTGGGGCGAAAATTCCGGGTTGTGATTTGGCGTGCGTTTGTCAATATCGCTACCCGGAGCCTCCGCCCCAGACTGACCGTCCACCGACCATGAGTGAATTCCTCGTTTTTGACCGCGTCACCAAACGCTACGGCGACTTCTACGCGGTCCGGGATGTCTCCTTCGAGGTGCGGCAGGGCGAGATCTTTGCCCTCCTGGGGCCGAGCGGCTGCGGCAAGACGACTCTGCTGCGCATGCTGGCCGGCTTCATCCAGCCCGACGAGGGCCGCATCCTCGTCGATGGGCAGGATGTGACTGCCTTGCCGCCCGACAAGCGACCGGTCAATACGGTCTTCCAGAGCTACGCCCTTTTTCCCCACCTGACCATCCGCGACAACATCGGCTTCGGCCTGAAGATGGCGAAACGGCCCAAGGACGAGATCGCCCGCGAAGTGGACAAGATGCTCGATCTCGTGGACCTCTCCGATCACGGGGACAAAAAGCCGGATCAGATCAGCGGCGGCCAGAAACAGCGCGTCGCCATCGCCCGGGCTCTCGTCAACAAGCCCCGCGTGCTGCTGCTCGACGAGCCGCTGGCCGCGCTGGATCTGAAACTGCGCCAGCGTCTGCTCGTCGAACTCGACGAGATCCACGACGAGGTGGGCATCACATTCCTTTACGTCACCCACGACCAGACCGAGGCGATGGCCATCAGTGACCGCATCGGGGTGATGCACCGCGGCGAGATCGCCCAGATCGGCAAGCCGGCCGAGATCTACGAGAGCCCGGTGAACAGCTTCGTGGCCGCTTTCATTGGCGACACCAATTTCCTCAAAGGCCGCGTCACCCAGACTCTCAGCGCCGAATACAGCCTGGCCGCCATCGACGGGGTGGGGGATATCCGCCTTTATAACGACCGGGATGTGAAGCCCGGGGAGGAGATCCACCTGAGCCTGCGCCCCGAGAAACTGCGGCTCCAGGCCACCCGCCCTGAATCGGGCGAAGTCCTGAATGCCATCGAAGGCGTCGTGGAAGATGTCATCTACCTCGGAGCCCTGACCCGCTATTGGGTCCGCACCGGCACCCAACGCCTCGCCATCGAGCAGCAGCACCGGCGCTTCGTGCTCGACGAAAAGCCGCCGACCTGGGGCGACACGGTCTGGATCTGCTGGCGGGCTGATGATGGCTACCTGCTGCGGGACTTCGCGCCCGAGCACGTCAGCCTGCTCTCTCTGCCGGCAGCGGAGTGAGGTGTGGGTGGCAGAGGATGGATGGGAATGGGCTGGGTGACAAAGGTCGCGCGGTCCGACCGGCTGGGGGCCGATGGCATCCAGCCTGAGGCCTGATTGCGGCTGGTCCCGACGCGAGGCGTGGACTGATTTGCTGCTTGCACCGCTGCGGTGTGCCGCTAATCTCCGCGCCCCGATGAGTCGCCGTCTGTCACTGCACGAGGAATTGCTGGAGAAGATCTTTTCGGCCTGTCCGCTCCCGGAAGCGGAGGGCGCCGAGGGGCCGGATGTGTCCGCCTGGCTCGATGGCCGGGCGGCAGAGGTCGGCGGCGACCTCGACTGGCGCTGCTCGGTGGTGGACCTGCTCCGCCTGCTGGAACTCGATCCGGCGTGGGACCGGCGTCAGCAGATGGCGGTGGAGCTGGGCTTTCCGAAGGAGGAAGTCCACGCCCGGGGCTCGGCGGAGCTGAATCTCTGGCTGCTGAAAGCCGTGGCCGACAAAATCGTCGAGCGCGGCGGCCGCATCGCGATCAATCTGCCAGTCTGAGCGGCGCGTCGGCTTTGGGCGCGTCGGCTTTGGGCGCTTCGGCTTTGGGGGCTTCGGCTTTGGGGGCTTCGGCTTTGGGGGCTTCGGGCGTCGCCGTGGGAGCGGGCTTTTCGGGGGTGGAAGCCGGAGTGGCGGGTGCTGGATTTGGCATCGCACCGGGAGCGGACGGCAAGGGAGCGGGAGTGGCCGGAGCGGTTGGCTCGGGCTTGGACTCTGGTTCAGGCTCCGGTGCGGGGGCCGGGCGGCGTTTGTGGAGGGTATACCACACGGGACCGTGGGCGAGGGGGGCTCCGGATTCGGAGGGGATGCCGGAGAGATCGAGGCGATAAACGCCGCCCGGGGCAAAATCGGCCTGCACCGTGACGGACAAGCCATCGGCGCTGACGATGAATCGCGTGGTGGCGGGCGGCAGCGTCACCGGAGCCTCGGCGGAGCCGGCGGCGGGATCGAGCGGACGGCGGGCGATCTTCCAGACGGTGGGATCGATGGCTTTCTGCCGGTCGATGGGGGCGGTGAAGGTGACTTCGAAGCCGTCGGAGGCGAGATGCACGGTGCGGACGGCGAAAATGGCACCGCTGGCGGGCCGGATGCCGAAAAGCTGGCCGTTCTGACCGGCGAGGAGCTCAGTCCCGGCGGGGGTGAAACGCAGCAGGCCGAGACCGGGCGTGGGCGACTCAAAGGTGGCGAAATCGGTGATGCCCCCCTGCCAGGAGCCGTCGACTTCCTCCAGCCAAAAGCGGAGAAGCCGGTTGGAAGTCTCGCCAGCGAGGAATCCCTGTCCGCTGAAGGGGCCAAAGTCGGCGTCGGCGGCGAGTTCGTCGGGCGGATAGGCTGGCGGCAATGGCGCGCCGGTGAGGAGTTCGGCTGGCACGCGGACGGCGACCGGAGCCGCGACGGGAGGCTTCGGTGCGGGTGCTGGCGGCGGGGCGTCGGCGTTGGAGGAATCAGTTGGGGATTCGGCTTTGGCTTTGGTTTTCAGCGACTGGTCGTCTTTTTTCTCGTCTTTTGGAGCCTCGTCGGGAAGGGGCGGAGCCGCGGGGGCCGGAGTCGGCTCCGTGGGAGGCGCGACGACACTGATGGCGCCGCTGGCTTCGCCATCGGCAGGCGCGGCGTCGGCGAGCGGACGGATGCCAGCCACGAGCCAGCCGCCGGCAGGTCCGGGCCGAGGAGCCGCGGCCTGACGGTGTCCAGTGAGCCACGGGACGGGCGGGCCGCTCTCGGGCAGTCGCAAGATGGCTCCAGCGAGCGGTCCGGAGGCGATGCGGGGCGGGAGCAGCAGGTCACCATCGGCCAGCGGCAGCGGGGAACCCTGGAACAGGACGCCGATGGTGCCAAACTGCCAGACGGGCGCCACGGCTTTCACGAAATCGACCCGCCCGTCGCCGTCGGTATCGAAGAGGCGGGAAATGCCGGCATTCTGCACGACGATCAGCGATTTCGGCCAATAGCCGGCATACAGACCCGACGCGCCTTCTAGTCCCTGATCCGACACTGGCTGCCACGCCGCGGGCTCGGCGAGTTCGGCGGGGCGGATCATGACGGCACCGTCCCGACCGAGCAGCATCCAGTCGCCCTGGGGAGAAAAATCAATCGCCGCCACTTTGCCAGCGAGGGCGGCGGGCAGCGACACCGGCTCGACGGCGTAAGGCAGGGCCGGAGCGGGCTTTTCAGCTGGAACCGGCGGTTTTTCGGCTGGAACCGGCGGTTTTTCGGCTGGAACCGGCGGCTTTTCGGCTGAAACCGGCGGCTTTTCGGCGGGCGCCGGTTCCTGAGCACCGGCGATCCAGAGGCCGCCGACCTGGGCGAGGGCAAAAAGCAGGAGGGAGAGCCTCATGGTGCGGGCGGGGCAGCGGCGGCCGCGGCAGGGGAAGGCGCGGGAGCGGAGGGGGTGGCGGCCGGGGGCGCGGCAGCCGGCAGGGAAGCCAATGCCTGCGTCCAGGCAGCCGGCAGGGTGGGCAGTTCGGGCCCCGACGCGATCTGCCAGGTCAGAGTCAGGTCGCCGGCCTGGGCTTTGGGCACTTTCAGAAAGCCCTCCGTCCAGGAGCCGGCTCCGGGCTGGACCGATTCGCGCCAGCGCTGGGGCACGGCGAGCATGAGGTCGAACTCGGCCTGGTACACTTTCCACCGCTGCACGAGTCGGGTGCCGTCGGGCGACGGGACGATGGACTCCTCGATGGCGAGGCGGCCGATACGATAGAGAAATTCAGGATACCCGCCGACGAGGCGGTAACCGAAATAGTGGGGCGACCCGATGGCGCCGATGGTGGCGCTGAGAGGGCCGGGACCCTCGGCGACGAGGATGAGATCGGTCAGGGAGGCCCCTTTCCACGCGAACAGGAGCCGGCACTCCACCGGGTCCCAAGCGTAGCCGATGGCGGGCTGGCTGTGTCGCACTTCGATGAGGCCGGGGAGCTGGGTGAGCAGGCCATCGGCCGGCACCGGGGTGAGCAGGGTGCGATGGGCCAGCACAACGGGATCGGACACCGGATTGGGCAGGGTGACCTGCCGGATGGTCGGTGGTGGCGCCCCGGTGGCCGCGGCCCCGGTATCGGCGCCGGCGGGGAGCGCGGCGGCGAGCCAGAGGGCAATGAGGCTGAGTCGGGGAGGCATGGACTCGCCACGGAACACCATGAGTCCGGCAGAGGCAAGGCGGAGAAATGCCACTGGCATCCGCGGCGATTCTGATGGAACCCTGTTGGATCGACGATGCAACCCTCTTTGATCGGAAATCACACCCGGTTGGCGGCCGGGATCGCCTTGCTGCTGGCGCTGCCGGGCCTGTCCCGGGGCCAGCAGCCGGCGGCGTCCCCGCTGGCGGTGGCGCCGGTGCGCGGCTATCTGTCGGTGGAGGCGTTCGAGTTGAGAAAAGAGTTCGTCCTCGACTTCGACGCAGTGGCGGAGCGGGTCGGCGCGGCCGGGGTGACGACGATCGATGCGACGAACCGCGTGGCTTTGGAAAAGGCGATCGGCGACTGGCTGGTGCCGCTGTGTCCGGTGTCGGTGGATGGCCGGCCGCTGGCGATGGATCTGGACCGGGTGCATTTTGTCCGTCCGGATGTGGAGAAAGGGCTGGTGGTGGAGGATCGGGAATCGGTCGCGGCAGCCGAGGCGCTGGTCGGGGTGGTCTTTGCGGCGGCGCTGGACGGTCCGCCGGGCGAGGTGCGGGTGCGGTGGGAGGTCTTTCCGCCGGATGGCAGCGAGGCGGTGGTCGAGGCCGGGGTGCGGGGTCAGCGGACGGCGCGGAAGCTGTCGATGGCGGCTCCGGAACTGGTCTGGAAGAATGAATCGGGTCTGACGGCTCCGGCTTTGCTGAAAGTGCCGGCGGCTCCGGTGCGGACCTGGGGCGATGTCATCGGTTCGGTGCCGGGCTGGGCGGCGATGGGCTGCTGTCTGGCGGGCTTGCTGCCGCTGCTGCTGGGGCGTCGCCGGCTGGCGGTGGGGACGGCGCCGGTGGGGCTGGTGTTGGGCGGATTGCTGCTGGCCTGGGGCTGGCAGCGGGACAGCCGCATCGTGGTCAGTGCGGAGCAGGCTGACGAGATTTGCTATGCGCTGCTGCGCAATGTGTATCATGCGTTCGACTATCGGCGCGAGTCGGACATCTACGACACGCTGGCGCGGAGCGCGACGGGGGATCTGCTGACGCGGATCTATCTGGAGATCCAGCGTTCCCTGCAAGTGGAGACCCAGGGCGGGGCGCGGGTGCGGGTGACGGACGTGGATCTGCGGCGCTGTGAGCCGGGCGGGTCGATGGTGGGCGGCTTCGAGGCGGAATGCGAATGGGTCGCGGTGGGCACGGTGACGCACTGGGGGCACACCCACGACCGGGTGAACCGCTACCGGGCGCGGCTGTCGGTGGCCCCGGTGGCGGGGGAGTGGCGGCTGGTGGGGCTGGAACTGGTGAGCGAGGAGCGGATCTGAGGGCGGTTGAAATCGCCGCGATCCGCGCGGACTGTGGCGGCCCATGTCCATGGTGAGCTGCGCGCAAGTCCGATACCGCTATCCGGGGGAGTCGTTTTCCCTGCGGCTGGAGCGCTTTGAGACGGCGGCCGGCGAGACGGTGGCGATCGTGGGGCCGAGCGGGTGCGGGAAAACGACGCTGCTGCGGCTGATCTCGGGCATTCTGACGCCCCAGTCGGGCGAGATCACGGTCTCGGGCCGGTCGATCGGCCGACTGTCGTTCGCGGAGCGGCAGCGGTTTCGCATCGCGACGATCGGGCTGGTGTTTCAGGAATTCGAGCTGCTCGACTACCTGACGGTGCGGCAGAATGTGCTGCTGCCCTATCGCATCAGCGGGACGCTGGCGGCCGATGATGGCGCGGAGGCCCGGGCGGCAGCGCTGCTGGAACAGACGGGCATCGCGGCGCTGGCCGACCGTCTGCCGGGCGAGCTGTCCCAAGGCGAGCGGCAGAGGACGGCCCTGTGCCGGGCGTTGGTGACCCGGCCGGCCCTGATCCTGGCGGATGAACCGACGGGCAGCCTGGATCCGGAGAATCAGGCGCGCAGCGTGGCGCTGCTCCGCGAACAGGCGGGTGCGGCGGGCGCGGCGCTCATCATGGTGACGCACGATCCGGAGGTGCTGGACGGCTTTGACCGCGTGGTGCGGCTGCCGGACCTGCTGGATCGAACCCCCGACGCGGCATGAATCTGGCGGGCAGTTTTTATCTGGGGCTGGCTTATCTAAGGCGGCAGCGGGCCAAGACGCTGCTGCTTACGGGGGCACTGACGGTGGCGCTGCTGCTGCCGGTGGCGATCACGGTGCTGGTGGGCGAGGCGGAGACGCACCTGCGGTCGCGGGCGGCGGGCACGCCGCTGCTGCTGGGGGCGCGGGGCAGTGCGCTGGAACTGGTGTTCAACGGGCTGTATTTCACCAAGCCGGAGATCGCGACACGGCCGCGACAGGAGACCGATGCGGCGGGACGGGATGGGCTGGCAACGGTGATCCCGGTGTATGCGCGGTTTTCCGCCCAAGGGCACCGGATCGTGGGGACGACGCTGGATTACTTCCGGCTGCGGGGCTTGGACTTGCGGGAGGGCCGGCCTTTCGCGCGGCTGGGCGACTGCGTGGTGGGCCATGCGGTGGCCGAAGCGGCCGGCATCCGGCCGGGCGATGCGGTGGTGTCGTCGCCGGAGGCGGTGTTCGACCTGGCGGGGGTGTATCCGCTGAAGATGCGGGTGACCGGGGTGCTGTCCCCCACGGGCACGCCGGATGACCGGGCAATCTTTGCCGACGTGAAGACGACGTGGATCATCGAGGGGCTGGCGCACGGTCACGATGACGCGCGGCAGGTCGACGAGTCACAGGTGCTGGGGCAGGAGCCGGACGGTGGCAACGTGAAGCTGAATGCCTCGGTGGTGGAATACAACGAGGTGACGGAGTCGAATCTGGCGAATTTTCATTTCCACGGCGATCCGGGAGCGTTTCCGATCACGGCGGCGATCGTGGTGCCGCGGGATGAGAAGAGCCGCACCATCCTGCTGGGACGCTATCAGGATGCCGACCGGCTGGGCGTGCAACTGGTGGAGCCGGGTGCGGTGATGGACGACCTGTTCGACACGGTCTTCCAGGTGCAGCGACTCGTAGTGGCGGCGCTGGTGCTGGTGGGGGTGGCGGCGCTGGCGATGGCGCTGCTGGTTTTTTTACTGTCGAACCGGCTGCGGGCGCGGGAGTTCAGCAGTCTGCGCCAGATCGGCGCTGATCCGGGCACGATCCGGCTGCTGGTGGCGTTTGAGGGCGTCTTCGTGCTGTCGGCGAGTGCCGTGGCCGCCGCGCTGCTGGCGGTGGTGCTGAAAGGGGCCGCTCCGGTGCTGGTCCGGCTGCTGACAGGCTGAATGCAGGCCGGGGAGGGATCGCTGAGCTTACTTTTTCCCGGCACCGGCCTTGTCCACGCGGATGGTGGGCGCGGCATCGAGGATCTCGATGTAGGTGTGGGAAACGCGCTTGCGGGTGGCGGGGTCGAAGGTCTCCACGCGCATCTGGTCGACCATCCAGATGTCCTCGATCTTCTTGCCGTGGAGCACTTCGAACACGCGAATGGCCTGGCCCTGATTGTTGTAGCCGACCATGGTCATCATGCCGCCGCTGCCTTTGTCCACCCAGACGCGGACGGTGCCGTACTGGCCGTGGCCGTCGGGATTCCGCACCTCGACGATCCAGCAGTCGCGGGTCTTCACCTTTTCCTCTCCGATGATCTTGGCGGCGGGCCAATAGAGGAATCGCATCGAGAGATCGTCATAGGTGACATCCGTGCTGCGGATGGGTTCGCCATAGCGGGCGGGATCGACCGGCGCGTCCTTGCCGGCGGCGACCTCCTTGAGGAAGAACTGGTTGTTCGACGTGTTGAGATGGATGATCTGCGGGGGATTGTCGAACTTGAAGCGGATGTACTGAGGCTGAAGCGAGAGGGTGAAGGGCACCTCGGTCTTGTCCTTGCGCAGTCGGCCAACGAAATCGCGGTCGAACAGGGTGTAGCTGTATCGCACCAGGCGCAGCACTTCCTCGGCGTTCAGTTGGTCGAGGGATTTGGTCCCTTTTTCCTGGGCGAAACCGGTCGAGGCGGCGAGGCCGCTGCCGAGGGTGGCGAGCCAGTGGCGGCGGGAGAGGCGGGGGGAGGAGAAAAACATGGTGGGAAGGATGGGGAACGGTGGAAGAGACGGACGCGGGGAAAGTTACATTCATCCTTACGACCGATAAAGGGACAATCTTTCGTGATATCCAGCCGTGCCGTCGCCGGGAAAGATGCCATTGCCTCCCGGAGAGGCGGGAGCTAGGGTGGCGAAGCTCCCCATCCCATGTCAGACAAAGCTCCTCTCGTCACCGTCGTCGGCTCCCTGAATGTCGACTATGTGGCCCGCGTGGGACGCCTGCCCATGCCGGGTGAGACGGTGCCGGCGACGGCTCTGGAAATGGTCCACGGCGGGAAAGGGGCCAACCAGGCCATCGCGGCGGCGCGGCAGGACTGCCAGGTGCGGATGATCGGATCGGTCGGCACGGACGACAATGGCAAAGGGTATCTGAAGGCGCTCGGCGCCGAAGGCATCAAGACCGAAGGAGTCCGAGCGGTGCGCAAGATGCAGACGGGGATGGCTTTCATCCATGTTGACGGGATGGGCGAGAACACCATCGTGGTGTCCGCCGGGGCGAACGGAATGACCTCGGCCGATCAGGTGCGGGCGCAGGAGGCCGACATCGAGGACGCGGACGTGCTGCTGGCGCAGTTCGAGGTGCCGCTGGGCGCGGTGGTCGAAGCCCTGCGGATCGCGAATCGTGCCGGAGTGCTCTCGATCGTCAATCCGTCCCCGCTGCGACCGACCTTCCCGTGGGCGTCGGTGGAGATCGACTATCTTATCGTGAATGAATTCGAAGGAGAGGAGATCCTCGAGGACATCCCGCTGGCGCTCGACTATGACTGCGAGATCCGTGATTTCCTGAAGGGGCTGCGGGTCAATGGCCTGATCGTCACGCGGGGCAGCGATCCGACGCTGGTGATCGGTCCGGAGCAGGCCTTCGAGGCTCCGACGCTGGCGGTGGTGCCGGTCGACACGGTGGGGGCGGGCGATGCCTTTGCGGGCTGTTTCGCGGCCCGGCTGGCCCATGGCGAGACGCTCTGGGAGGCGGTGCTGGCGGCCAATTGCGCCGGTGCGCTGACGACGCTGCGCCCTGGTGCCCAGCGGCCCATCCCTGATCGCGAGACGGTCGACCGCCATCTCGCGCAGTTGTGACGCGCCGCAACCGCGGGGCCGGCGGGGTCACTTGAACATCGGATCTTCCGGATTGCCGCCGCTGAGCAGGTAGGCCAGCAGGTCGAGCACGTCGTCTTTTTTCAGCGTATTGAGCAGGCCCGGCGGCATCATCGAGTAGGGCGAGGGCTTCATCTCCTTGAGCTGCTTGCGGTCGACCGGCACGGTCTGGTCGGGGGCCATCATGTTGGTATTCACCTGGATGTTGTCGCCGTTCAGGTTCATGACCCGGCCGATGACCTGGGTGCCGTCGAGCATGGTGAAAATCATCGAGCCATACTGGTCGCTGATCTCCTTGTTGGGATCGACGATGCTCTCCAGCAGGTCGCGGGGGCTGAATTTCCCCGCCACGCCGGTGAGGTCGGGTCCGACGGCGCCGCCTTCCTGGTTGAAGCGGTGGCAGGCGAAACAACTGGCCGCGCCGAACATCTTGCGCCCGTTGGTGTAGTCCCGGGCGCCTTCGAGGCCGACATTGATCACGTCGTCGAAGTCGGCCACGGTCCAGTTCTTTTGGAATTCGCGCGGCTCGAAGGTGAACTGCGGCACATTGACCGCCGGCTTGGCTTCGATGATGTCCTTGAGGGCGGTCTTTTCCTCCTCGCTCATGTGGGAGAGGGCTTCCTGTTTGATCTCGCCGATGAACAGGTCAAAGCTCGCGCCACCCTTGTAGGCGGCGGCTTGGACGAACCAGCGCAGGTAGTCCGCCCGCAGTTCACGCGTCCAGCCATCGGCCACGCGGCGGAGGTTTTTGGCGTAGGCGATCTGTTCCTCCTGCGAGGGGGCGTGCTTCAGCAGATCGACACCTTTCGCGGCGGCGTCGGGGTCGCGGAGATAGACCAGCAGTTCGTGCAGGCCGGTATTGAGTTCCGGCCGGTTGCCGGGCAGCCGCGGGGAGAGGCTCGCGACCAGCGCCTGACGCGTCGGCTCGTCCGGCGCGCCGAGCCGGATAAAGGCGAGCGAGTAGGCGCGGACGAGGTCGGCCCGCTGGAGATCATTCAGCGCGGACCAGTCGATGCGGTTCAGTAGGGCGAGCAGGGCACCCTGATCGGCTTTCTGCCCGTGGCGGGCGAGGGCAATGCCGATCTGGATGGCGGCGACCGGGCGCGTCTCGGCCAGCGCCCGGTCCCGCCACGTGGCGATGGGCTGGTGCTCGATGGCAGTGCGGGCGGCGTGGCGCAGGTAGCGGTCCTCGTGAGCCAGATAGGGCCAGGCGGCATCGATGGCGGCGGGATCGACTCGGCCGTGGTAGGCCTCCAGAGCGAGGCGCTCGCGGGCGAGGGCCGAAAGGGGCTCACCCTGATCGTCACCGACCGGCTCGTCGCCCAGATAGGTGACCCGGTAGAGGCCCGACTGCACCCGGCGGCCACCGATGGCGAAATACATGGCGCCATCGTGCCGGCTGATCAGCGCATCGGTGAGCGGCAGCGGCTGGGCGCTGATGAATTCCTCCACCGTGGCCGCATAGGCGGCTCCCTGGGGCCGCAGGTGCACGGCATACATTTTCCCATAGCTCCAATCGAGGATGTAGAGAGCGTTCTGATACTTTTTGGGAAATTTCGCCCCGTGGCCGAAGGTCACGCCGGTGGGTGAGCCCGGGCCGATGTCCACCACGGCCGGCAGGCTGTCGGGGTAGTGGGCGGGCCATTTGCCGCTGCCGTTGCGCCAGCCGAAATCCGCCCCGCTGGCCACCAGATTGACGCGGGTGGGCCGATACCACGGCGTATTCATGTCCCACTCCATGTCGGCATCGTAGGTGAACAGCTCGCCGTTCCGGTCAAAGGCGGCGTCGTATTGATTGCGGAAGCCGGACGCGATCAGCTCCCACTCCTTGCCTTCAGGATCGGTGCGGGCGATCCAGCCACCCGGAGCCATCACCGTCTTCATGAAACCCCGGCCATAGATGCGGTCGAGCAGCAGATCCTCGCCCCAGACGCGGGGCACCCGTGACCGGGCCATCTCGGTCACGGGCGTCTGGTTGCCCACCACGACGTAGAGGGACTTACCGTCCGGGCCGGGCAGGATCGCATGGGGACCGTGTTCACCGCCCTGTTCCTCGAACTTCCGGAGCAATTCCTTCGAGTCATAGCGATCGTCGCCATTCGTGTCCCGGAGCCGGTAGAGGCCGCGGCCGCCGTGTTCGTTGGTGTTCAGCACCACATAGAGGGCGCCGAACGCGTGGAGCAGCCCCTGGGCACCGCCGATATCGAGGTCGATCTTTTCGATCGCCGCGGGCGGCAAATCCTGGCCCAATTCCGGCGGGGTGAGGCGATAGAGCGCGCCGTATTGATCCGACACGATCAGCCGGCCCTTGTCATCCTCGGTCATCGCCACCCACGAGCCCTGCTCGGGCTTGGGCACGGAATACAGCAGTTCGACGCGGAACCCCGGGGCCGCCTTGATCTCCTCCGGCGCGGTGGCCGAGGGCGTGCGGAGGTCCTGGAGACTCGCGAGGTAAGCCGGCGAAATCTTGTCGCGGGGCGGTTCGCCGGCCGCATTCAATTTCACCGCCGGCTGCCAGGCGCCCGGTTGCGGGGTGAAGGCTACCTGATTCCAGCCGGCTTCGGCCCGCGGACTGGCCTGCCAGGTCTCGTCGCTGAGCACGAAGGTCTTTTGGCCACCCTTGTTCTCCAGGATGATCAGGCAGAGAAAGCCAGCGGCGCCCCCGGCATTCGTCGCCTTGGCCGCGACGACATTGTCCCCGCCGGGCAGGAGCCGGTCGGTGATGTCCTCGATCACCGGCGCCTGCCAATCCTCGCAGGTGAAGCCCCGGCGGTCGCCGTTCACCATCACCTGGGCCTTGTTGTCCGCAGAGGCGATCAGGATGGCCCGCTTCAGGTCCGAAGGCACCGCCAGACTCTTTCGCAGGTAGATCTCCTCCTGTTCACCCGGCTGCTGGGTGGTCCAGATCCAGTGGGGCTGGGGCGGTGACTCCTGGGCGTGGAGCGGAGCCGCCAGACAGGCCAGGGACAGGAGGACGAGGAGCGGAAAAGAGAATCGCATGGCTTTACAATGAGGAAAAACGGGTGGCGCCGAGATGTCTTGGGCGGAAAAAGAAATGGAGTGGGGGAAAAAGCAGGGGACGCATCGGGAGCGACCCGATCAGCACGATTCGGGCCGCCTGCGTGCGGGGAAAAGCGGCGGGCGCACCGGGCCCCGATCGGTCAGGGGGCGGCGGGCTTGGCTTGGCCGAGTTGGGCGATGTTGGCCCGCATCACCGAGAGGAAATCCGCGCCTTCACCCGGCCGATTCCCGCAGGGATCAAAAACCAGGCTCTTCACACCGATTGCGTCGAGCTTCTGCACCGACTCCGCCGCCGGATCGCCCTCCCAGAGCATCACCTTGGCCGGGTGCGAGGCGAGGATCTTCGACAGATCGGCCATCGCGGCGTCGTCCGGCACCGTTTCCGGCTCCCACAGCACCGCTTCGATCTTCAGCCCGTAGCGACGGGCGAGATATTGATAGACCGGGTGCGACGCCACCAGCGGCGTCTGTCCGATGGACTGGGCGACCTTTTCCAGTTCCGCATCGAGCGCTTCCAGATCCGTGCGCAGGGTGGCGAAATTCGCCTCGAAAGCCGCCGCCTTGTCCGGCAGCAGCGTCGCGAGCGCCCCGCGGATGGCATCGGCCTGCTGGATCGCCTGGCGCAGGTCCAGCCAGGTGGTGAAAGCCACTCCGCCGTGCGAATGCTCGCCCTCCGACCCGTGGCTGTGCGTGTGGGCCTCCTTCACCGTGATCAGGGAGCCGGCGAAGGCTTTCGACGTGTCCACCTGGGTCGACTCCGGCAGGCTCACCTTTTCCGCCCACTTCTCATAGGTCGCACCGTTGCGGATGATCAGATCGGCGGATTGGAACGCCGCCACCTCCGCTTCGGTCGGCTCCCAGAAAGCCGGGTCGCCGTCCTCCGGAGCCGCAAAGATCACTTCCACCGCGTCCCCACCGATCCGCCCGGTCATCCAGGCCAGCGGGTAATTGGTCACCTGGACCTTTGGCTTGCCCAGACCGGAAAAAGACTGCGGCGCATCATCTGCACCCGGACTGCAGCCGGTCAGCAGGGCGGAGAGAGCGAGGGGAGCGGTGGCGAGGAGGAGGACGACGGGGTTGGTGGCTTTCATATCACGTTGGATTTGCCGGCCCATTTCTCATGGAAAGACCGGTAGATTTTGGGTGAGATCTCGGACGGCTTGATTTCACTGCGACCGCCCCAGAAGACATTCGTGTAGAGCAGCGGGATCTCGCAGGCGGCCAGATGGGCGTCGATGGCGGCCTTGTGAGCCAGCACCCGTTCCTTGTCGGTGCCGTGGACCACGCCCATGATGTTCACCCCGCCGAATTGCGGGCCACCCTCGCGCCAGTAGCAGTGTGTCATGATGGTGTGGCGTCCCACCTCACTGCCGGCGCGCTCCTGCAGGCCCTCGGGCACCTTCCAGTGGAACAGCGCGTTGAACCGCGTCACCCGCTCGCCGCCCGATTTGCTCGGCTTCACATGCTCCAGGAAGGTCGAAAAGCGGCCGATCACCTTTTTGCGGTCCAGCTCCTCCGCCACCTCGAAGAAGGTATCCAGATCCACCCCGGCGATGACCGCGCGGCTGGCCCACGGGTTTTCCGAGATTTCATCCAGCGACAGTTCCTCCTTCATCGCCAGCAGCACATCCCACTCCCGTGGTGACAGGTCGACCGTTGCCGTGTTCGTCATCACTGCCGGATCATCCGACTTTTCGCCGGGCTCCATCGTCTTGCGGCGCACATGGCCGACCCCGAGGGCGAAAATGCCCTTGGCCGGCATGAGGATGAAATCCTTCGCGCCCGTGATGCGTTTCAGCGCCTCGCCGTGGGCCTCCAGCGATTCCCCCTGCGGCACTTTCAGCGTCGTCCACAGCTTGTAGTCGCTGCCCGAGATCTCCCGGTCGGTCGAGCGCGTCACCACATGGCCGCTGAACGGGTCCTCGCGGAACATCCAGTCGAACGTCGCGTCCAGCTTGTCGCCATCCACCTTCCACGCGCAGAGGGCCCCATGGGCCAGCTTCGTGGCCAGCAGGGTCTGGCGAGTGCGGCGGATCACCCCATCGGCCGTCATGGCGCGAATGCGCTCGATCACCGTGGCCAGATCCACCCCCGATTTCTCCGCGATGTGTTGGAAAGGATAGCGCTGGAATCCCTCCACCAAGTCCTCGGACACGGCGAGAATCCTTGCATTGAGGGGGTCGGTGTGGGCGGTCGGGACCGGACTGTCGGCGAGATTGCTCATGGGCCGGCAAAGTAGGCGAAAGCCCATTGCCCGGCAAGTGGCGTGCAGGATTTGCCGCCTGATTGACAATTGTCAGCCACTCGAAGGGGATCGCTCGCAGGGAAGCTGGCGGTGAGAGGCGAAATGGGCTGAAAATGGGCTGAAAATTGGGTCCGTTTGTCGTTGGAGGGGCTCCGTTTGTTGCTGGAGGAGGTCCTTTTGTCGTTGGAGGAGGTCCCTTTGTCGCTGGAGGAGGTCCGTTTGTCGTTGGAGGGGCTCCGTTTGTCGTTGGAGGAGCCTCCTTTTGTCGTTGGAGGAGGTCCGTTTGTCGCTGGAGGAGGTCCTTTTGTCGTTGGAGGACCTACTTTTGTCGTTGGAGGAGGTCCTTTTGTCGTTGGAGGAGTCCCTTTTGTCGCTGGAGGAGTCCCTTTTGTCGCTGGAGGAGTGGCCGTCGAAGGGGGTGGGTGAGATGCAAGCGATTGAATTTAAGGTAATTGTGCCAAAGGTGCCGTTTCCGCCCTCCTACGGAGCCTCCCGGCGGGCGGTCGGGCTGATGGAACCCTGTCTCCTCTCCGATCAGACCCTCTTTGATCGGAGATCAGACCGGGTTGGAACGGGTTGGAACGGGTTGGAACGGGTTGGAACGGGTCTGATCGGGTTGGAACGGGTTGGAACGGGTTGGAACGGGTTGGAACGGGTTGGAACGACAGGGGAGTGAGTCCGCCATGAAGCGGGCTGAAGGCCCGCCGCATACCAGCCCAGAGCAACGCTCTGGGAACCGGGTCCCGAACACGGGAAGCGCCCTGAAGGGGCGCCGCAATCACTGGCTGGCGAATGCGATGCCGGGCAGGGCAGGGGATGCGACGCCCCTACAGGGCGTCTTGAGGGGGGGCGGTTACCCAGAGCGTTGCTCTGGGCTGGTATGCGGGCGCGCCGTTAGCGCTTTTCCTCGACGGTGCGGTGCGAGGCCGTGGGGTGGTTGGAGGGGATGATTGCGAATGGGGGCGAAATGGGGCCAGGCACGGATGATTGAACGCGAATGGAAAGGAATGAAACGAATGACGCGAATGGGGAATCGAGTGGGCGTGATGGGGGGAATGATCCGCGAGAAATCGGGCTGAAGGCCCGGCGCATACCAGCCCAGAGCAACGCTCTGGGAACCGGGTCCAGAACATGGGAAGCGCCCTGAAGGGGCGCCGCAATCACTGGCTGGCGAATGCGATGCCGGGTAGGGCAGGGGATGCGACGACCCTACAGGGCGTCTTGAGAGGGGTGGGCGGTTACCCAGAGCGTTGCTCTGGGCTGGTATGCGGGCGCGCCGTTGGCGCTTTTCCTCGACGGTGCGGTACGAGGCCGTGGAGTGGTTGGAGGGGATGTATGCGAATGGGATGGAATGGGATGGAATGGGGCCAGGCACGGATGATTGAACGCGAATGGAAAGGAATGAAACGAATGACGCGAATGGGGAATCGAGTGGGCGTGATGGGGGGAATGATCCGCGAGAAATCGGGCTGAAGGCCCGCCGCATACCAGCCCAGAGCAACGCTCTGGGAGCCGGGTCCAGAACACGGGAAGCGCCCTGAAGGGGCGCCGCAATCACTGGCTGGCGAATGCGATGCCGGGTAGAGCAGGGGATGCGACGCCCCTACAGGGCGTCTTGAGAGGGGTGGGCGGTTACCCAGAGCGTTGCTCTGGGCTGGTATGCGGGCGCGCCGTTGGCGCTTTTTTCGACGGTGTGGTACGAGGCCGTGGGGTGGTTGGAGGGGATGAATGCGAATGGGGCGAAATGGGGCCAGGCACGGATGATTGAACGCGAATGGAAAGGAATGAAACGAATGACGCGAATGGGGAATCGGGCGGGATCGGATGTGAACCGATAGACCGTGTCTGCCCGTCAGCCCGTCTGCCCGTCTGCCCGTCTGCCCGTCTGCCCTGCGTCCCGGAGGGACGACGGAAATGAGCCGGGGGTGGACCGAGTGAAACGAGGGGAACCCCCGGAAGGAATCCCCCCAATAACCTGCGCCCCGGCAGGGGCGCGAGGAGGGATTGGCGCTCGTTACCCGGATGTCTGAACGCGAATGGAAACGAATGAAACGAATGTCGCGAATCGGAAACGCCGACACGCGAAGGGAACCCATGGTCCTTCCCACGTGTGTCTGACCGACGCCCCGGAGGGACGGGGAATACCCAGCGGCTTGCCAGATCGGCTCTGCGGCGTCTCAGGCCTTGGCGGCGGCTTTTTTCTTGGGCGCGGCTTCGCGGGGGGGGAATTCCCAGCTCAGGATGCGCTTGGCTTTGGGGAGGCAGACGAGGTGGGCCTTGAAAGGACGGCCCTTTTTGGAAATGAACTGCTCGATGAGGTCGGTCTTTCCCTCGGCGAAGAATTTCAGGGCCTGCTCGCGGGGGATGGTGTATTTGCACATCTCCTTCGACAGGCGGCCGGCGCATTTTCCGCCCTGGGCGCGGACGCTGCACACGTAACTGACGGGGGTCTCGTAGATGTCGCCTTTTTCGCAGACGGGGCAGGGGCAGAGCTTGTTCTCGGGGACGATGGAGTCGGCTTCGGCGATCTCGCCCTCGGATTTCTCGAAAACGAAGGCGGCTTTGAGGCCGGTCTTTTTGTCCTCCTGCAGTTCGACGGCGGCATCGAAGGGCTTTTTGAAACGGCTGACGAATCCGGTGAGGGGGCCGATGAGCTTGGTGGTGAGGAGCTGCCGGGCTTCGGTCTCGGTGAAGGGGCGGCCGGCGAGCATCTTGGGCAGGGAGAAGCGACAGTCGGGCTGCTTGCACTTGTAGCGGCCTTCGTCCTGGCCCAGGGTGGGGGCGCCGCAGACGGGGCAGGGGACGGGAAAGTCGGGGTGCTCGCGCTCGACGCTGGCGCGGGCGGCGGCGCGGGCGGTCTCGACGACGTCCTGGGTGAGGCGCTTGATCTCGGCCATGAAGGCGGGCCGGGAGAGCTGGCCATGCTCCATCTGTTTGAGCTTGAACTCCCACTCTCCGGTCATCTCGGGCGAGGCGAGCACGGCGATGCCCATGTCGTGGATCTGGTCGATGAGGCGCAGGCCGCGGGGCGAGACGAAGAGTTCGCGGCCCTGGCGGCTGACGTAGTCGTCGGCGATGAGGCCCTCGATGATGGCGGCGCGGGTGGCGGGGGTGCCGAGGCCGCGCTCGCTCATGGCTTCGCGCAGTTCGTCGTCCTCGACGCGCTTGCCAGCGGTCTCCATGGCGGAGAGGAGGGTGCTTTCGTTGTAGCGTGCCGGTGGCTTGGTGACTTTGTCCTCGACGCGGACGTCGCGGGCCTGGCCGCGCTCGCCGGGGGTGACAGGGACGAGGTTTTTGCCGCCGCCGCTGGTGCCTTCGCCGCTGTCATCGCCGGCTTCGGCGGTCTCGGGGAGCTGGGCTTCCTTGCCATAGACCTCGAGCCAGCCGGGGACGACGAGGATCTTGCCGTCGGTGCGGAAGGCATCCTGCCCGATGCGGGTGATGCGGGTGGTGACTTCGAACTCGGCGGCGGGGTAGAAGGCGGCGACGAAGCGCCGGGTGACCATGTCGTAGAGTTTTTGCTCCTCGGGATCGAGTTTGGTGGGGAACTGGCCGGTGGGGATGATGGCGAAGTGGTCGCTGACTTTGGCGCCGTTGAAAATGCGGCGGTTTTTGCCGGTGACCCAGCCCTGGTCGATGGCGCGGGAGGCGAAGGGGCCGAGGTTGGTGACGGCGCCGCCGCCGGCGGAGGCGATCTTTTTCAGGGTGCCGATGGTGGTGGCGACGTAGTCGTCGGGGAGGTAGCGGGAATCGGTTCGCGGGTAGGTGAGGGCCTTGTGGGTCTCGTAGAGGCGCTGGGCGAGCTGGAGGGTGCGGCGGGCGCTGAAGCCGAAGCGGCCGTTGGCTTCGCGCTGGAGCGAGGTGAGGTCGTAGAGCATCGGCGCCGTCTGGCGGGCGGGCTTTTTCTTTTCCTCGATCTCGCCGGCCTGGCCGCGGCAGCGGGAGACGATGGCCTCGGCGCGGGCGCGGTCCCAGAGGCGCTCGGGGCGGGCGTGGGGATCGGCTTCGTTTTTGGTGAAGGCTTCGTCGAACCAGCGGCCGGGGTATTGGCCGGCGGCGACGGCGAAGTCGCCATGGACTTCCCAGTAGTCGCGGGGGACGAAATTCGCGATATCGACTTCGCGCTCGGCGAGGAGGGCGAGCGTCGGGGTCTGAACGCGGCCGACAGGGGTCTTGGAGAATCCGCCGTAGCGGGAATTGTAGGCGGTCATCGCCCGGGTGCTGTTGATGCCGACGAGCCAGTCGCTCTCGGACCGGCACACGGCGGCATCGGCGAGGGGCTGCATCTCGGTCTCGCCCCGGAGCTGGCGCCAGGCGTCGAGGATGGACTGGTTGGTCATCGACTGCATCCAGAGGCGCTTGGTGGGCTTTTTCACGCCGCTGTATTGCAGGATGTAGCGGAAGATGAGTTCGCCCTCGCGGCCGGCGTCGCAGGCGTTGACGATGGTGTCGACGTCCTTGCGCTTCATCAGGCGGGTCAGCAGGGCGAGGCGGGATTTGGTCTTTTCGATGGGCTGGAGGTCGAAGGTCTGGGGGATGACCGGGAGGCACTCGAACTTCCACGGCAGGGTCTTGCCGTCCGCGGTCATGGGCATCTGCTGCTCGACGAGGTGGCCGATGGCGGAGGAGATGATGTAGCCGTCGTTCTCGAAGAAATCCTTGTCCTTCTGGAATTTGCCGACCGAAGGCTCCGAGCCCAGCACGCGCTGGAGGTCGGTGGCGACGCTTGGTTTCTCGGCGATGATCAGCGTTTTACCCATGGGATTGTGGCTGGAAAAGGATGCGGATTGGCGGTGGAAAAAGGGCCTCACGGCTGCGATACGATCCGCCACCCGTCAACCCCTATGTGAAAAACGGCCTGCCGGGGAGGCGGGGAGGGGGCGATCCGGGCCGTTTTGGGAACCCGCGAATTTCATTGACGAGAGGCGCCGAAAATCTTAACAAGGCAGGGTTGAAGGAATCAAAAACAGTCAAAAAACAATCAACCGACTCGAATCATGCAACCTCATCGCGGCACACTCATCCTCGTTCTCGGCATTCTGGGCATCGTCCTTTGCCCCATCTGCGGCATCATTGCCTGGGTGATGGGCAATGGTGACCTGAAGGCCATCGCTGCCGGTCAAATGGACCCCACTGGCGAAGGGCTGACCAAGGCCGGAAAAATCTGCGGGATCGTCGCCACGATTCTGATGATCGTCGGTGTGATCATCTGGGTGCTGCTGATGGTCCTCGGTTTTGGCGCGGCCGCCATGTCCGAGGGGATGGTCCCGACGCCGCAGTGATCCGCATCGGATTCCGGAAAGTAAGGCGGCGGTTTCCGGCCAGGAAGGGGCTTTCGATCCCTCTGGTGGTGGCCGCCGCTTGTCTGGGAGCAGCCCTGCTGGCGCTGGCTTGGGCCAATCGTCGAGCCGGGACCGACTACGCGCCGTGCCTGTTTCGGCTGGTCACGGATCAACCGTGTGTCCTCTGCGGGGGGACCCGGACGACGTTTGCCCTGTTGCGAGGCGAGTGGATGCTCGCCCTGATGACGAATCCCCTCGTCGCGATCAGTCTGCTGGCCGGGGGGCTCGCTCTGGCCGTCCGGCTCTTGTCCGGGTGGACCGTATCCGTCACCGGCCTGTCCCGCCGCACCGCCTGGGCGGTGGGGCTGGTGCTGGTGTTGGCGAATTGGGTCTGGGTCTGGATGACGCTGCCGCGCTGAGCCGGTCCGGCTCAGTGGGCCGGGGATCGATCAGATGACGCGGTCGTTGCCGCCATCGACGGGGACCTGGGCGCCGGTGGTTTTTCCGAACAAGCCGGAGGCCATCGCGGCGACCATGCGGCCGATGTCCTTGGATTTGATCTCGGTCTTCATCAGGTTGCGCGTCTTGTATTCCTCGACGGTCATTCCGTAGCGCTCGGCGGAGCGTTGCAGATTCTCCGGGGTCCAGAGCTTGGTATCGAAGACGGCGTCGGGGTGGATAATATTGCAGCGCACCTGGAAGGGGGCCAACTCCAGCGCGGCGACGCGGCAGAGCTGGGTGAGACCGGCCTTGGCGCAGGAGTAGCTGGCGGCGCCGGCGCCGGGGGCATTGACGTTGCGCGAGCCGACCAGGACGATGGCGGGGTCTTTGGCGCCCTTTTTCAGGTAGGGAATGGTGTATTTCAGCAGCTTCTGATGGCTGGTGAGGTTCACGGCCATGGATTTGTCCCAGTTGTTGGAATCGAGATCCTCCAGATAGGCGCCGGCGGTGAAGATGCCGGCATTGCTGACGACGATGTCGATGCCGCCGAAGTCGCGCACGGCACCTTCGATGGCGGCGAGAACGGCGGTGTCCTGGGTGAGGTTCGCCACGATGCCGACGCCGCCGATGGCGGCCATCTGGGACTCGATCTCCGGGCTCAGGTCGATGCCGATGACTTTGGCGCCTTGTTCGGCGAGGGTCTCGGCGCAGGCAAAGCCGATACCGGCGGCGGAGCCGGTGACGATGGCGACTTTGCCCTGATGCACGGGGGCGGAACCGCCTTTCTTGAGTTTGGCCTGCTCCAGCTCCCAGTATTCGATCTCGAACAACTTCGCGGCGGGCAGGGCCTTCCAGCCGCCGGGGAAGGCGGCCTCGGTCACCTGGATGGTGCGCCAGGTGTGGGTGGCGATGTCGCGCACGATGTCGGCCTCGGCCACGGTGGCGCCGAAGCTGATCACGCCCTTGCCCGGCCAGACCGCCCAGCGGGGATCGGGTGTGAGCATGGTCTCGCCCTGGCGGTGCTTTTCGAAATACTTCGCGTAGTCAGCCGCGAAGCGGTCGATCGACTTGCCGATGTCGTCGCCGATCACCACCGGGATGCGCTTGGTGCGAATGGTGTGGTCGGGTGTGAGCGGTCCGCGGGTTGCGAGGCTGGCCACATCGGGGCGGGAGGAAAAGCCGACTGCCTCGGGCGACTGGTCGAGCCGGGCGATGACAGGCACGCCGCGCAGGGCGGAGACCCGGCGGCGGATTTCGGCCAGACTGGCGAGGTCTTCGGCGGGCTTGGCGGTGGGCAGCTTGAATTTCTTGCCGACTTTCGACGCGAGGTAGGTCTCGGCCCGGCTGACGTGCTCGATCATGAGTTCGTAGCTGCGACGGGCATCGTCGTGGAAGGTGAAGATGCCGTGATTCATCAGGATCAAGCCGTCGATGGCGTAGGGATCGACTTTCTTCAGCGCCTTGGCCACCTCGAGGGCGAGGACGAAGCCGGGCATGACGTAGGGGATCACGACCATGCGGTCGCCATAGACTTCCTCGACGGCGGCGCGTCCGCCCGCGTGATTGGTCAGCGCGACCACGGCATTGGCGTGGGTGTGATCGACGTATTTCTGCGGGATGACGGCGTGGAGGATGGCCTCAATGGACGGCGTCGGCGCGCCCGGATCGAGCATGGCGGCCCGCTGCTGCTTCACCATTTCGGCGTCGGAGAGGGCTTTCAGCTCCGCCATCTTCAGCAGCGCCGGCATCCGCACCGGAGAAAAGCCGGCCGGCTCGATGGTGGCGAGGTCCCAGCCCGAGCCTTTGACATAAAGCACATCCACCGGATCGCCGAAGAAGTCGGTCTCCCGGATTTTCACCGAGGTATTGCCGCCGCCGTGGAGGACGAGTTCGGGATTGGCGCCGAGCAGGCGCGAGGTGTAAACGCGGCGGCCGAGGTCGCCGGGGAAGGACTGGGCTGCGGAATCGGACCAGAGGGATTTCATCGTGAATTAAGAGGGCGTGCGAAGGGAAGTGAATTGGGGCGAAAAATAGGTCAAGAATCCGGAATTTCAGCGGGAAACAGACGTGCGGTAAAGTTTGGGCTCGGTGCAGTACTGGGAGGATCGGTGAAAGGATCGGACGGACCGGTGTGAATCGGATTTCCCATGGCTCCGACGAGGGGGCGCTGCCGGGTGGAGAAAATGTGATTCCGCGTTAGATTCCCCGCCATGCGCGATCCCGTTGATGGAGAGAAGATCCTGCGGCTGTTGGAGGATCTCGGCAATAGCTGTCGGGGGCCGGGCTCGGTTTACATTGCCGGAGGCAGCTCGGCGGTGGTTCTGGGATGGAGGCAGGCTACCATCGATGTGGATCTGAAGTTTTTCCCGGAACCTGAAGGGATTTTTGAATGCCTTCCCGGGCTCAAAATCCGGCAGAACGTGAATATCGAGATGGCCAGTCCGGACGATTTCGTTCCCGCCCTCCCGGGGTGGAGAGAGCGATCCAAATGGATCACGACGATTAACAGGGTCGATTTCTATCACTTCGATTTTTACACCCAGTCCCTGTCGAAACTGGAGAGAGATCATGCCAAAGACCGCGTCGATGTGGCGGCGATGGTCAGGGTTGGTCTGGTCGTGCCGACGCGATTGCTGGAGCTCTGCGATCAGTTGACGCCCGGTGAATGGAGCCGGTATCCGGCCATAGAACCCGACTCGGTGCGCGCCGCTGTCACCCGCCTGATTGAGAATGAAGACGCCTGACTTTTATTCGGATCTGCCGGGCTCGGAGCTCGTGACCGTGGGGTTGGCCGACCTAGAGCGCGGTGTTTTTGATTCGACAGAGGCGCTGCTCGTGGCGATCGGGGCTCCCCGGCTGAGGACTTTGGGTGTTGCGCTGCCGTTTGCATTTCCGGAGTGTCCGGAGCACGAGCTCTATTTTCAGTTGGGCAAACGGCACGGAGTGGATGCCCACTCCCGATACAACGCCCTGATGAGGCGCCTGGTGAGTTTCGAGCGCGCTTTGGATGGCCGACTGCGTCGCGAACGGGCCGTCGGATGAGCGGCCGGGCTCCCGCACCTATTTCTGCCATCAAGCCCTCACGATCTTCAGCGCGCTGTCGACGCTGGCGCTGTCATGCACGATGGCATGGAGCGCGGCGGTGATTTTGGCCGGGGCGGGATGCTGCCAGACATTGCGGCCCACGGCGATGCCGGCGGCACCGGCGTCGATGGCATTTTTCACCATCGTGAGCAGGGCGGCATCATCGCCCATGGCGGCGCCGCCGAGCACGATGACCGGGACGAAACACGCGTCCACGATGGCTTTGAACTGGTCGACGGTCGCCCCGGTGGGGTAAGCCGTCTTCACGATGTCGGCGCCCAGTTCGGCCGCGGCGCGGACGGCGAAGCCGATGTTCTCCACGGTGTAGTCGTCTGGCCGGCCGATCCCGAACGGCAGCGTCTCGACGATGACCGGGATCTCCGCCTCCAGGCTCTCGGCGATCAACTCGGCGCACTCGCGAAAGATCTCCACCTCGTTGCGATGATGGATGTAAAGCATGTTCATCATCGCCTGAGCGCCGACTTCCTCGGCCTCGTCGGCACCGTAGAGGCGGTAGGAGCCGAAGTCCTCATTGGTCCCGTGGGCGGGCTTGTAGCAGTCGGTGCGCAGGCAGACGCCCTTGTCGCCGAGCACGTCGCGGTAGGCCTGGGCGACTCCCAGATTGACCACAAAGCCATCCGCATGGGGCGCGAGGGCCTCGATCAGCGCGCCGGTATTTTCCAGCCCCGGAACGGGAATGGCGGTGCCGTGATCGATGGGGACGATGACGGTGCGCTGATCGCGCTGGAGGAAGGCGGAAAGGCGTTTCGATTTACTCATGTGGCGGGTGGGAAAAGTCTATGACTTGCCTCTAGCACGGGCCGGGGTGGGGGACAATCGGGTATTTTCGTGACAAGGCGACTCCGATGGGCTCCCGTGTCGGACGGGACGGGGCCTTTTTTGTCACAAAGAGGCTTCCGGTCCGGCAATCTCACCACAGAAACCGATCAGAGGGCGTTGGGGTTGAATGCCTTCCCGCCGACAACCGCCGCCCCGTTCCTGTTTTCCTTGCCCAGTCAGCCACCGGATCGATGACCGACGCTCCCCCCAGCCTTTCCGATATGGAGGCCCGGCTTGCCCGGCATCCCGAGGATTGGTCGCTGCGCATCCGTCTCATTGAGGCCGCGGTCAGGCGCGACGACATGGCGGAAGCCCGACGCTACGTCCGCGAATCTCCGGATGAGTCTCCGCTCCCGCCCGACCTGCAATACCGGCTGCACACGATGCTGGTGCACGGTCGCGGGGCGTTCGCCCTGTTCGGAGAGGAGGCACCGGTCGAGCCGCATGTGGTCGAGAAGCCGGCCGAGCCTCAGCCGGAGAGGCGGGAAGAAGAGCCCCGCGCCGAGCCCAAATCCGCGAGAGCCCTGTCCGCTCCCGACGATGAACTGAAACTCTTTCTTCGGCCGAATCCGGCTGAGCCGGAAAAGCCCAAAGCCACCGAGCCAACTCCCGGCGCCCCGCGACCCGCGCCCGTGCCGGTCAATCTGAAGCGACTGCGCGAGAAACGCGGACGCAAATGGGAGCACCTGCGCGCCAAGGTGCTGCTGGAGACCGTGCAGGGGCAGACACAGCGTCAGCGGCGTTCCCAGGCGGGTCAGAAATTGTCCGCCTTCAGCCTTGCCCTGCTCGTGCATGTCGCGACGGCATTTCTGGTCGGCTTCATCGTCGTCAGCGTCCCGCACATCGCGCCGCCGCAGTTCATCGCCGCCGTGGAGGTGCCCGATCCGTCGACGGAGCCCATTCCCGTCCCCCCGAAGCCGAAAAGCAGCGATCCCAAGACCGCCGCCGCCTCCGGCATGCTGCCGAACGTCATCGGCGCACTCGCCGAGTCGCCCGTGGCCATCCCCGAGATGGACCAGACCCAGTCCGTCGATGTCACCTCCCTCATGAATGGCGTGGCGCCGCTGGGCGAGGGGCTGAGCTTTTCCGGTGACGCCCGCGAGACCTCGCAGGTGAACTTCTTCGGCATGAGCGCGGGCGGGAAACGCATCGTGTTCATCATCGATGCCACCCCGGAGATGCTGGTCGACGAAAAGGGCGGCATGTATGCCTACGACAAGGTCAAAAACGAGATCGGCATCATGCTGGCTGGCCTGAATCGCGGCACCCGGTTCAACATCCTGCTCTACCAGGGCGGTCGCCTGCTGGCTTTTGCCGATGAGCCCGTCGTCGCCATGCCGTCGGCCCTGCGGATGGCGGTGGAGTGGCTGCAACCGCTGAACCGCGACTACGAGCGACTCGGACTGGGCGCCCAGGAAGGTGTCGCGATCGAACTCGCCGGCGACATCGAGCCCATCCCGGCCCGCGACCTCGCCCATTACCCGAAAGCCATCCAGAAAGCCATCGAGTGGGAGGCCAGCGCCATTTTTTGCATCTCCGCCGGTTACCGGACCCTGCGGCGGTCGCTGACTCCCGAGGAGATGGAGGCCTACCGCAAAGATCTGGAGCGGAACCCCGGCACGCCCGGCACCGTCGATCCGCGCGACCGCGAGGCCTGGAACAAGGCCCAGGAACGCACCCGCGAGTGGTTGCAAAAAGAGAATGCCGCCCGTGCTGAAAAGGGCCTGCCGCCCAAAGTGGTGCTCAATTTCGGCCAGTTGGTCCAGGAAATCACCGGAGCCACCCCGCCGCAGGCCACCGGCGGCACTCCGGGCGCCCAGATGCCGGGCCGCGAACCGTATGTGCCCGAGGATATTGAGAAACTCATCCGCAACGCGGTGAAGCAATACCATCGCGAGTCCGGCGTCGAGCCGCCCTCCTTGCATCTGGTGGCTTTCCTCGGGGAGGAGGAGCCGATGGACGACCAGACGAAGGACCATTTCCAGAACCTCACTCGCAAAAACAACGGGAAGTTCAAGCTGCTCCGCGGTCTGGCGGCTCTCCAGAACGTCACCGGCCGCGAGTGAAGGCGTGCCGCCGCCGCGGATAGCGGGCGGGCAGAGTTTTGATTGTCTCCGGCGCCGGATTTCGCTACGATGCTCCCATGAGAAACCACCTGTTCCGATCCGCCATCCTGCTGGCTCTGGCCCTGACTCTCAACGGCTGCAACACCGTCGGCGGCCTGGGCGAGGACCTGCAAATCCTCGGGGAGAAAATGGAGCAAAAAGCCGACCAGGTTTACTCTGGCGACCGGTATTGAGATTTCCGATCAGACCCTGTTGGATCTCCGATCGAACCCTGTTTGATCGGAATCGGTCGGGACGCCAAGGGCCACACTGGGGAGTCGCTTGGGCTTTACCCCAAGTGCTGACCTCGCCGAGGCGGACTGATGGCGCCCGGGCAGCCACGGGTTTCCGCGAGAAAGCCATCGCCAGGGGCGAAAGTTTCGTTGTAGTCTGCGGATCTCCGGCTTTTATCCCCGCTCCATGAAACGCATCCTCGGCATCCTCATTCTTTTTCTGGTCGTCTATGTGGCGACGGCGATCATGGCGGCGGAGGTGGGGGCGGATTTCCTGTCGTCCTATGCCCAGCAGAATCTGCTGCGGCGCATCGCACCGATCGGCATCCTGGGGATCGGGGTGGCGTTCGTCATCATCACGGGAGGGATCGATCTCTCGCTGGGTTCGCTGGTCTGTCTGGTGGGGGTGGGGACGGCGTGGCTGCTGGTGACGGTGGGCTGGCCGGTGTGGCTGGTATTGGTCGCGGCGCTGCTGGTATCGGCGGGGATCGGGCTGTTCCACGGGCTGCTGGTGACGCGGATTCATCTGCCTCCCTTCGTGGTGACGCTGTGCGGGCTGCTGATGTACCGGGGGATCACGCGGGGATTCACGCAGGATCAGACGGCGGGATTCGGCACCCAGTTCGGCGGGCTGCGCCAACTGGCGAAGGGGGAGGTGCCGGTGCCGCTGATGGATGGCTTCGCGCTGCCGGTGCCGTTCCTGCTGATGCTGGGGGTGGCTGGGCTGGCGGCGTTGTTTTTGAACAAGACGGTGATGGGGCGGCACCTGATGGCTCTGGGCAACAACGAGGAGGCGGCGCGGCTGAGCGGGATCAACACGACCGGGCTGACGGTGCTGGCCTATGTGATCTGCTCGGTGCTGGCCGGGCTGGCGGGGCTGCTGCACATCCTGGATGTGGGGCTGGAACAGCCGGCGACGGCGGGGAATTTCTTTGAGTTGTTCGCGATCGCGGCGGCGGTGCTGGGGGGATGCAGCCTGCGGGGTGGCACGGGGACGATCGCGGGGGTGGTGATCGGCACGGCGCTGATCCAACTGCTGCGGCAGATGATCACGATCGTCTTCCCACGGCAACAGAGCATGGAATACCTGATGATCGGGGCGGTGCTGTTGATCGGGGTGATCGCGGACGAACTGATCCGTCGGGCGGTGGCCAAGCGCCGGGCGGCGCGCGCGGGATGACGATGTGGTTTGTCCGGAGTGGCGCCGTGGCGGAAAACAAGCGCTTGCTCTTACGGCTTTCGTGGCTACGCGTTTGCGCGCATTGCCGCCTGTGGGGCCGAAAGCGAGGCTTTTTCAGGACGATGGCAATGTTTTTGCGTTAGTCCTTTCGTCGATATCCCAGTCTCTATGAGTGCCAATTCCCGTGGTGAAAAAACCGGGCCGCGTTTTCCCTTTCTTGTCCTGCTGGCGGCCATCGGCTGGGCGGGGCTGCTGGCCGCGCTGTGGAAGCTGAAGCCGGGGGCGGACGAGACGCCGAGCGACTGGTGGATCTTTATGGGTCGGTTCCATCCGCTGGTGGTGCACGTGCCGATCGGGCTGCTGTTGATCGTGCCCATTCTGGAGGTGCTGGGCCGGTGGCCGGGCCGGGGGCATCTGCGGGAGAGTGTGCCGGTGCTGCTCTGGCTCACGGCGCTGAGCACGATCGGCGCGACGGTGGTGGGCTATCTGCTGATGGAGGGCGAGCAGATCTCCAGCCCGCTGATGGACAAGCATTTGTGGACGGGATTGGGCTTTGGCGTGCTCGTTTTTGCGACGCTGGCGCTGCGGCTGCAGGGGCAGGTCATTCTCTATCTGGGCTGCCTGGGGCTTTCGGTGGCGGTCCTGAGCCTGGCGGGCCACTACGGAGGCGCGCTGGTGCATGGGCCGGAGTATCTGGCCAAATACGCGCCGGAACCGCTCAAGCCGCTGATGATGGCCGGTCTCGGGGAGGTAAAGCCGGCGGAGGCGGAGGTGGCGGCAGAGGCGGCGGCTGCTCCGCCTGAGGTGCCGCTGGCGGACCGGGTGGTCTTCACCGATTTCGTGATGCCGATCATGGAGGCGAAGTGCAACGAGTGCCACAATGAAAACAAGACGAAGGGCAAGTTGCGCCTTGATACGCACGAAATGATGATGGCTGGCTCGGAGGGATCGGATTATGCGACGGTGATGGCGGGCAATTCCGAGGAAAGTGAACTGATCGTGAGGGTGTTGCTGCCGGCGGATGATGATGAATTCATGCCCCCGGATGGCAAGGAACCGCTGACCCCGGAGGAGATCCGTGTGCTGCGCTGGTGGATCGACAAAGGCGCGTCGAAAGACGCGACGGTGGCAGCGCTGGAGGCCGACGATGCGTTGAATCAGGCGCTGCTGGCGGTGCAGGCCGGTCTCGCGGGCGACAAGGAGGCCGCCGCGGCGATCGCGGAGGCGGGTCCGGCGGTGAGCGAGTGGGATCTCCTCTCGCCCGAGGTGAAGAAGGAGCGCCTCGACGCGGTGATGGCAGCCGCGGAGCACTTCCACTTTTCCGTGATGCCGATTTCGGCAGAGGACGATCGCTTGAAAGTGAATGTCGTGAATGCGGCCAAAGAGTTTGGCGACGAGCAATTGGCCGTGCTGGAGCCGGTGGCCGAGCGCGTCGTGTGGCTGGATATTGCGCGCAGCCAGGTGACCGATGCGGGCCTGAAGACGGTGGGACGGATGCGCCAACTGGAGCGGCTCCATCTGGAAGGCACAAAGATCACCGATGCCGGCGTGGCCGAACTGGGCCGGCTCGAAAAGCTGGAGTATCTCAATCTTTATGGCACCCCGGTGACGGCGGCGATTTTTGAGTCGCTGGCTCCCCTGCGGAATCTCCGCAAGCTCTATCTCTGGCAGACAAAGGTGGATGCCTCGGCCGCCAAGGCCTTCCAACGCAGCATGAGCCTGGAGGTGAATATCGGCACGGAATTGGAAAATCCGCCACCGCCGACTCCCGAACGCCCCATCGTCGGCGAGCCTAAGAAGGAGGAGCCCAAGAAAGCGGAGCCGAAAAAAGACGCGCCCAAGAAAGCGGAACCCAAGAAGGAAGAGCCGAAGAAAGACGCGCCGAAACCGGCCGCTCCGACCCCAGCCCCCGCTCCGAAGGCCGAGCCGAAGAAGGAAGAGCCGAAGAAAGACGCGCCGAAGAAAGACGCGCCGGCGCCAGCCCCCGCTCCGAAGGCCGAGCCGAAGAAGGAAGAGCCGAAGAAAGCCGCACCCAAGCCAGCCGCCCCGACACCGGCGCCCGCTCCAGCCCCGGCGGCACCCGCGCCCGAGGCGGCGAAGCCCAAGCCGTGATGCCGACTGGACGGCTCTGGAACGGACGCATCGGCCACGGGTCCGCGGGGATGCTGCCTTGCGATTCGGCTCCATGGCGCGATCATGGGGCGCTCGCTTCCGTAATGAATCGCTTCGGTGAATCGTGTCACGGGTGCGTTTCGTAACTTTTCCAGACCTCCATCCGCTTCCCTCTGCTTCATGATGCGTTTTTTCCCCCTCTGTTTGCTGGCCGCCGCGACGGCGCTGACCGGCTGTTCGAAGTCGAAAGGCCCGCGCGAGATCACCGGCGTGCGCGAGTTGTCCGCCGACGAGCGGAAGATCAACATCGTTGAATCGCCCGCGCAGCGGTTCCGCATGCCGTCGGAGATGGCCGGCGGCGCCGGTGCGGCCGCAGCGGGCGGTGCCGGTGGTGGCGAGGCCGCCGCTGCGGGCGGGGGAGGGGCTTTGCCCTTTGTTTGGACCACACCGGAAGGCTGGACCCAGCAGCCGCAGGCGCCGATGCGCGATCTGAGCTTTGCCTTCGGCCCGAATGGTGAGGGCGAGTGCTATCTGAGCCGTCTGCCCGGTGCCGGCGGCGGCCTGGTGGCCAATGTGAACCGCTGGCGCGGCCAGATGGGGCTCGATCCGCTGACAGAGGCCGAGATCATCGCCCTGCCGAAGAAGCCGATGTTCGGTCTCCAGGGGACGTTTGTCGACATCGCCGGGACCTTCTCCGGCATGGGCGGCGGACCGGTGCGGGAAAATTACCGGATGCTCGGCGTGATCGTTTCGTCCGATGCCGGCGCGGTGTTTGTCAAACTCACCGGCCCGGCCGAACTCGTCGCCGCGAACCAGACCCAATTCGACGCCTTCTGCGCCTCGTTGCAGCCCCGCTGATGCCGTCTGGCCGACCCAATCCCGAACCCGTTTTCCTGAACGCAGAACCTCCCCCGTCCCATGAGTCAACTCACGGCCGAAGACTTCCAACCCAAGAACCTGCCCCGCCTGCTCGTGGGCCTGTTTTCCTCGTACTGGCTCGCCATGGTGGTGCTCATTTTCATGACGCTGATCACCCTGTTCGGCACGCTTTACCAGGTGGATCACGGGCTGTTCGCGGCGAAGCAGAAATATTTCCACTCCTGGTTCCTGCTGCACTACCTCCGCGACGGCATGCCGTTGCCTCCGTCTCTGGAGTGGATCGGCACCATCCCGCTGCCGATGCCGGGTGGCTTCCTGCTGATGCTGCTGCTGACGATCAACCTCTCCATCGGGGCCATCATCAAGGTGCGGAAGCGCAAGAAAGGCATCGGCATGCTCATCGCCCATTTCGGGATGATCTTCCTGCTCGTCAGCGGTTTCGTCACCTTTGCATTCAATCGCGAGGGCTACATGGCGCTCTACGAAGGCCAGACCGGCAGCCGGGTCGAGAGCTACCGCACCTGGCAACTGGAAATCCTGCCGCTCAACGAGGCCGGCGAAGCCGACAAGGCACTGACGATTCCCTATCACGACCTCGAGACCATCCGCGAGGGCGAGCGACGCGAGTTCAAAGCCGCCGACCTGCCCTTTGACATCGTGATCAGCGATTACACGAAAAACGCCGTGCCGGTGCCCGTTTCGGCGCCGATCTCGGCTCAGGCGACCGGTCGCGAGGTCGGCGGCTTCAAACTGCTGGTGCAAAAGCCGTCGAAGGAAGCCGAGCAGAACCTGCCCGCCGTCATTGCCACCTTCCGGCCCAAATCCGGGGCTGGCGAGTCCGTCGAGACCATCCTCTCCGCGAGGTCGGCGAATTTCGACCCGCGCGACGGGGCGATGGCTTTTGGCTTCGAGATCGATGGCAAGCGCTTCGCCGCCCGGATGGTGAAGGAAAACTGGCCGGTACCCTTCGCCGTGCGCCTCGACAAGTTCATCTTCGAGCGCCACCCCGGCGTCAGCATGGCGCGCAACTACGAGAGCCGCATCACCCGCATCGAGTCCGGAGCCGAGCGGCCGCTGGAGATCAAGATGAACGAGCCGATGCGCTACGCCGGCTTCACCTTTTTCCAGGAGTCGTTCGGACCCGCCAACGCCGCACCCGGAGATGCCATGTATTCCCAGTTCGCCGTGCACAACAATCCCGCCGACCAGTGGCCACTCTACTCGCTGCTCATCACCACGGCCGGCCTGATGATCCATTTTGGCATGCGCCTGTTCGACCACACCTCCCGTCCCCGCCGCGATGCCGCTGCCGCACCCGCCGGAGAAGCTGCCGCCGCCTGATCTTTCCGAATCGCATTTCTCCAACCCACGCTCCCTCCTGATTTCCATGAAAACTGTGAAACGCTTCCGCGCCCTCGCCGCCGCCGTGCTGGCCATGGCGACCGCCGGCCCGGCCGGTGTCCAAGCCAA
Source organism: Verrucomicrobiales bacterium (assembly GCA_016795505.1). Lineage (GTDB taxonomy): Bacteria > Verrucomicrobiota > Verrucomicrobiia > Verrucomicrobiales > DEV007 > JAEUHH01. Next base: position 37,851 of record JAEUHH010000011.1, on the reverse strand, counting down.
GGATGTGTCCGTGCCCTTCGACACCTACCCCGAGTGGCCGGCCGAAGTCACCGATACCTTCCGCCAGATGCTGGTGCAGGAAGGCGGCCGGGTGAAGCCGGTCCACACCTACGCCCGATTCATGCTGATGCAGTTCAGCGGTCGGTCGAAAGTCACCTTTGAGTCCAAGGACGGACAGTCCCACAACGCCGAAGCCGTCGCCTGGCTGCTCGACACCCTGTTCCGCCCGCAACTCTCCGCCGATCTCCCGATCTTTGTCGTCGACGACTCCGAGGCCGTCAGCCGGATCGGCGTGGAGCCCAAGGAAAAGCGCGACCGCTATTCCTACAACGACTTGTTGCCCGGTCGATCGAAGCTGGCTGAGTTGACCGCGGAATACGCCCGCAAGAAGCAACAGTATGACGACTCGGAGAAAAATCCGCAGTACGAGCTGGACCGCATCGAGGGCATGGTGCTGGTGCTGGGGCAGAATGTGAGCAATTTCGAGTATCTGATGAGCCAGTTCGGCTTTGCCCGCAAAGGCGAGGCCCTCACCCACGAGTCGGTGCTGCCTGCCGAACTCAAGGAACTCGCCAAGCGTCTCGACATGACCGAGATGCTCGACAAGATGCCGGAGATGACGGTGAACCAACTCGTCCAGGCCGTCCAGGCGCCCGCCGCGCCGGACGACGATCAGGCCATGTTGAAGTCGGCGATGCAGCTCTTCTTCTTCCACGCCAGTTCGGGTCGTGGCTTCTCCATTTTCCCGCCCCCGGCGAAGGAAACCGAGGAGTGGATGAGCATCGGCGATGTGATGCTGACCGGCTTGGAGAAAAAAGACATGAGGCCCTGGGCGATCGAGCGGATGAACGAGGTGAAAGCCCTCGTCGAAGCCGGCACCAAGGATGGCGCCACCTTTTCCGCCGCGTTGAAGAAATTCGCCGATGACCATCATGCCGAAGCCGACGGTCGCGGGCGGGGTGAAGGCGACCGGTCCGAGATGGAGGTGAAGCTCTACCAGGGCAACTACTTCACCAACTCGCTCGCGTGGTTCGTCCTCGCCTTCGTGTTGCTGGCGGTGAGCTGGCTGGCACCGGGCTCGGCATTTTCCAAATACCTCACCTGGGGCGTGGTCGGCTGTCTGGTCATCGGCCTTTTCTACAATGTTTACGGCATCACCCTGCGCTGTCTGATCCGTCACCGGCCGCCGATCACGAATCTCTACGACACCGTCATTTTCATCACCGGCACCGGCGTGTTGCTCGCGCTCATCCTCGAGCGAATGACGCGGATCGGCGTCGGGCTGTTCGTCGGCACCGTGGCCGGCGTCATCGGCATGTTCCTGTCGATCAAGTACGAGGCCAAGGAGGCCACCGACACCATGGGGCAGCTTGTCGCTGTGCTCGATACCAATTTCTGGCTCGCCACCCACGTGACGATCATCAATATCGGTTACGCCGCCGGCATTCTCTCCGCCATCCTCGGGGCCGTCTATCTGGTGGGGCGGATCTCGGGCCTCCGGAAAGGCGATCGCGATTTCTACCGGGTGCTGAACCGGATGAACTACGGCGTGATCTGTTTCTGCCTCTTTTTCTCGCTCGTCGGCACCGTGCTCGGCGGCATCTGGGCCAACTACAGCTGGGGCCGATTCTGGGGTTGGGACCCGAAGGAAAACGGCGCCCTCATGATCTGTCTCTGGACGCTCGTCATCCTCCACGGGCGGATGGGCGGCTACCTGCGCGAGATCGGCATCAATGTGAATGCCGTGCTGCTCGGTGTCATCGTGACCTTCTCCTGGTGGGGGGTCAACAATCTCGGCGTCGGTCTCCACAGCTACGGCTTCACCGACGGCGTCTGGAAGTGGCTCCTGATCTCCTGGGCGATTTGTGGAGCGGTGATGTTCTGTGGTCTGCCCCTCTGGCTGCGGGAGCGGGCGGATCGGCAGGAAAAGCAAAATGCCGCCCCCTCGGGCCGCAAGAAGCCCAAGCCCGGCGGTTCCGCCGCCCAGCCGGCTTGATCGCTGGCTTTTCCCGACCGGTCAGAGCGGGCGGGCGGGCGTGGCGCGGTTTTCGATGAGACCCTGTTGGATCGCCGATCAGACAGGGTGTCATCGGAATCGTTCGGCCATTTCTCCCCAAGCGAAATGCGCCAAGTGGCCGGTTGATTTGCTGGGGATTTTTGCGAAATTTCACAAGTGGAAAAAATCGAAATCCCCCGCAAGGCCGTCTATCGACTGTCGGTCTACCAGAGATGTTTGCAGAGGCTCCGGGAAAATGGCGTCGAAACCGTGTCCTCGGAGGCACTGGCGAAGGCGGCCGGGGTGAAGTCGACGCAGTTGCGCAAGGATCTCGGCTATGTCGGTCAGTTCGGCACCCGCGGGCTGGGCTACAGCGTGGAGACGCTGGGCGAGGCGATCACGGCGGCGCTGGGCTCGACCCGGCTCCAGCCGGTGGTGCTGGTCGGGGTGGGGAACCTGGGCTCGGCTTTGCTGCACTACAGCGGCTTCAAAAAGGAGGGCTTCGAGGTCATCGCGGCCTTTGACAGCCATCCGGTGAAGGAGCGGGTCCGGGGCACCGGGGTGCCGCTCTACGATGCGGCCGAGATGGCGTCCTACATCGCCTCCCATGCGGTGAAGATGGCCATTCTGGCCGTGCCGGCGACCCACGCGCAGACGGTGGCGAATCAACTCGTCGCGGCCGGGGTGCAGGCAGTCCTGAATTTCTCTCCGACGGTGCTGGAGGTGCCGGACAACGTCTACGTGAACAATGTGGACCTGGCCATCGAGCTGGAGAGCCTGAGCTATTTCATTCGCTGAGCGCAGGTGGGCAGGAAGCCAAAGCCGGGAGGCAATGTGAAGATCGCCCGGATCGACACGGGCGGGCCGTTCGATCTCGGGCAGGTGCTCGACTCGGGGCAGGTATTTCACTGGGAAACGGGCAGCCTCGACGGCCAGCCGGTGTGGATCGGCTGTCTCGGGGACGAGCCGGTGTGGCTGGCCCAACCCGATCCGGTGACGGTCGTCTGTCCCGCGGGTGAGGCGGCGCGCGTGGCGCACTATCTTGGCATCGATGAGCCGATCGCGCGGCTGCATGCGACTTTCCCGGCTGATGATGCCGTGCTGGCCGAGGCGGTGGCGTGGTGCCCGGGGCTGCGTCTGATCCGTCAGCCGGTGTGGGAATGTCTCGCCACGTTCATCACCTCATCGCTGAAACAGGTGGCCCACATCCGGCAGATTTCGCTGACCTTGAGGCGGCGTTTCGGTGTCCCGCATCAGATCGCGGGTCAGACCGTGTTTGCCTATCCGACGCCGGCAGCCCTGGCGGCGGCGGGGGAAGCGGAACTGCGGGCCTGTGGTCTGGGCTATCGGGCGGTGGGGCTGTGGCGCACGGCATCGGCCCTGGCTGCGGGCGATGCCGATCTGGCGGAGTTGGACGCGCTGGACGACGCCGAGGCGCGGGAATGGCTGATGCGCTTTCATGGGGTGGGGGAAAAGATCGCGAATTGCGTGCTGCTCTTCGGCTGCGGGCGCCACGGGGCCTTTCCCATCGATGTGTGGATGGACCGCATCCTGAGGGAGCGCTATTTCGGGCCGCGGAAGCGGAAAACGCTGAAGCCGAGGGAGCTGCAAGCCTGGGCGGAGGCTCACTTCGGTCCGCATGCCGGCTATGCGCAGCAATACCTCTTTCATTTCGCCCGAAAGACGTTTTAGTGAAGCTCCCGGCCGAGCGGCCGGTGGGCTTTTGGCCCGGCAGAGTCCGGGACTGATCGCATGACGGAAAGACAAAAAGTCCTATTCGCGATCGTCGGAGCGGTGGTGGGCCACTTGCTCCTGTTCTTGTTGTTGGCGTTGCTCTTTGCGGTTTCCAGCTTCATGGGGCCGCAGTCCAGCCGCGCCGCGGTGCCGGCCGAGCCGCCGCCGCAGGAGGTGACCATTCTGCTGTCCGACCTGATGGAGCGGCTGGAGCCGGTCCAACTGACGCCGAAGGAGCTGACCCAGCAGTACATGCGGACCGATCCGGATCAGGAGTCGGCGGTGAAGCCGGAGAATGCGCCCTTTCACTCCGACCGCAACACCCTCGCGACGAGCCAGCGCCCGCCCGACCCGTCTTCCGATCTCGATGCGCCCAGCGTGGAGGGCCGGACGGATCTGCCCTTTCTGGAGATCCGCGACCGGGAATTCGTCGATGGCGAATTTCTCGACCGATCGGCCGCCAGCGCGCCCGGTCAGCCCGGTGCCGCTGCCAGTCAGGCCGCGGCGGCTGCTCCGGCTCCGGGCACTCCCGCCAACAGCCAGCCGGCCCTGACGTTGACTGAGCTGATGGCGGCCGACCGCCCGACGCTGATCCGCGATCCATCGGAACAGCCGACCGAAGAATCGCTGAAAAACGAGGCCGATCCCGCCGACCGGCCGAAGGACGCACCTCAAGCCCGGCCCGAGCGCCCGGCCGAAGCCGATACTCCGCCTGAGCGGGCCGCGGACCAGTCGACCCAGCCACGGGCGCTGACCCTCACCGACCGCTCCGTGATGGCCGAGCGGGAGGAAAGCGTCGAGACGCCCTTTGCCGCCGAGCCGGTGGCCATGGCCCGGCCCACCGAGACACCCGACCGTGAGGCCGAGGCGCGCGAAAAGACCGAAACCGAGGGCGAGGCAGCTGCGCCCGAGACCCCGATGCCGGCATCGGCCCTGCCGGTGGCCCGGCCCTTTCTGCCATCGCCGGCTCCTCCCGCGCAACAGACCCCGGCGACGCCTCCGACGCCGGCCCAGGCCGCCGCGACGCCCGGTGCGCCCGGCGCCGACATCCCGCCGAGCCCCAAGCCGCCCTCGGATGCCCCGGCTTTCACCCCCGAGACGCGGGCCCGGTCGATGAATGGCAATGTGGACAATGTGGGGAACACCCCGTCGTTCAATGTCGAGGCCTCGGCGCTGGGGCGGTACAAAAAGCAGGTCACCCAGGCGGTCGAGCGGCAATGGCATCGCTATCGCGAGAAAAATGGTCAGTTCGTCACCTACGGCACGCTGAAGGTGAAGTTCCGCGTCGACAAGGACGGCACGCCGCGCGGGCTGAAGATCGTGAAAAACGAGGCCAACTCGGTGATGGCCGATTTCACCCTGCGGGCCGTGCTCGATGCCGACATCCCGCCCATGCCCGAGGACATCGCCTCGTTGCTGGGGCCATCGGGCCTGGAGATCACGTATGATGTGATCGTTTACTGATCCCGACCCGCGTTCCGCTTTCCCCGACTGCCCATGGACGAATCTGCCAACGAGAAATTGTGGAATTTCCTGCTCTCCGGCGGCATTTTCATGGGCTTCATCGCGATTTGCTCCTTCGTGGCGCTGGCGGTGGCGATTCACCGGCTGATTTCATTGCGGTGGCGCGCGGTGTTGCCCCCGGAGATCGTGGAGCAGGTCGAGGGAGCCGAGCGGAGCTTCCGTCAGGGGCGCGCGGCGGATTTGTTTCGCCTCCTGGATGGCAGCGACACGCCCCTGGGTCGCATCGCCTGCGTGGCCATGCTGCCCGAGCACGCCACACGCGAGGAGGCGCACATCGCGGTGGAGGCGACCGCCCGCGAGGAGGTTGTGCGGCTCCAGACCGGTCTCTCCGCACTGGAGGTGGTCATTACCATCGCCCCTTTGCTCGGCCTGCTGGGTACGGTGAGCGGCCTGGTATCGGTCTTTGCCGCCTTGGGATCGGCGGCCAATGTGGATGACCCGACCGCCATCGCCGGGGGCATCGCCGAGGCGCTCAATACCACCATCGGCGGCCTCGCCGTGGCCGTGCCGACCGTGATCGTGCACAGCTTTTTGCAGAAACGGATCGAGGCGCTCGCCGCGCGGCTGGAGATCCTCATCAGCCACCTGCTCAATGCCTTTCACCGCAACGGCGGCCGCGTGCTCTATGAGGTCGAAGCCGCCCAGGCCCGTCGCGAGGCCGGGGTGCTGAGTGATCCCGCGCTGGAGATGGAATGAAATTCTACGTCTCCAGGCATCGCACCCCGACGATCCCGCTGGTGTCGCTGATCGACATCCTGGCGATCCTGCTGATCTTTTTCATCGCCACGACCACCTTCAAGAAGCGCGAGTCACTGGTCAATGTGAACCTGCCCCAGTCGAGCCAGATGAAAGCCGGCGCCGAGCCCATTCGCCGCGTCGCCCTGACTGTGACGAAGGAGGAGACCATCCATCTGGGAGGTCAGGCCGTGCCCATCGAGGGGCTCGCCGAGGCGCTGAGGCAGTTCAAAGCCGCGCGTCCGAACGACAAGCTGGAACTGAAAGCCGACCAGGAGGTGCCCATCGGCCTGCTGGTGAAAATCTGGGACGCCGCCAGCCAGGCCGAGGTGAAAATCGACGAGATCCCCCTGCGCATCCAGGTGCAGCCCGGCGGGCGGTGAGGACCGGCCATTTCCCATGGCAGGTGGCCGAAGCTGTGGTTTAATCCCCGCACCATGATCCGCCCCATCGTTCTATTCGGAGATCCCGTGCTGCGCCGCAAAGGCGACCGGGTGACCTCCGTGACGCCCGAGATCCGCCAACTCGCCGATGACATGGTCGAGACGATGCGCGATGCCCATGGCGTCGGACTCGCCGCTCCCCAAGTGGGCCAGTCCCTGCAACTTGCGGTGGTCGATGTGTCGCACGATGAGGATTGCGTGACCTATCTGCGGGTGAACGGCGTGGAATGCAGCCTCGCCGAGATCTCGCCGCTGATTTTCATCAATCCCGAAGTCGAGGGAAGCCGCCAAACCGAGACCGAAGTGGAGGGTTGCCTGTCATTTCCCGACCTGCGAGGCGAGATCACACGACCGGCCGAGATCCGTGCCCGGCTGGAGTTGCTCACGGGCGAGACCCTGGAGGTGGAGAGCGACGGCCTGCTGGCCCGCGCCATCCAGCACGAGGTCGATCACCTGAACGGAAAGCTGTTCATCGACCGGATGAGCCGGGCCAAGAAGCTGAGCATCCAGAAATGGCTGCGCGAGATGCAGCGCGAGTGGGAAGCGGCGAACCGGTCGCGATGAGACAGGGTCTGATCGGCGATCAAACAGGGTCTGATCGGCGATCAAACAGGGTCTGATCGGGATTCCGGCCCGCCAGCCGCAGGGGATTCGCCGCCGCCGTAGATGGGGATGGCTTCGCAGATGTCCCGCCAGCCGGGGAAATTCCACCGGTTCGGAAAGCCGGCGCATTGGGCGGGCTTTACCGGATTGACGAGGCAGTGATTGCCCTCGAGAAAAATGCAACTGCCGTCGGGGTGGTCGATCAGGGTCAGGCCGGTGCGGTTGAGGCGCAGGGCGGTGTAGCGGTCGATGAATTCCGCCTCGTCGAGGCCGAGATGGTCGGCGAGGCGGGCGATCTCGGCCTCCGTCACCGGAACCTCCCCCGGCCAGCGGCAGCAGTTGGCGCAGCGCTGGCAGGCGTAGTAGAGAGGCTCGGATGACGGGGCAGAATCCATGGGAGAGGCGAAAAATAGGCAAATAGCGTGAAAATTACGAAAAATCTTCTCGATTTCTTGCCGGGAAATCGCTTGGATACGCCACGGCCGGAGTGAGGAGGAGTCTTCGGTTCGCTAAATCCATCGCTTTACAGTTCTTTTGAAAAGGGTGACAGTATAGCTTTTCGAATAATTCGGAAGACTTGACGATTCGGAATCCCCGTGCCGTGGTGGGGATCCGGCGGGAGGCATCCGACGCAGCCATTTCTTTTCACCTCATCCGCCTATGTTTGCCAGACTTTTTGGTCTCCTCTCAAACGATATCGGCATCGATTTGGGTACCGCCAACACATTGATCAACGTGAAGGACCACGGCATCGTGCTCCGGGAGCCGTCGGTGGTGGCGGTCCGGGCCGGTACCAACCAGGTGCTGGCGGTGGGCGACGATGCCAAGCGGATGCTGGGCCGCACGCCGGGAAACATCGTGGCGATCCGACCGCTGAAGGACGGGGTGATCGCGGACTTCGAGGTGACGGAGGCGATGCTGAAACATTTTATCCGCAAGGTGCAGACGCGCCGGCGGATGGGGCGGCCCCGAGTGGTGATCGCGGTGCCGTCGGGCATCACGGAGGTGGAGAAGCGGGCGGTGAAGGAAAGCGCGATCCATGCGGGCGCGAGGGAGGTGTTTTTGATCGAGGAGCCGATGGCGGCGGCGATCGGGGTGGGCCTGCCGGTGCAGGATGCCGCGGCCAACATGATCGTCGACATCGGCGGCGGGACGACGGAGGTGGCGATCATCTCGCTGTCGGGTATCGTGTACAGCCGCAGCGTGCGGGTGGCGGGGGACGAACTGGACGAGGCGATCTCGCAATACATGAAGCGGGCCTACAATCTCCTGATCGGGGAGCGGACGGCCGAGGAGATCAAGATCCGGATGGGATCGGCCTATCCGCAGGGCAAAGAGACCTCGGTGGAGGTGAAGGGGCGCGATCTGGTGGCCGGTCTGCCCAAGACGGTGACGGTGACCTCGTCGGAGATCCGCGAGGCGATGCTGGACCCGCTGAACACGATCGTCGATTCGGTCCGGGTGACGCTGGAGCGCTGTCCGCCGGAGCTGTCGGCCGACTTGGTGGACCGGGGCATCGTGCTGGCGGGTGGCGGGGCGCTGTTGCGTGGTCTGGATCAATTGCTGATGGAAGAGACGGGCTTGCCGGTCCATGTTGCCGACGACCCGTTGAGCGCCGTGGCCGAAGGCACGGGAAAAGTGCTGGAGGAGCTGGCCTTCCTGAAGAAACTGTCCCATCCGGTCGGCTGAGCGCTGGTCAGGTCTCTTTCCGGTGCGTCAGCCGGGCGATGAACGATCGACAACCCATGAGTTTTTCCCCAGTAGAGAAGGAGCAGGCCGGATGAGCCGCGTCAATGTCATAGTCCTGATCGGTTTTGTCGGTCTGTTGATCTGGGTATTCCTGTTCGGCCAGGACACGGTGGCCCGCATCCAGCGCGGGGCGCAGTCCGCCTTCAACCCGGTCATTTCCGGGGCCAACAAGGTCGAGGAGGTGGTGACGGGACTGGGCAAGGAGACGCTGTCGGTGGTGGAACTGAGCGCGCGGCTGGAGGCGGCGGAACTGGAGCGCGACCGGCTGCGGCTCGAGGTGCTGCGGCTGGATGAACTGGTGGCTGAGAATGACGCGCTGCGTCGGGCACTCAACTATGTGGAGAATTCCCCACTGAAGCTGGTGCCGGCGCGGGTGATCAGCCGGAAGCCGTCGAATTGGTACAATACGCTGGTCATCGACAAGGGGCGGGCGGCGAATGTGGCTCCGGACAGCCCGGTGATCGTCCCGATCGGAGACCAGGCCGGCCTGGTGGGCAAGGTATCGGAGGTGGTCGGCGACGATTCATCGGTCGTGATCCTGCTGTCGGACGAGGTCTGCAAAGTATCGGCGCGGATCGAGGGGACGGCGGAGCAGGGGATCCTTTCCGGCCAGCGGGGAGCGCTGCGGGTGATGCCCGACTTGAATCTCGGCTATCTGTCGAAAGATGCGGTGGTGCCGGAAGGGCGTCTGGTCATCACATCGGGTGCCGGGGGGCTTTTCCCGGGGAATCTGCTGCTGGGCCGGGTGAAGACTTTCACCTCCGGCCCGCTGACGGGCGAGGCGACGGTGGAACCGGCGGTGAATTTCGATGTGCTGACGAACGTGTTCGTGATCCTCCCGGAACCAGCTTCGCCTGAAGCCGCCAAGGCCGTGGAGGACGCCGAGGAAGCGGCCAAAGCCAAGGGGGAGGAGGGAGGCGGAGGCCGGGCCACACCGATCGAGCCATGATGTATTTTCCGATCATCGTGGTGCTGCTGGCACTGAGCTTCGTCGGTCAGGAGTTCCTCCCGGCGATCGAGTGGGCCTACTACGCGCGGCTGCTGCTGGTGCATACCGTTTTTTATTGCGTGGCGGTGACGGTGCCGTATCCCGTCATGCTGCTGCTGGCGGCGGCGACCGGATTCCTATGGGATGCGCGCTACTACGTGCCGGTCCACCAGACGGGATCGGATCAGGCGGAGCTGGCTTTTGGCTTCACCATGCTGTTGTTTGGCCTTTTCGGATCGGTGATTCAGGGGGTGAGGCCCCTGTTCCGGCGGGGGCGGTGGGAATTGCCCGTCATCTTTATCGGGATTTGCACTTTCGCGGGTCTGGTGATTCAATACCTAGTGATCAGCTTTCACCGCGGTGGGCTGTACCTTTCCACGGAGATGTGGTTCCAGATGCTGATGACGTCCCTCTTTTCGATGCTGGCGTCTCCCCTGATCCTGTTGCTCCTGAGCCGGCTAGCCAAGTGGTGTGGGTACCGCATCCGCCTGGAGGGCATCACCCGGAGATTCAGCTATGGTGACTCGCTTTAGACTGCGCCTGTATTTGTTGGCGCTCTGCATTCTGGCCGGCTTTGCCGTGCTGGTGCTGCGGCTGTACCGGGTGCAGATCATCGAGCACGATGTCTACGTGCAGAAGCTGCCGGGGCGCAAATACGAGACGGTGCGCATCCCCGGCATCCGGGGCGAGATCCGCGACCGCAACGGGGTCCTGCTGGCGCAGAATGTGTCGAACTATGAGGTGCGCTTCGATCTCAAGGCGATCCGGGACGAATACGTCAAGCGCCACAACACCGTGCCGAAGCGGAAATGGGTGCGCTACCGGGGCGCGCAGCCGGTCGAGGAGGAGGAGACGGACATCGTGGCCATCGTGGAGAGCCTCGTCTTTCCGGGCTTGGCGGAACTGGGGCTGTTGGAGGACTACAACGCCAACCAGATGCGGGTCCACTTCCGCAGCACGGGCGGGGTGGTGCCTTTCACCTATCGCCGGGACCTGACTTTCGAGGATTTTGCCTCGTTCGCCGAGCACAACATCGGTCTGCCCGGGGTGACCGTGTCGGTGAATGGTCGCCGGAACTACATCTACGATTCTCTCGCCTGCCACATCCTGGGGCGGGTGAACCTGCCGGACATCGACAAGGTGCCCGAGGAAAAGCGGAGCGAGTTTCGCTACTACGTCGGGGACGACTATGGTGTGGAAGGGGTGGAGAAGGCGATGGACCACTACCTCCAGGGCGTGCCGGGCAAGCGGGTGCTGGTGAAGGATGAGAAGGGCAAATTCATCAGCGAGGAGGACGACAACTACGTGGCGCCCTCTGCCGGCGCGGACGTGTATCTGACGATTGACGCCAAAATCCAGTCCATCACCGAGGAATCCCTGCGCAAAGTCGGGCGAGGAGCGGCGGTGGTGATCGATCCGCAGACTGGAGATGTCCTGGCGATGGCCTCGGTGCCGTCATTTAATCCGAATGTGTTCATCCCCGAGATCTCGGTGGACGACTGGAATCGCTACACCCAGGACAAGACGAGTCCGATGTTCAACCGGGCGGTGAATCCCAATGCGCCCGGCTCGACCTACAAGATTCCGATCGCCCTCGCCGGTTGTCTGTCGAAGTCGTGGCAGCAGCGTTTCACCTGCGGCGGGGGGGCGCAGTATGGGAACAAGTTCATGAAATGCTGGTGCGCATCGAAGGGCTACACCCACGGCTCGCCCGACCTGGGGGAGGCCATCAAGGTGTCCTGCAACGGCTTCTTCTACCGCTACGCCAACCACACCGGCATCCGGAACATCCAGACCATGTCCAACATCCTCGGACTGGGCCGTCCGACCGGCATTCAGATCACGGGTGAACAGCCCGGGAATGCCCCGGGTCCGGAGTGGATGCGGATGCAGGGCCTGGTCTGGACGGAGAGCTACACCGCCATGTCGGGTATCGGCCAGGGCTTTGTCGAGGCGACTCCGCTGCAGATGGCCAGCGTGACGGCGACGGTGGCGAGCGGGGGCAAGGTCTTCACGCCCCGCATTGTGAAAAAGGTGATGCGGCGCAATGGCGAAATCGTCTGGGAAGAGCCGCCGGTGCCCCGCCACGATCTCCTCAAGGAGGGACTGACGGCCGCTCAGATCGAAATCGTGAAGAAAGGCATGTGGCGGGTGGTGAACGAGGGCGGTGGCACGGCCGGTCGCTCGGCGTCGAAGATCACGGTTCTTTCAGGAAAGACAGGCACGGCCCAGACGGGCATCCTGAGCCAGCCCACCAACGCCTGGTTCATCGGGTTCGCGCCTTATGATGAGCCGGAACTGGCGGTGTGCGTCTTTGTCGAGAACGGACACTCCGGTGGCGGGGTCGCGTCTCCGATCGCCAAGAACATCATCGAGCAGACCATCGCGATGCGGAAGGGGCAGCATGAGATCAAGCTGACCCAGATGACCGAGGCGAAGGGGAACCTCGATTTCTATCAATCCGTCTCTTTCGAAGGCGAGGGCGTGGTAATCGCCAGCGCCGATGATCCCGACAACGTGAACGTGGGCGATATCGTCCCCGCCTCATTGCGTCAACGCAGCTCCCAGCCCAGTGCCGGGGTTGCGAAACCCTCGATCCGCAACAAAGCGGATGCCGAGGGATCGGTTTCCGGTCAAAACACCGACAACCGGCGGAAATTCCGCCTCTTCAGAGCCCTGGGCATCAGGCGTTAAACCTTTATGTGCAAGGACACGGAAATTTACGGACGGGAGACCGACCGGACAGCCGGAAGAGAGAGGCGGACACGCAGCTCAATCCAACAACTTCTTTTGAATCATGTTAAGCAAAATTCGTAGATGGTTCGGTCCCAAGAAACTGACCGATGGCAACAAGATCGTCCTCAACTGTGAAAAACTGGAGACCCGGGTCGCGCTGCTGGAGAATGGATCGCTCGAGGAATACAACGTCGAGCGCACCGACGACACGAACATCGTCGGCTCGATCTTCAAGGGTGTGGTCCGGAACATCGAGCCGGGCCTGAAGGCCATGTTCGTGGACATCGGGATCGAAAAGAACGCGTTTCTTCACTTTTGGGATGCGATCCCCGAGGCGCTCGATGCCGGGCTCGAGGAGATCCATCGATCCGGAAAGAAAAAGAGCCAGAAGCGGATCCAGGCGAAGGACATTCCCGACCTGTATCCCGTCGGCTCGGAAGTGCTGGTGCAGGTGACGAAGGGGCCGATCGGGACCAAGGGACCGCGTATCACCACCAACATCTCTCTGGCAGGCCGCTACATGGTGCTGATGCCCCGCAATGACCAGTTCGGCATCTCCCGGAAGATCGAAGACCCCAAGGAGCGTACCCGGCTGCGCAAGCTGATGGAGAAGCTGACCGTCCCGGAAAACATGGGTATCATCCTGCGAACGGTGTCATCCGGTCAGAAATACCGCTACTTCGTGAGGGACCTGAGCATTCTGGTGGACCAGTGGCGTGAGATCGAAGAAGTGGCCAAGTCGAATCGGGCGCCGGTGTGTGCCTTCCGCGAGCCGGATCTGATCGAGCGCACGGTGCGGGACTTTCTCACCGAGGAGATCGACGAAGTCCTCTGCGACAATGCCGAGGCGGCCGAACGGATGCGCGAATTGGCCGGAATCATCTCCCGACGCTCCCGCAACCGCATCACCCACTTTCAGACCCAGCAGCCCATCTTCGAGAAACTCGGCATTCAGCGGCAGATTGACGATGCCTTCTACCGACAGGTGTGGCTGCCCAGCGGCGGCTACCTCGTGATCGACGAGACCGAGGCGCTCATCGCCATTGACGTGAACACCGGCCGCGCCAAGAATCAGGACAAAATGATCCTGCAAACCAACGTCGAAGCGGCGGTGGAAGTGGCGCGGCAACTGCGGCTGCGCAACATCGGCGGGATCATCGTGGTCGACTTCATCGACATGAAGAACCGCAAGGATCAGCAACAGGTCTACAAGGCGATGAAGGACCGGCTCAAGCGGGACCGCGCCAAGACCCAGGTGTTGCCGATCTCCCAGCTGGGTCTCATGGAGATGACGCGCCAACGGCTCAGCGAGAGCCTCAGTGTGACGGTGAACGAGAATTGCCACTACTGCCAGGGCCGCGGAGTGGTGAAATCGGCCACCTCAATGAGCGTCGAATTGCAGCGGCGGATCTCAGCCCTTTTCGCCAATCACCGCGACCGCCTGCACGAACTCATCGTGATCGTCCACCCGGACGTGTTGGAGCGACTCCGCACCAAGGACAGCGAACTGCTGGTCGAGCTGGAGCGGCGCAACCACGCCCGACTGACTTTCCGCAGCGATCCCACCTTCCACCGGGAGCAGTTGGTCTTTCTCGATCCCAAGACGGGTCAGGAGGTCACCAGCTGACGGTCACGGGCAGTGGAAAATCGGCAGGGGGAAAGAGTTGGGCTGTCAGGTCCACTCTTTCACCCAGAAGGTGAGCTTCTTGCCGGTGGATTCGGTCTCGCCGATTTCCTTCCAGTGGAATTCGCACCGCAGTTCGGGGCGGCGCTTGTAACCGCGGCTGATCCAGAAGGCGTCGAGCGTCCGATAGTCCGCCGGTCGGAGCGGATGGCTGTCGGGCCGGTCGACGGCGCAGAAAGTGGTGTGCCGCAGTCCGGGGAGGGTGCGGGCGTGGTCTTCGCGACGATCAAAGAAGGCCTTGCCGATGCCATGGCCTCGGTAGGATGGCAGCAGGATGGATTCACCAAAGTAGCAGATGCCACCGATGTCGTAGCTCGCCGCCTCGAAGGGAGCGCGGAATTCCGGCCCCTCGTCCGCCATGGGCACGCAGGTCGTGGCGCCGACTACGGAGTCTCCGTCGAAAGCCAGCACCACCAGGCTGCGGGGCGAGTCCAGATAGGTTCTCAGGTAGGCTCGTTCGTAGTCGAGTGTGCCGTCGTAGAGATAGGGATACTCACGGAATACGGCGATGCGGAGGGCACCTAGGGCGTCGAGATGGGGTTCCAGATCGGGACCGTGGAAATTTTCGAGACGGAGGGACATGACTGAACGAGTGGCTCTCCGAACGATGCGCCCGGCTGGCGGAGTCGTCAATCGACCCGGTCGAGTGCGCCGCCCCGCACCACGGTGCCGTCCTGCTGCACGAGGGTGAACTCGCCGCGGCTGCCGTCGGCCAGTTGCTCCAATTCTTCGCGGGCCTGGAGCACCATCATGCAGATGGTGTTGATCCGGGCATTGCCCATCTTGCGGTTGTAGTCCAGCAGCTCGTCGATCATCTCCTTTTTGCTGACGCCGTTGCCAGTGGTGAAGGCACCGTCGGTCATGAAGAAAATGGTGTCCGGCCGCAGATTCATCGCCATGCGCAGCGGCCACCGCCAGTCGGTTCCGTAAACCAGCGGCGTGTCCTCGATTTGTTTGATCGTTCTGTCAATCGCGGCCCGGTTCGCCGAGATGTAGCTGGCCCGCGGCAGGCGATCCTGGCCCTCGGCGTAGTGGTAGAGAGCCGTCATCAGATTCCCGGTGTGGCGCTCCTTCTCGTCCCATCCCTCGTACCACACGTGCCGTTGGGAGCCGTCCTGCACCACGTTCGCGACCCATTTGTCATTCATTGCGGAGACGCCCACTTTCTGACCGGCATACCAAGCCGGGCCCGCGAAGAGGATCACTTGATACTGCACGCCGGTGGGCAGGGCGCGGATCGATTTGGTGAGTTCCTTCCGCATCAATTCATCCTTCGATCCACCCATGGATGCCGAGAAGTCGACCACGAAGACGAGCTTCTTGGACTTGGCTTTGGAACCGAAAAAGGAAACCGCGCCGCCCGACTTGCCCACGCCGAGAGACAGGCTGGGGCCGAAGGCGTCTCCCAGACCGAGGGGATTCGTGGTGGACAGAGGAGCTTCGATCTGCGGCATCGCCACACTGGAAAACGCATTCGCCGAAAGGATTGGAGCCGGCGTGCCGGCCATTGGCATCGAGGCGGGCTGGATCTTCTCCACCTTGGGCCGGTCGGTCGGTTGTTCGGCGGCTTCCGAAATTTGGGAAGAAATCATCTGCGGCGGAGTTTCCCGGGCCTGGGAGACCACCAGCAGCGCAAAGGCGATTCCCGCGGCCAAATGGGCGGCGATGGCCACGATCACGGCGGTGAGTTTCTCGCGCGTATCCGGGTCTTTCGAGTGTGCGTGCGCGATCTCGCCCTCGGTGACGATGAGTTCCACGTGGGACTCCGAAGCGGCTCCAGAACCCGTTTTGGCCTCGGCGATGGCTGGACCGGAGTCGGCTGCCATGTCGATCGAGGGAGCTGTGGCAGACGTTTCCGCCTTCTCCGAATCTGAGGGAGCCGGCTCGTCCTCAGCGACCGGCCCGGTCGAGGACGGCGCGGGCTCCTCGGGGGTGGATGGGGCCTCGATTTCGTGAGAATCGTGAGAAAGCTCGGTCAGCTCAGTTGCCTCGGGCGAAATCAGCTCCTCTTGGGGAGCAATGGCCGCCGGTGGAGTGTCGGCTGGTGCGAAAATCGTGGCTGCCTCTGCTGCTGGCACTGGCTCCGGCTCGGGTGCCGCAGGCTTGGGCGGGACGGGAACGGGGAATCTCCGCGGCGACTGCGCGGGCAGAACCGGTTGGGGAGTGCTTCGGGCCCCCGACTTGGCCGCTGCCGGGACCACCGAAGCCGCCACCCGGGCGAGGGCGGCCTGATTGAGCAATTCCAGGTCGGAATCAGACAGCGAGGCATCCAGCCGTCGCGCCGTGCGGTATTGGGCCAGCGCCGTCTCAAAATCGCCAGAGCGGTAGGTGATGCGTGCCTGAAGCAACCGGGCCAGGCCGGACTGGGGATTCGCTCCGATGAACCACGCCAGGGTCTGGCGCAGGGCGGCGGCCAGTTCGGGCACATGCTGCGTGCGAGCGATGACTTCCTGGAGTTGCGCCTCGTCATCTACCGCCGTGGGTGCCTCATAGAGC
Source organism: Verrucomicrobiales bacterium (assembly GCA_016795505.1). Taxonomy (GTDB): domain Bacteria; phylum Verrucomicrobiota; class Verrucomicrobiia; order Verrucomicrobiales; family DEV007; genus JAEUHH01. The sequence goes on along the minus strand of JAEUHH010000011.1, from coordinate 21,163 downwards.
AGCCGGGCCGCTCCCGATGTATCACCCCGGTTGAGCAGACATTCCAGAAGGCCGATCCGACTGATCCAGTCTTCCGGTCGGTCGATCAGCGCTTCTGTCAGGGTGGTTTCGTCGTCAGCCATGGTCAGGTTCCTCGGCGTCCGGTTGAAACCGGCCCCTAGCCATCAGTTACATCGGTGGGATCTGGGTTCCGACCGGGGTGTCCGGAGCGGGGAAAAACGGGGATACCGGACTCATCGCGGTTTCAAGCCCTGCACCTTGTCCGTGGTGGGCAGGTAGCGGTAATAAACCTCCAACATCAGGCAACCCCAGGTCGTGTTCATGATCAGGGCGTCCTCGGCGCCGTGACCGCCCACGCCATCCTTGGTCCAGGAACCATCGGGGTTCTGCGCATCGAGGAGCTTCGGGGCGAACTTCTTGTTGTAAGTCTCCCACTCGGTTCCGCCATGCAGGAAGAAGGCCTGGGTATTGTAATAGGGCGCGTAGAAATTGGTGCCCGGTGCCGGATTGGCATAGGCCTGTGTCAGATAAGCCATGCCTTTCTTGTACTCGGCCGATTCCATTTCGTTCCAGATTTGCATGCCGAGCAGAGCCGCGCCCGTGAGGGTGGGTTTGCCATCGGCATCTTTGGGGCGGTATTTGAAGGCGCCCTTGGCGTCCTGGATGCTCTTCATGTATTCCATGGCCTTGTCGAGCGACTTCTCTACGCCGGAAAAGCGCTTGCCAGTGTTGTAAGCCGCCTTCAGGGCCTGGATCTGCCAGCCGGCCACGGACATGTCGTCGGCTTCAGGGTTCTGGGCGTAACCATAGGCCCAGCCTCCACCCTTGGTCTGGCCTTCGACGATGCGGTCGACGGCCCTTTTCAGAATCGACTCCAAGCCGGGCACCGGCTTGCCACTCTCCTTGGTCATGGTGAACAGCTCACACAGAGCGTAGGTGGCGATGGCGTGTTCGTAGGCCTGATGGTTGCCGCCTTCACCATTCCACATCAGACCGTCGTTCTTCTTGGCGACCTCCATCAGGTAAAGTGCCGAGCCGACGACGGCTTCGCCAAATTTCGGCGATTCCGGCGTTTCACAATGGCCCAGGAAAGCCAGCAGGGTGAGACCGGTCATCGCTGGATAGTATTTCTTCCCGAAGGAGCCGTTTTCATTCTGCTTGCTGGCGAGGAATTCGAGGGCATTTCGCACCGCCTTCTCCGCACGGTCTTCGCCGCCGCTTTCGCGCAGACGCTTCATCCGCTCGGACATGCTGCATCGCGAGCGCATCGCCGGCGGGATGGCGCCCATGTTCGACACATCGCCGAAACCGCTCATCGACATGCCGATGCCGGTGTCGCCGTCGGACATACTCACCATGGTGAGATTCGAGGACATGTCGACCTGGGGAATGGCGATGTTCGAAAAGCCGGCCGCGCTGACCACCGGAGTCGCCGTTGCCACCGCCTGCGCGGTGCGCTGCTGCATCTTGGTCACCGTCTGGTTCTGCATGCTCTCCTCGCCCGTGTCGTTGGTGGCCACGGCGGCGATGAGCGGCGGTTCCTGACGGGGCACCGAGACCGCGTAAAGCGTCGCGAGCAGACCGATGACGAGGTGGACCACGATGGCCGTGGTGATGGCAGACAGTTTCTCCTTGGTGTCCGCCTTTTTCTCGTGGGCGTGGATCATCTCACCGCCCTCTTCGATCACCAGCGACCGCACCCCGGTCATCGGTTCGCCGTTTTCGTCGTAGGTGACGACCTCCGCGTCGGCTTCGTCCACCAGCGAAGGCACGACCGCCATGGGCGCGGCAATGGCTGGCGAGGGAGCTGCGATGACCGGGGCTGCCGCCGGTACGGCGACAGCGGCTGGCTCGGGGACGGCGATCGACTCGGGAGGAGAAGCGGGCGCGGGCGGCGGGGGCGTCGCTTCCGCGGCGGCCGGAGGCGGAGCCAGGGGACGGGGCGTCAGGGGCACCGGTGCCGGGACGGCGACCACTTCCGCCACCGGCTCGGGCTGGGAATCGGAGACAACGGCGGCCACGACTTCGGCGGCGGGTTCTTCCTCGACCACCTCCATCACGGCGATCGACTCGTCCTTGGAGGTGGCCAGTTCCGCCGCGATATCGATCGAGGGATCGAGAATGGCGGCCACGGTGAAATGCGACTCGGCACTGGCGGCATCGCCGGCGGCCCGGAAAAGCCGGCCTTTCAGCAGATGTCCCTGTCCGCTGGCCGGATTTTCCTCCAGAAAGGCGTCGAGCAGGCGGTGAGCAGCACCGGCATCTGTTTCGGCCATCAATTGCGCCGCGAAGACCTGATCTTTCTCTCCCGCGGGGATGGACGGCGCTTCCAGCATCAGGCGCGCCGCATCGGCACTGCGATCGTGATTCACATAAAAAGTCGCGAGCGACCGGCGGACCTGCCAATTGCTGGGCGACGCTTGAAGCGCTTTTTCGAGGAGGGCGATTTCTTGGGCCATGGTGGGGGGAAGGAACTAGCGGATGGAAACGAGCAGGGGGCGTCAGTCAGGGGACACGCGCTCTCTCCACTAAGGGTGGTGAAAGCGGGTTCCCCGATATTTCAGACGGATATTGCCTCAAAACCGAATTTTCCGTGACAAAAAAATGACAGAAACCGCCGGAATTTACGCCCCCAATCCGGCCCCGAGGGCTCTTTCGAGCGCCCGCTCCACCAGAATGGCGGCCAGCGTCTCCGTGGCGTCATCGAGGGACTGATTCGCCATCCGCAGGCGCTGGGCCGGCAGGCCGGGATCGGCCAGCAGTTCGCGCACTGCTGTGGCAGCGGATTTGATTGCGGCCATTTCCTCTGGCGTCAGGGCATCGCCCGCCTGGGCCAGGGCCAGTTCCACGGCTGGGAGCAATTCCTCGCTTTTCAGGCGGGCCTCCGTCCAGACCCGCTCGTTCATGTCGGCAAACGCATGATCGACCGACTCCGCGATCATCTCCTCCACCCGTGCGTCGTCCACATCCACCGCCGAATCCCGGATCTCCAGCACGCGGTCCGTCTGGGTGGCGGTGTCGCGAGCCAGCACGGTGAGAATGCCGTCGGCATCGATGGAAAATTGCACGCCGACGCGCGCGCTGCCTTTCGGGCCGGGGGGGAAGTCAAGGGTGATGCGCCCCAGCTCCCAGTTGTCGCGGGCCATCTCCCGCTCGCCCTGAAGCACCCGGACCAGCATGGAAGCCTGATCGGCGATCGCATTGGTGAACATCTCACCGGCTTTTGCCGGGATCGTCGTATTGCGCGGGATGATGACATTCATCAAGCCACCGAAAGTCTCGATGCCGAGCGACAGCGGCGTCACATCGAGCAGCAGCACCTGCCGCACCCGGCCGCAGAGGATGCCGGCCTGAATGGCGGCGCCGAGCGCGACCGCCTCGTCGGGATGCTGCGAGACATCCGGCTCCCGGCCGAAAATCTCTGCGACGATCTGCCGCACCAGCGGGATGCGCGTGCTGCCGCCGACGAGGATGACCCGGTCGATGCCGGTGATTTCCGATGAAACAGGGTTGGATCGCCGATCAAACAGGGTTGGATCGGAAACCGCGAGGCACCCCGCCGCGCCCAGCGCGCGCAGGCAGTGGGCGCGGGTCCGGTCGATCCATGGCCGGGCGATCGCTTCGAATTCCTCGCGGCTGACTTCGGTCGAGTAGCTCCGCGGGCCGTCGAAAAAGGGCAGGGACACCGTGACCGAGGCGACAGTGCTGAGAGCCTCCTTTGCCCGACGGGACTCGGCCAGCAGGGTGGTCTGCTGAATGGCATCGAGCGGGTCGGGCAGGTCCATTTTCTCCCGCAGCCAGTCGGCCAGGGCTGCGTCGAGGTCGTCACCTCCGAGTCGGGTGTCGCCGTCGGTGGCGATGACCTGGAAGACGCCGTCGCGCAGTTCAAGGATGGAAAGATCGAAGGTGCCGCCGCCGAGATCATAGACGGCGACGCGGCTGCGCTCGTCGAGTTTGTCGAGACCGTAGGCGAGGGCGGCGGCGGTCGGTTCGTTGAGGATGCGCTCGACGGTTAGACCGGCCAGTTCGCCGGCCCGTTTGGTGGCGTTGCGCTGTCCGTCATTGAAGTAAGCCGGAACCGTGATCACGGCGCGGGTCAGCGATCCGGGGGCGAGTTCGAGCGCCTCCTCGGCCCGGTCTTTCAGTGCTCGCAGGATCTCTGAGGAGACCTCCTCGGGAGAAATCTGGCGGTTATCCCCGGCGCCGGGATCGATGGCGGCCCGGCCGGAGGGGCTGGCCACGACCCGGTAACCGAGATCAGCCGTGTCGTCAGGTGCGAGTTCATCGAATCGCCGGCCCATGAGACGCTTCACCGAGCCGATGGTGCGGCTGGGGTGACGTGCCCGCATCCGGGCGGCGGGTTGGCCGGTGAGTGGGGCCGATCCGTCAGGCTGATAGTGGACGACCGACGGCAGCAGGCGGTCGCCGCCCGAGTCGGCCAGCAAAATGGGAAACCCGGCATCCACCACACCGACGAGCGAGTGGGTGGTGCCGAGGTCAATGCCGATGATGGGGAGGGAATCGCTCATGGGGGGAGGCCGGGATGACCGTGCGGACGGCCGGCGGAGGGTGCCATGCTTGCGCGGTGGACGCAAGGGAGTGGCGTTCATTCCCGCCGCCCGGGTGATGAGGTTGGCGCGATTCTGTCTCGGCGGCCTTCACTTAAGGATCGACAGGCGATGCGCTTTTGCTGTAGCCTCGCGTCCAAGACTCGATGAGCGGCTTTTCGGGTGGAAGTCCGGGCCAATCATCCAGTTTGGGAGCTTCCGGGGCCTTGGGGGGAACCGGAGGCTCCCTCTGTTTTCAGGAAAGCCAGGGGATCTCTGGCTTCCGTCAGGGAATATGGGGGAAAAGGGAGCCGGGGATTGCCGAAATGGCTGTGGAGCAGGAACTGGTGCGTTTTTACAAGGCTAAAGGATTTACTTACTGGTGTGTAAAGGATTTTAGGAAATTTTTAGGTGGACGGATGGAAGTCTGGCGTCATAAATACCGCCATCTTCCGTGAAGGGCGTTTGGGTGGTTCCTCCGTCCATTGGAAGATAGGGGGCGCCGTGAACCTTGGAGAGGATATGCGGCCGCCCCCGCTTTTTGTACATTTTTCTCGCGTCTTCCCCCGATTCGGAGCGGGAAATCAGAGCGTTTCCGGCTCCTGAAGGAGATCGCCGATGCGCTGTAGCAGGCGGCCGGCGGCGCCGCCGTCGAGGATGCGGTGGTCGAAACTCAAGGTGAGCTGGGCCTCGGTCTGTGGCAGGAAGGTCTGGCTTTGATCGCACCAGCGGGGCACTTTGCGCCCGGCTCCGAGGCCGAGGACGAGATTCTGTTCCGGCAGGGGAATGGGGGTGGCCCAGACAATGCCGAAGGTGCCGAAATTGGTCACCGTCGCGATGCCGGCCCCTCGGGCTTCGGGGGGGAGCCGCCGCTTCCGCGCCTGTTGGACGAGGGTGTCGTATTTCTCGGTGAGTTCGGACAGGGTGTGCCGTTCCACATCGCGGATGACAGGCACCAGGACGCCGTCGTCGACTTCCACGGCGAAGCCGATGTCGATGGCGAGGGGGTGGACGATGCGCTCGCCGATGAGGCGTCCGGCCACGGCGGTATTCTCGGCGATGGCGAGGGCGAGGGCGCGAATGGTGTAGAGGGCGATGCCGGGCTTGATCGGTTGCTCGCGGCGGTGGCCGATGATGCGGTCCAGAGCCACGGGCACGCCGACGGTGGCGAGGGGGCGCGACCAACTGCGGCGCATCGAGTCCGCCACGGCAATGCGCATCGGAGAGGCCTCGGTCATTTTGCAGGCTTCGATCTCGAGGATGAATTTCTCAAAATCCTCGATCGTCACGCGACCGCCGGCGCCGCTGCCCGGCACGCCAGCGAGGTCGGCGGCGTTCAGGCCGAGTTCTTCCATGCGGGCCTTCATTCGCGGGCTGAGGTAGGAGGCTCCGGTGGCGCTGGCAGGGACGGGCAAGCCTTCGATGGTCGGGCGGACTTCGGGCCGGACCGGATTGATCATCTCTTTCTCGTCGATGGCAAAGTGGAGGCCTTCCTGGGCTGCGCCTCCGTCCTCGCTGGCGACGGATTCATCGGCGATCTCGTTCGGGGATGTGGCATCGGCGGCATCGGGGTCACCCGGTCGGGCGAGTCCGGCGCGGACCATTTCCTCATCGGTGACATCGAGGTAGGCCAGCGTGGCGCCGACGGCGCATTTCTCATCGACATGAGCCACGATGTCGAGCACGACGCCGGTGGCCGGGGTGGTGACGCCCATCATGGCCTTGTCGGTCTCGACTTGAAAAATCTCCTGATCGGCCCGCACTTCCTGGCCGATCGCGATGTCGATCTCGCGAATCGTGGCTTCGGCGATGGACTCTCCCAATTGGGGCAGGACGATGGGGACTCGGGGCATGGCGTGGGTGAAAAGCCGGGAGCGGGGAATGGATTGGAGGAAACGGAAGTCAGCCGAGGCGGGCGAGGCCGTCGAGGCAATGCTGGGACCAGGTCTCGAGGCGGTCGCGGCGGGCGGTCAATTCGTCGAGGCTGAGGAAGGCGAGTTCGGTGATGTTGTCCTCGTTGGAGGTGACCTCCGGGGAGGACAAGTCGAACAGGTGGACCACGCCGAGATGGACCTGGCCGACGGGATTCGAGTCGTCATTGATCAGGGCGACGATGCGCTGGGTCAGGGGACCGGTGAGGTTCAGTTCCTCATCGATTTCCCGCTCGACGCCGATGGTGTAGGTGTCCTTGTCGAGGTGCGACTGGGCGTGGTAGTCCTCGGCATTGATGTGGCCGCCGATCCCGATGGAGCCTTTGGCGGCAAGCCGTTTTTCCCCGGAGCCGCCTCCGCGGACGTAGTGGAGATACCGGTCTTGGAATCGGAAAATCGCGTAGGGGATGATCTGCTTGTATCCCGGGTCTTCCTCCGCGTCGTCGCGGGGAATGAAGAGATTGTTGGCCGGGTTGAGAATGGCGGGCAGATATCTCTCCGGCTCCAGACAGAGGCCTTGGAAGGCGCCGAGTTCGTCGAACAAGGCGCGCGGGATCACCAGGATGTTTTCGTCGGGATAGCGGGACATGGGTGGAAGGGTCGGACTACATGGCCCGCTCTGAGCGGGATGAAAAGGAAAAAAGACCGGGTTTTGGGCGGCGATTGGGCAAAATTTCCATAAAACCAGGCCTTTCAACGCCGATCGACGACTGATCGGCGCTTGAGAGCAAAGCCGGGATCATTCGCCCAGGCCGCGTGCCCAGGCGGCCACATCGCCGTCGTCGTCCTCGAACACGATCAGCATCGGCCGGCAACAGACCTCGCAGTCGTAGTCCACCTCGCAGGGCGTCTCGCCGGGCGGCGGTACAGCGACCTCGAAGGTTTCAAAGCAACTGGGACAGACAACCGGGGCGGTATCGGACATGGCTCGACGCGGGCGTCACTCGTCGCCGCAGTAGAGGATACGACCGCAACTCTCGCAGTGGGTGACTTCGCGGCCGGCTTTCACCGCCACGACGGTCGACTTCACCACCTTCATGTGGCAGCCCTTGCACTGCCCGTTCACCAAAGGCACCACGACCAGTCCGCCCTTGCTTTTGAAAAGGCGGTTGTAGATGTCCAGCACGTCGGCATCGACGTCTTTCTCCGATTCCTGGCGATTGGACTGCAATTCGGCCTTTTCGGCAGTCAAATTGTCCCGCCGGGTGGCGATGTCGGCCAGTTCCTCATCGACGAGGCGCTGGGAGGCCTCCAGTTTGAGTTGGGCATCGGCGAGAGATTGCTTGAGCTGCTCGCCTTTCTCCATCAAAACCAGCTCGCGATCCTCCAATTCTGATACTTCCTTGCCATAGCGTTCGATCTCACCCCCCATGGCGCGGAATTCGTCGTTCTTCCGGGTTTCGTATTGCTGAATCTTGAGTTTGGCGATGGAGTCGCGGCGCGTCTGGATGTCCAGCTCCAGATTCTTCATGGCCACCTCGTTCTCCTGCATGGCCAGCTTGGCGGCCTCGACCCGGCGCCGGTCGCCTGCCAGCTTGTCGCGGGCGTCATCCTCCTCCACGGGCAGATGGTCGAGTTCCTTGTCGATCGCCCGGATCTTCAGGTCGCGGTCCTGGATGATGAGTAATTTGGCAATAGCGGGGAGCATGAATGGCGGGGGTGGTAGGGGTAGAAGGTAAAAAGTGAAAAGTGAAAAGTGATGAGAGGAGGGATGCTATTGGTGAAGGCTTTTGCGGTGAGAAAAGTGGGGTAAATATTGGAAATTTGTTACTTTGTATGATGCTAATGCGTTGTGGATCGATCGGCTAATACATACGCTTAACTTTTCACTATTTGCTTTTCACTTTTTAATGGCATCTCCCCGCAGTCCCTCAGTAAATTTCCACTGGCGACCGCTTGCCGTCTTCCACGCTGAGCACCTGAGCCCGTTCTTCGCCCAGAGTGGCGACGCGGAGGTCCCAGATCTGGGCGTCGATTTCGCGGAAGCGGTCGATGGACCAGGGGTAGGGATTGACCAGACGCTTCTTGGTTTTCTCAATGCGGCGGAGCGCGTCGTGCAGGATGGGTGAGGGGACTTTGGTCAGATGCGTTTTGGCTTCCTCGACCAGTTCGACCCGATGACAGATCATGGCGAGGTCGTTGCCGGCTTCGATGCAGGCGATGATGGTCTCCTCAAAGGTCACTTCGTTCAGGATCGCCCCCATGTCGAGGTCGTCGGTCATGACCAGGCCCTCGTAGGCGAGTTGGTTGCGGAGGAATTGGCCGATCACATTTTTCGAAAGCGAAGCCGGCCAGCGCGGACGATCCGCGTCCCAACAGGGGAAGTGGGAGTGGCAGGTCATCAGGCTGTCCAGATCGTCGAGCAGGGCGCGGAAGGGGATGAGTTCCGTGGCTTCCATCTCGGCGAGGGTTTTGTGGATGACCGGCAGTTCGTGGTGCGGGTCACAGGCCGCCGACGCGTAGCCGGGGAAGTGCTTGCCGCAGCTCAGGACGCCTTCCTTGCGCAGCGCGTGGTTGAAGACGCTGGCGTTGTCGATCACCTCCTTGGGCGAGGTGCCGTAGCAGCGACCTTTCAGGGAGTTATCCGCCTCGTCATCATAGGAAATGTCGAGCACCGGACACAGGTCGACATTGAAGCCGAACATGCGCAAGACCTTGCCGGTCAGTTCGCCGTGGCGCTTGATCAGGCCGAGGTCGCCCTTTTGACGGAGCTGCTGGGCATTCGGCGGTTCCGAGCCGATCAGACGGAGCCGGGACACGCGGCCGCCCTCCTGATCGATGGTGATGAAGGGCTCGATGTCCGAGAGATCCCGCAAGTCGTCGATCAGCTTGCGCAATTGTTCGGGGGAGTGGATATTACGGCCAAATAAAATAAATCCTCCTGGCTGTAGTTTTTTGAATCGGCGGGCCGTGTCCGCATCGAGTTCCGCACCGGGGACACCCGTTAACAACAATTGACCAAGCAAGCGCTCTTCCATGGAAAAAAAGGGGATGAGTGAGACGGGGCGAAAAGCCCGAAGAGCCAGTTAAGCAGCCATGATTCGCGAATACAAAAGCTTTTTCGCCGCCGCCCTTGCCGCCACCATCGTTTTAGTGGCGCTGTTGTCCTGCGAGACCACGCCGGCCGGAGGCGCCAGCCGGGTGAAGGGCCAGGTCGCCACCTACCGCGGGCCGGTGAAGTTCGGCATCGATGTGCTGGAGGAAAACGGCTTCGACCTGCTGCGCGGCAAGCGGGTCGGACTCATCACCAACCAGACCAGCGTCAATCGACGCGGGGAAAAGACCCGGCTCGTCCTGAAACGGGCGCCGCAGGTCAATCTCACCGCCCTTTACGCCCCCGAGCATGGCCTCGAGGGCACGGAGAAAGCCGCCGTCCACATCGACACCCGCCGCGATCCACTCACCGGCCTCATCGCCTACTCCCTCTACGGGCCGACCCGCAAACCCACGCCGGAAATGCTCGCCGGCATCGATGTGATGCTCTTCGACCTGCAGGACATCGGCTCCCGCAGCTACACCTACATCTCCACGATGATCCGCGCGATGGAGGCCTGTGCCGAGAATGGCAAGGAGTTCGTCGTGCTCGACCGCCCCAATCCCCTCGGCGGGCTCCGGGTGCAGGGGCCGCCGATCGAGAGTCAGTGGATCAGTTTTGTCGGTCAGGTGCCGACGCCCTACATCCATGGCATGACCGCCGGCGAGCTGGCGCAGATGGCCAATGGAAAGGGCTGGATCGCCCGGCCCTGCCGTCTCACCGTGGTGCCCGTGCTGGGGTGGAACCGGGCCATGAGCTGGGAACACACCGGGCTGCGCTGGGTGCCGACGTCACCGAACATTCCGAAGCCCAGTTCGCCCCGCTACTACGCCGCGACCGGAATCCTCGGCAGCCTGAGCGGGAGTGACATCGGTATCGGATCAGACGGTCCCTTCGAGTATGTCGGCGGCCCCGGCTTTGACGCGAATGAGTTCACCGCCTACCTCAATTCCCTGCGACTGCCCGGTGTGCGGTTCACCCCTTACACCCGCAACAGCTTTTCCGGTGCCCGGGTATCCATCGATGCCAACGCTCCGGTCGATCTCGCCGGCTTGAACCTGATCTTCATCGACGCCGTCAACCGCCGCATCGGCCAGCGTAACCTCTTTGTTCGCACCTCGGCGAACAACAAGGACGTGTTTTACAAAGTCTACGGCAGCACCAGTATCGAGCGGGACCTGCCCCGCGGAGTGCATCCCGCCAAGATCATCGCCTCCTGGCAGGGCGCACACGAGGCCTTCCGCCGCGAGCGTCAGCCGTATCTGATCTATGAGTGAGACAAATTTGAGTGGGCGGGGAATCATCGTATTACCCCACCCTGATTTTGTCTTCTCCTTTGCCTCAGTGGCTCCCCTAAAGGACCGCAGGGTTCACTACTGCCTCAGGGAGACAGAATCATGAGGGGGTGAAATCATGGGGCACTGTATGAAGGATCCGGAGAGCCTCAATAAAGCATCATGTCGGTCGGCTCGGCGGTGGCTTCCATGGTCTCGACCAGGATCAGGGGGACGATGTTCCCTTCCTCCTCAGCGTAATGGATCTTGCCGGTCACTTTCACCCAGCCCATTTCCTCGTAGGTGGGCGGGGCTTTGCCAAAGTCGATCGGCACGGACAGGGGGCGCGCATCGGCGGCGCAACACTCCACGAAGAGCCGGAACAGCTTCAGCCGCGTGCCCTTGGGATTGTTGAGGGTCTCCTCCATTACCTGAGCGGTGGTCTCGACGCGGATGCCCTCCATCACTTTCATCAACTCTTCGTCGCCGGCGGTGTAGAAGAGCTGCGGCACGTCGAGCAGGAAGTTGCCGGCTTCGTTCTTGGGCACCATGCGCTCGAGATCGGCCATGGTGAAGGCGCCCCACTCGGCTCCGCCGGCAGCGCCGTCGCCGGCGGGCGGGGTGTCGGCGGCACCGGGGGCGGCTTTGCCATCACCGGCAGGCGGGGCGTCGGCACTCGCGACGGTCTGGGCGGCATCGGTGGGGGCTCCGGCGGCTGAGGCGGGAGCACCCTGGCCGGCTTTGGCTTTGGCGGCGGCGCGCTGCTCGGCGAGGCGCATCTGGAAAATCTGGCGCTCGATCTTGCCCCATTTGGCGACGTACTCCGAGCTGAAACGATCCTGCGAGTAGTGCGCGGCCATCAGCAGCGGCACGATGAGGATGATGACGGCAGTGACGAGCGACGAGGCGGGCTGCTCGTGGTGATGGTCGTGCGCGTCGTCGTGGCTGTGGCTGTGCCCGTGACCGGCTTCGGCGTGGTGGTGATGATGATGGGAATGCCCGTGCTCGGCGTGATCGTGACCGCAGCCGGGGCCGTGGACGTGGCCGGGTTCGCCGTGGGCGGCCGGGGCGGAGTCGTGGGAGTGATCGTGAGAATGGTCGTGCCCACAACAGCCGGCGTGATCGTGGTCGTGATCGTGATCATGGGAATGGCCGTGGTCATGATCGTGGTCGTGATCATGCCCGCAGCAGCCGGCGGACTCGCGGGCGGTGGCGAGATTGAAGAGGCCCAGGACGCACAGGCCGAGTCCGGAGACCAGCGCCCAGGTGCGGAAATTCACATCGACGTGTTTTTCGATGCGTCCGGTGAGGTAGAAATAGACGAAGACGCTGCCCCAGACGAGCAGGGCGGCGATGGACAGGTAGGTGAGCAGAGTGCGGGCTTTCATGGCGGCGGGCGGGGTGGGATCTCACAGCACGTGCATCCAGAAATAACAGATCGCGCCGATGACGATGAACAGGGTGATGGCCATGCCGGCGACGAAGGCGCGGCGGAAGACGGAAAGATACATGAAGACGAGCTTCACATCCATCATCGGACCAAAGACGAGGAAGGCGAGCTTGGCGGAGAGCGGCACGGGGAAATTGGCGGCGATGAAGGCGTCGGAGGTGCTGCACAGCGACAGGACGAAGGCGAGCACCATCATGAGGTTGATGCCGATGTATTCGCTCTGGTTGAAGAGCACCACGACATCCTGGGTCACGTAGGCCTTGAAGAGCGAGGTGATGGCCACGCCGATGCTGAAATACATGGCGGTGTCGACGAAGTCGCCCATGGCGGTGCGCATGGCGTGGACGAGGCGGTCACCCTTCGGCACACCGCTGCCGGAGGTGGTGCCGCCCGGACCGCCCTCGGGGGCGCCGGATTCGGTGACGCCGGCGTAGATCTCGGGTCGCAGCACGGACTCGCGGCGCATTTTCAGCACCACCCAGCCGGTGCCGACGGTGACGATGAAGGCGATGATGAGCCGGCTCAGGGTGACGAAGACGGGGCCTTCCTGACCGGTGTTTTCGACCTCGCGGAGCATGAACTTTCCGGCCTCGGTGCTGAAGGCGTTCATCGTGCTGATGACGACGATGGGATTGATGATCGGCGCCGAGAGCATGTAGGTGATGGCGCACGAGACTGGCAGGCCCTTGCGGATGAGGCGGCGGATGACGGGGACGACGGCGCACTCGCAGACGGGAAAGACGGCGCCGAGCAGCGCGCTGACGACGACGGCGAGGGGGCGCTTCTTTGGCAGCCAGCGGTCGATCAGGCCGGATGGCAGGTAGGCATCGATAAAGCCGGAGATGAGGGTGCCGAAGAAGATGAACGGCGCCCCCTCCAGCACGATGCTGAGGAACAGGTAGCAGAAATCGGTGAACGGATTGAGTCCGGGAGGGGTGTCCATCAGGGGCGAAAAGGGAGGAAATGCGTGCCGGGTGGGCGAATCGCGGGTATCGTGACCGCGTTCGGCGGGTTTTGCAAACCGATCAAAGAGGGTCTGTCCGGCGATGAGACCCTGTTGGATCGGAGAGACAACCCTGTCTGATCGAAATCGATCCGCGGCTGGAGGGCTTGAAAGACGGGGCGGCGGCGGCGCGTAGAGTGTGAAAAGCTGCCGGCGAACGGGCGGGCGGCGCTGGACACAAACCGGCTCGTGGCGTGAAGGCGCCAACGGGCGAACGACTGAAACAGGATGGCTTTTTGGCAGACGATGAATCGGCGGAAGTTCGTGAGCCTGGGCTTTTTCGGCTCGGGGGCGGGCATGTTCGGCTATGGGTCGCTGATCGAGCGGCGGTTTCCGGTGGTGGAGCGGGTGGACTGCCGGCTGCCGGAGCGGCATGCGGAGCTGGATGGCCTGCGGGTGGCGGCGATGTCGGACTTTCACCACGATGACTTTCACGACGACACGCTGATGGCGCGGGCGATCGAGGCGACCAATGCGCTGGAGCCGGACGTGGTGATGCTGCCGGGGGACTTCATCTCCCGCGACGTGGCGGGCATGGACGCGCTGGTGGTGCACCTGGCGGGTCTGCGGGCGCGGCTGGGGGTGTTCGCGATGTTGGGAAATCACGACCAGTGGTCGCGGCGCAGCGAGGCGGTGGCGGGGAAGCTGGAAAAGGCGGGGGTGCCAGTGTTGCGCAATGCGGTGACGACGCTGCGGGCGCCATCGGGCCAGCGGTTCCACGTGGCGGGGCTGGAAAGCGCCTGGGCGGGCCGGCCGGATCCGCATGCCATGCTGCGGGGCATCGCGTCGGACGACCCGGTGCTGCTGGGTTGGCATGAGCCGGACCCGTGGGACTGGCTGGAGGATCGGCGGGTGCTGCTGCAGGTGGCGGGGCACACCCATGGCGGGCAGGTCTGCGCGCCTTTTTATGGAGCGATCCAGTTGCCGCATCTGGGCGAACGCTACGTGGCGGGCCTGTTCGAGCGGGACGAGTCCCGGCTCTACGTGACGCGGGGCATCGGGTCGCTGGGGGTGCCGGTGCGCTTTTGCTGTCCGCCGGAGATCGCACTGATCACGCTGCGGGCGCCGGAGCGGGTGTAGGTCCGGCTTTTGGGATTTGAAGATGTGCCTAAAGGGGCAATTTTAGGCGTCAAAGTCACTACCATGAAACGGAACAGCTACTGGATGATCGGTGCGGGCGCGGTGGCGGCCGCCCTGACGGGCATGACCCTGCCGCCTCTGGCGGCGCAGGACAACGGTCTGCCGGCGCGTGAGGCGCTGGACTATCTGGGCCGGCAGTTCGGCGACGAACGGGTGAACTGGATCGTGGAGATGCGCGGCTACGACGGCGTGCCGGAGCCGGAGGAGTGGGAGATTTTTGTTTACGATCCGGACTCGCGCTACCTGGTGCGGGAATACTGGGCCGGCAAGGGCGAGGCGACGAACGAGGGAGCGGCGACGGACTTTTTCCCGGACCGCTCGCCGTTTGGTTACTTCCGTTCGGCTGACCTGAAACTGGGGAGCAAGGCGGCCTTCACCATCGCCGAGGGCGAGGCGCGGAAGGCGCGGATGGGCTTTGACCGGCTGAACTACTTCCTGCGGTGCCGGGAATTCTCCCGGGAGCCGATCTGGACGCTGGAACTGGTGGACGCGGGCGGCAATCTGGTGGGCAAAGTCTATATCTCGGGCGACAACGGCGATGTGCTGCGCACGGTGTGGATCTACCGCGGCAGCCGCGGACGGCCGGATGGCGGGCCGCTGGTGCTGGACTCGGCGGCGCCGCAGGCGGGTGGCGGTGGATCGGACGGGATGCGTCAGCAGACGACGGGTTCGGGGCCGGCTTTGAGGAAATTCGATCCGGCGGGTGAGCCCGATCCACTGAGTCCGCCCGCGACGGGAACGGGCCCAGGTGCGCCGCCGATGCCGGCTTTGCCACCGCGTCCGGAACTGGAGCCTGAGCCGGCACCAACGGCAACCGGGCGTCCGGAGGTGCCGAAGGGCACGGACACACGGATCCCGCCGCCTCCATCGGCTCCGGGATCGGACACGCGCATCCCGCCGCCGCCCTTGCCGCCGGCTCCCTGAGCCAGAGAAATGCCGAGCGTCAGCGGGAGGCGATGCGCGGAATGGCGGCGAGGAGGGTGCGGGTGTAATCCGCAGTGGGCTCGTGGAAAACGCGGTCGGCCTCGCCGATCTCGACGATTTTTCCGGCCTGCATGACGGCGATGCGGTCGGCGATGTAGCGGACCACGGCGAGGTCGTGGGAGATGAAGATCATGGTCAGGCCGAGATCGCGCCGAAGCTGGCGCAGAAGATTGAGGATCTGGGACTGGATCGAGACATCGAGGGCGGAGACGGGCTCGTCGGCGAGGATGAGCTGGGGCTCGGGGGCGAGGGCGCGCGCGATGGCGATGCGCTGGCGCTGGCCGCCGGAAAACTCGTGGGGGTATTTCCGCATGAAGCCGGGGTCGAGTCCGACGCGATCCATGAGTGCAGCGACGGAGTCGATCAGCGAGCTGCCGGAGAGACGGGGATGGCGGGTGCGCAGGGCTTCGGCCAGGGTGCTGTAGATGGTAAGCCGGGGATTCAGCGAGGCGTAGGGGTCCTGAAAGATCATCTGGAAATCCCGGCGCCGTCGCCGCACTTCTCCTGCCGGGAGTCCGGTGAGGGTATCGCCAGCGATGCGGATGGTGCCGGCGGTCGGCGGGATGAGTTGCATGACGAGGCGGGACAGGGTGGATTTCCCGCAGCCGGACTCGCCCACGAGCCCCAGGATTTCACCCCGCTCGACGGTGAGCGAGACATCGTCCACCGCCCGCACCTCACCGCCATGACCACCGAACAACCCCGAGCGGAGGGGGAAGTGCTTGGAAAGGTGTTCGATTTCGAGGTGGGAGGGCATGGGGAGTGGAGAGTGATTGGCTGTCAGTTTTCAGTTCTCTGGGCAGGGGAATGGGGAAAGGGCGGAAATCTCACGCGGAGGCGCAGAGGCGCAGAGGCTGGAAAATTTGGACAGGGGAATTGGGATTTGCGATCTGGGATGGGCGCTGCGAGATCCCCGGTTTGGAAAATTGGCGATTCGAAGAATTGAATTTGTTTCGGATTTCGAGCTTAGGATTGAGGATTTCCCCGAAGGGGCCCAAGGCATCCGGGGCAGTCCTGGACCCAATGATTGGGGGATTTCTCGACGAGTTCGGGGCGCCGATCGGTGAGACACTGGTCGCGGGTCTCAGTCTCGCAGCGCGGGGCGAAGGCGCAGCCTGGAATGGGACGGCTGAGGTCCGGTGGGCGGCCGGAAATGGTGTAGAGGTCCTCACCCTTGGTCTGGAGGGCGGGGATGGAGGCCTGGAGCGCCCGGGTATAGGCGTGGAGTGGCGAGGTGAACAGCTCATTTACCGGCGCCCGCTCGACGAAGCGGCCGGCATACATGACATTCACCTGATCACAGACCTCGGAGACGACGGCGAGGTCGTGGGTGATGAAAATGACGGCCGTGCCCAGTTCGGCCTGACGGGCTTTGATCAGATCGAGCACCTGCCGCTGGATGGTGACATCGAGGGCGGTGGTGGGCTCGTCGGCGATGAGAATCTCGGGCCGGGTGATGAGCGCCATGGCGATCATGACGCGCTGCCGCATGCCGCCGGAGAACTCGTGCGGGTAGGCATGGATGCGGTCGGCGGGACGCGGGATGCCCACGGCGGCCATCTCGGCGATGGCTCGGTCGAGCGCGGCGGCGCGGGAGAGTCCCTCGTGGAGGATGAGAGGCTCGACGAGTTGGGCCGAGATGCGCAGGTAGGGATTCAGGGATGTCATCGGATCCTGAAAAATCATGCCGATGCGC
The DNA here is from genome assembly GCA_016795505.1 of Verrucomicrobiales bacterium. Taxonomy (GTDB): domain Bacteria; phylum Verrucomicrobiota; class Verrucomicrobiia; order Verrucomicrobiales; family DEV007; genus JAEUHH01. The sequence continues at coordinate 4,104 of JAEUHH010000011.1, read as the reverse complement.
CGGCCCCGCACGGTATTGAGTTGTGGGTCGGAAAGCTGGAGCAGGTCGGTGCCGTCGAAGATGGCACGGCCGCCCTCGATGCGCCCGGGGGGCTTGGGAATGAGGCCGAGCAGGGAGTAGCAGGTGACCGATTTTCCCGAACCGGACTCGCCGACGATGCCGACGGTCTGGCCGCGTTCGACGGTGAACGAGACGCCATCCACGGCCCGCACGATGCCGTTGCGGGTGTGAAAGCTGACGCGGAGGTCTTCGACGGAGAGCAGGGGCATCGGGAGGAGGATCAGTCTTTGGAGGCTTTCGGGTCGAGGGCGTCGCGGAGGCCGTCGCCGAGGAAATTGAGTGCGAACAGGGTGATGGAGAAAAACAGGGCCGGGATGACGAGCAGGCGGGGCTGGGTCTCCATGTAGTTGGCACCTTCCTTGATCAGAATGCCCCAGGAGCTGTTGGGCGCCTCGATCCCGAGTCCGAGATAGGAGAGGGTGGCCTCGAACATGATGAAGCCGGGCATGGTCAGGGTGGTGTAAACGATCGCGGTGCCGAGGGTGTTGGGAATGATGTGCCGGAACAGGATGCGCAGCCGGCCGAGCCCCAGCGAGACGGCGGCCTCAACGAACTCCCGGCGCCGGATATCCTGCACCTGGGCGCGGGTGATGCGGGCCAGGGTGAGCCAGCCGAGGGCGCCGATGGCGAGGAACAGGGGCACGATATTGGCAAAGCGACCCACGAAATCCGCATCCCAGCCCCAGTCGGTGGTCATGCGGGCGCTGAGGACATCCATCTCGCCGGCGATCACGACCTTCAGCAGGATGACGAGCACGAGGAAGGGGATGGCGTAGAGGATGTCGACGGCGCGCATCATGAAATCGTCGATCCGGGTGCTGGCATAGCCGGAGATGGAGCCGTAGACGATGCCGATGGTGAGGGCGACTGCGGTGGCGACGAGTCCGACCAGCAGGGAGACCTGTCCGCCAAACAGGACGCGGGAAAGGAGATCGCGCCCGAGGTGGTCGGTGCCAAACCAGTGGCCGGCGGAAGGCGAGGCGAACTTGTTGGTCAGATTCTGCGCGTTGGGATCCGGGAACCAGCCGGCGACGATGAAGCAGAGGGCGAACATCGCGATGAGGACAACCATGCTGGCGACGGCGAGACGGTTCTTCCGGAGCCGCAGCCAGGCATCGCGGCCCAGAGAGGCGCCTTTCTCGAAGCTGCGGTCCAGTTTGGGGTGAGTCACGGGTAGTGGGGAAGAAAGGCGGGACGGGGTATCAATCCGCGGCGGCGGTCTCGGACAGGCGCACGCGGGGATTGAGCAGGGCTTGGACGACGTCGGCGGCGAGGTTCATCACGACGATGAGAAAGCCGTAGAACATGACGACGCCGAGCAGCAGGAACTCATCGCGGTCGATGGCGGCATTGACGAAGTGCTGTCCCATGCCGGGCACCTGGAACAGGGTCTCCACGACGAAGGAGCCGGAGATGAGATATGCGAAAGCCGGGCCGAGAAAGGCGACCGAGGGCAGCAGCCCTCCACGGAGGGCATGGCGGACGATGATCTGGCCCGTCGGCACGCCCTTGGCTCGGGCGGTGCGGATGAAATCCTGGGAAAGGATCTCGAGCATGCCCGAGCGGGTCAGCCGGGCGAGGTAGGCCGCCGTGCCGAGGCCGAGGGTGATGGCGGGCAGCAGGATGTCGATCGGCTGATCCCAACCGGCCACTTTGAGGAAATCGAGGCGCATCGCCACGCCGCTCTGCAGCAGTGGTCCGATGACAAAAGCGGGCACGCAGATGCCAATCATGGCAAAAGCCATCGCCCCATGGTCGATCCACCCATTCCGGCGAATCGCGGAGACGATGCCCATGGGAATGCCGATGCCCACCGCCACGACGAGTCCGCCAAGTCCGAGCACCAGGGAGGCGGGAAACGACTGGGCGATGATTTCCAGCACGGGCCGGTTTTTCCGGGGCGAAATGCCGAAGTCACCGGTGGCGAAATTGGCCAGCCGGCGCCCATATTGCTTCAAGACCGGCTGATCGAGTCCGAACTTCTTCCGCATGTTTTCCTTGATCGACTCGGAAACATTTTTCTCGGTCGTAAACGGCTCTCCCGGCATGGCTTTGGCCAGGAAAAACGTGATCGTGAACAGCGCAAACAGCACGATCAGGCCTTGGAAGAGGCGTTTGGTGAGGAAGGGGAGCATTTCTTGGGGGAAGTCTTCAGTCTTACGATCTCAGATTTCAGTCGGCCGGTCAGGGGAGTCTTTCACTTTTTACTTTCGACTTTTTACTCATGGTCGGGCTCCAACCTCACAAATTTGTAGGGCTGGTGGCTCAGCAGCATGGGGTTCCAGTTCTTGACTGAGGAATGCAGGAGGTAATTGGTGGTGTACCAGTAGATGGGAATGGCGGGGCGATCCTGGAGGAAGAGGGTCTCGGCCTGCTGGAGGACCTGGAGCCGCTCGGTGGGATCGGAGGTGTTTTCGCTACGGGTGAGCAGGGCTTCGTAGTCGGGGCTGGACCAGCCGGTGTTGTTGTTGCCGTTGTTGGTCACCCACATGTCGAGGAAGGTGGTGGGGTCGAGGTAGTCACCGATCCAGCCACCCATGGCGAGATCGTAGTTCATTTCGAACTGCGACTGGAGGTAGGAACCCCACTCCATCTGCTCAATGCGCACGCGGATGCCCAGGGTGTCGCGCCACATGCCCTGAATCGCTTCGCCGAGCCGTTTGGCCGTGTCGCGATCGGTGATGAGGAATTTGAACTCGGGGAAACCGCGTCCTTCAGGAAATCCGGCTTCCGCGAGGAGGCGCCTGGCTTCGTCGGCATCGTGGCGCACCAGAGCGGGCGATTGGTAGTCGCCAAACGGCGGGACGATCCCGAGGGCCGGCTTTTGTCCTCCCTGGACGACATTGGAGATGAGCGATTCGCGATCGAGAGCCAGACAGAGAGCTTGGCGCACCCGGACATCGCCGAGGGGACCACGACGGGTATTGCAGCGCAGGAAGAGGGTGCCGAGGTAGAGTTCCTGTCTGACTTCTCCGGGAAATCGCTCCAACGCATGATCGATCAGTTCGGAGGGCAGGGCGTAGGTGAGGTGAAGCTGGCGGTTGAAGAACATGCGGCTCTCGGTGTAGCCGTTGACCACGGGCAGGAATCGGATGCCATTCAGCGAAACGGTGCCGGCGTCCCAGTAGCGCGGATTCTTCACGACTTCGATGTGGTCATTGAGCCGCCAGGACTTGAGCACGAAGGGGCCATTCGACACCAGGTTGCCCGGGCGGGTCCACTCGGAGAACGGGTCGTCGATCTTTCCATGCGCGAGCACGACATGCCGGGGCACCGGATACCACGTGTAGTGCTTGGTGAGTTCGGGAAGGAAGGGCATGGAACCGCGGAGCTTGACGCGCAGCGTGTGATCGTCGTCGGCTTTCACCCCCACGGTGGAGAAGTCCTTCGTTTTTCCCTCGTTGAAGGCCTGAGCGCCCTCGATGTAGTGCAGCATGCCGGCATACTCGGCCGCAAGAGCCGGAGAGAGGATGCGCTCGTAGGCGAAGGTGAAATCGTGAGCCGTCAGGGGCTGGCCATCGGACCATACGGCGTCGGGGCGGAGGTGAAAGACCCATTCGGTGAAGGACTCGTTGTGCTCCCACCGTTCGGCGACTCCCGGCACGGCGACGCCATCCTCGCTGGGGTGGCTGACGCAGAGGCCTTCGAAGATCGCGCGGATGATGTTGTCTTCGATGACCCCGGAGACGAGGTGGGGGTCGAGTCCTTTCGGTTCGGCGGAGTTTCCGCGGACGAGGATGCCCTGCTCAGTGGCTCGGTCGATGGGGGGGCGTCCGTCGCAACCAATCGCCGCCAGAGCGATCCCTGCCAGCAGGGTGTGGGCGGCGAAGACGAAGGGGCGGCGAAGCATCGGGATCAGTGTGTCCGATTGTCGGGCCGATTCAAATGGCAAATCGTGGGAGGGGCGGGGATCTTGGATCTTGGATCTTGGATCTTGGATCTTGGATCTTGGATCTTGGATCTTGGATCTTGGATCTTGGATCTTGGATCTTGGATCTTGGATCTTGGATCTTGGATCTTGGATCTTGGATCTTGGATCTTGGA
>JAEUHH010000111.1 GCA_016795505.1 Verrucomicrobiales bacterium | reverse complement strand
GGGCACCTGGCTGAAGCCGAAGGGCGATCCGATCGACAATCTCTTTCCGCCGAAAGACCAGCCCGCCCCCGCCCAGCGCGGCCAGCTCGATCTGCTCGCGCAATTGAACCAGGCCCACCTCGAGTCCCGCCCCGCCGACACTGATCTAGCCGCCCGGATCGAGAGCTACGAACTGGCCTACCGCATGCAGTCCGCCGCGCCCGAGGCGCTCGATCTTACCCGTGAATCCGAGGCCACGAAACGGCTCTACGGTCTGGACCAGAAACATTGCAGCCACTTCGCGGCCCAATGCCTCACCGCGCGCCGGCTCGTGGAGCGCGGCGTGCGCTTCGTGCAGATCTATTCGGGTGGCATGGAAAACCAACGGAGTTGGGACGGCCATTCCGACATTCAGGGCAATCACTCGCAGTTCGCCGGCGAGACCGACCAGCCCGTCGCGGCGCTGCTGGCCGATCTCGAGCTGCGCGGGCTGCTCGACGACACCCTTGTGATCTGGTGCGGTGAGTTCGGCCGCCTGCCCGTCGCGCAAAAGGGCAAGGCACCCGGCCGCGACCACAATCCGCACTGCTTCACCGCCTGGCTCGCCGGCGGCGGGGTGAAGGGCGGCGTCAGCTATGGCGAATCGGACGAACTCGGCCACAAGGCCGCGGTCGACAAGGTCTCGGTGCACGACCTGCACGCGACCATTTTGCATTTGCTGGGGCTCGATCACGAAAAGCTCACCTACACCTACAGCGGCCGGCGCTACCGGCTCACCGATGTCTTCGGCAACGTGATCCGGCCGATCCTGGCGTGATTTTCGGGGCTTGCCGCTTGCGCGACCGGCTGGCAGGGGGAAGCTGTTCCGGCGGCGCTGCCTCCGCCCCGCGCATCCCTGCGCCAGTCCATGAACGAACGTCCCATCATTGCCGTCACCCTGGGCGATCCCGCCGGGATCGGTCCCGAGATTTGCTTGCGCTTGTTGCGGGAGGAAGCCCTGTTGAAGCACTGTGTGCCGGTGGTCTTCGGTTCCGCCGCGATTCTGCGGCGCGTTGCCGGCCACACCGGGCTCGCCTTTGACGCTCCGATCCTGCCGGAGGACGGTGCAGGTGGCCGGCTCCGTGTCGAGGTGCCCTCCGTGCTAGACTTGCCGCTGCCGGAGGCGGACCAGATTGTGCCGGGACGGGTCGATCCGCGGTGTGGCGAGGCGGCCTACCAAGCTGTGATCGCCACGATCGATGCCGGACTGGCCGGGCGGATCGATGCCGTTGCCACCGCGCCGCTGAACAAGGAGGCGATGCACGCGGCCGGGCATTTGTATCCCGGGCACACCGAGATTTTTGCCGAGCGGATGGGGGCGGAGCGCTCTTGCATGATGCTGACCTCGGAGGAGTTGACTTGCAGCTTCGTCACCGTCCACGTCGGCTATCACGAGGTGCCCGATCTGCTAAGTATCGATCGCATCCTCGAAGTCATCGAGCTGACCGCCACCGCGATGCGCCGCATCCGGGGCCGGGAGCCGAAGCTGCTGATCTGCGGACTCAATCCCCATGCCGGGGAACACGGTCTCTTCGGCCGGCGCGAGGAAGAGCGACTGGTGGAGCCCGCCGTGGCAGCGGCGCGGGCCCGGGGCATCAGCATCGAAGGGCCGTTGCCCCCCGACACGGTCTTTCTACCGTGGCGGCGCCGGGCCTACGATGCCGTGGTGTGCCTCTATCACGATCAGGGGCACATCCCGCTGAAGGCGCTGGCTTTTGACTCGGCGATCAATACCACCCTTGGCTTGCCGGTGGTCCGCACCAGCGTCGATCACGGCACGGCGTTCGACATCGCCTGGCAGGGCCGGGCAAATCCCAACAGCCTCTACGAAGCGGTCAAACTGGCGGCCCGGCTATCGCGGAAGGAAGACTGACGATTCCGATCAGACAGGGTCTGATCGGCGATCATACCCTGTCTCATCGAAAATTCGGCGCCGTGGCTTACTTTGCGAGGATGAGTCCGGCCGGTTGCGGCTCCCTGCCGGCGCCGGGGGCGTGGGTCAGGTAGCTCCGGGGCATGCCGAGATGGTATCCCTGTCCATAATCGACGCCCAGTTCCCGCAGCGGTGCGATGACGGCGGCATTCTCCACATGCTCAGCCACGCACCGCAGCCCGATGGCATGGGCGAGCGAGGCGATGGCGCCGACAAAGGCCGCGCTGGCGGGGTCGTCGGCCAGGGTCTGGGTGTAGGAGCCGTCGATCTTCACGATTTCCACGGGGAGTTCGCGGAGGTAGCTGAAACTGCTGTAGCCGCGGCCGAAATCGTCGAGGGCGAAGCGGAATCCCCGCGACCGCAGGGCAGTGAGCCGGGAGATGGCCTGGGGCAGGTCGGAGATGAGTTCGGACTCGGTGATTTCAAAGATCACCCGGCCGGGATCGACCCCGGCCCTCGAGATCGCGGTGGTGAGGAACTCGGGCAGGCGCGGATCGCTCGCCGAACGGCCGGAGAGATTGATGCTGAGGCAGAGAGCCGGATCGAATTGCAGCAGGTCCAGGGCATTGCGCACCACGCAGCGGTCCAGTTCGGGCAGCATGTTGTAGCGCCGGGCGGACGGCATGAACTGCCCGGGCAGGGAAGCGCCGGGTGTGCCGGGCAGACGGAGCAGGACTTCGTGGAAGACCACCTCGCCGGTCTGCAGGCAGACGATGGGCTGGAGCCAGAGATCGATCGCGTCGTGGGCGATGGCATCGATGAGGCGGGCGTGCCAGGCGTGGTCTTCGCTGCGCTCGGTGCCTTCGCGTGAGGTGCTGATGGTGACGAGGTTGCGACCGTTGCGTTTGCTGGCGTAGCAGGCGGCATCGCTGCGGGCGAGGGCGTCCTCCAGCGAGAGTTCCGGTCGTAGATTGAGCAGGCCGATCGAGGCGGTGACACGGAATTCCTTGCCGCCGAAGCCGAAGCGATGGTGCTCGATCGCCGCGCGGATGCGTTCGGCCACGGCTTCGGCGTGGGATGGCGTGGCGTCGGGCAGGACGACCACGAACTCGTCGCCGCCGAGGCGGATGACGGTGTCGGACGGCCGGGTGTGGCGCGAGACGAGGTGGGCTACCGATTGCAGCAGGGCATCGCCGGCGGCGTGGCCTCCGGTGTCGTTGACGATCTTGAAGTCGTCCAGATCGAGGCACATCAGGGCGGCCTGCCGGCCTTCGCGCACCGCGTCGAGCGCCCGTTGGACGGCCGGATCGAGCTGGGATCGATTCATCAGGTGCGTGAGCGGGTCCCGCTCGGCGAGGAAGGCGAGCTGCGACTCGAGCCGCCGTCGTTCCGTGATGTCGGCGCCGACGCAGACTACCAGGGGCTCGCCGGAGGTGCCGGTGAGGCCTTCGGACCGGCGGCACAGCCACGCCAGATCGCGTCGGCACTGGTCGGGTGCGGTCACCTGGGTCTCGAATTCACACACCGAGGCCAGACCAGAGACGAGATCTGCGAGCTTGGCGGCGTTGGTTTCATCTCGACCCCGGCCATCGGAGAAAAACGCGGTGAAAGAGTGGCCGACCAGGTCCGAAGTGGCTCGGGCGGTGAAAGCCGTGGTCACCTCGTTGGCCTTGGCGATGAGACCGTCGGCGCCGAGGGCGACGATGCAGGTCGCGGCGGTGTCGAAGACGGCCTCCACGAGTTGCTGCTCGCGCAACAGGGCGGCCGAAAGCCGGGAGCGCTCGATTTCGGCGGCGATGCGTTCGGTCGCCACCGCGATGCGGAGTTCCAGCATGCGGGTCTCGTAGGGTTTTTCCACGTAGTCGTCGGCACCAGCGTCGAAGGCTTCGGACAGCATGCGGGTGTAGTCGCTGCCCGTCCCGACGATGATGTAGGGACGACCCGCGCCCTCGTGAGAGCGGATCCAGCGGCACAGCCAGATGCCATCGCGATCGGGCAGGGCCAGGTCGATGAAACACAAGTCGAAACCGCCGCGCCCGCGGGTTTCCAGCGCCTCCGCCGCCAGTTCGGCCGTCTCGCGAGTCTCCACCTCATGCCCAAGGCGCTGGAAGACCCTCGCGAGCAACAGGGCGGTCGGTGCATGGTCTTCGACGACGAGAACGTTCATGGGAAAGGCAGAGATTTAAATCTAATAATTATTGAAAATATAATCAATCGAAAATTGGCAATTTCTTGAGGCGCGGAAAGAAAAAATTGTTCTTGAGTGAGCGGTTTTTATCGATTTTATAGACAATTTAGTTGTCGTTAAGGTTTGGAAAACTTAAACTAATGTGCTGGAGATGGCTTCATTTCAGGAAAACGGCTCCGTTTGGACCGTCTGAACCGAAGCGGCTGAACCGGCGTGACAGGATGCGATGATAGCGAGGAAGACAGCGTGGCCTGAGGCGAAAAGCCCCATTTCCCGGAGAGGGAAGGGGATGGCTTTGGCCTGTTTGCTCATCGCCGCGACGGCCGCAGAGCCGCTCCGGGCGCAGGAGGGGCCGGCCCTTTCGGATCTGGTCTCGGAGACCCGCCGCCACTGGCGCAGCCTGTCGGAGTTCGTCGGCACTCGCTCGCCGATCTCCATCGAGGGTGGTCACTCAGGGATCGAGGTCGAGATCGCGCTGAGCCCGCGCATCGAGCTGCTCGGTGGCGAGGTGATGATCCAGCACGAGCATGCCGCGACCGAGCCGGGGCTGGCTCCCGGTTTGCGGATCAGTTGGGATGACCGCGAGATCGGCACCGCCCTCCTTTCTCCGGGCGAGCGCCGCGGTCGCCTCGTCGGTCGCCTGCCCGGCTTGGAGGCTCCGGTGAGCAGCTATCGGCTGAAAGTCGCCTCCCGGCAGGAGGGATTACCCGTCACAGGGGCGGATACGCCTATTCCCATCACCCAGATCGACACGCTCGCCTCGGGGCTGGCGCTGGAGTACCAACTGCGCCCGCTGGATCCGCTGCTCGACCAGTTGCGCGACCTGATCGATGATCGTTTTTGGGGAGACTACGCGCTCACCCTGGTCACGCCGCCGCTTTATTCCCTGGAGGCGCGCCATCTCGACTGGGGCAACCGCGTCGCGCAGCGGTCGGCCATCTGGATGGGAAAGCGGCCCCTCGAGATCCGCCACAGTGATCGGCTGACCTCGCTCGGCGATGAGATCGCCGTCGGGACGCGGGCCGAACTCATCGGCATTTTGCCAAAAACAATCTGCGACCAGATTTCGAACAGTTTCGTCGGCGTCTATCCCCATCCCCGCGATCCGCGGCACTTCCTGCTGGTGCTGTCGGGCACGGAGCCGGAGGGCGTGACGCAAGCGGTGCGGGCTTTTACCATCGCGCCGGAGCAGTTTCCCGGCCTGCCCCGCATCGATGTGACGGGCTGGCAGATCGCCGAGACTCCGGCAGCCGGTCGGGAGGCGATCACCGGTCGGCGTGTCACGCTGCCCGATCTGGACCTCTGGCGCCGCGAAGGCCTGCCGGGTGCGGTGACCGGTGGCTTCGATTTGTGGGTAGGCAGCCGCGACGCGGGCAGTGTTTCCAGCGCCTGGATGCTGGCGGGCAAACTGGCCCAGACTGCCGGCGATCTGCAGCCGATGCTCGGCGTGGTCGATACCATGCCCGCGGGGCCGCGCCATTGGCTCGCGATCGGGCCCATTTCCGCACTGGAGCCGGCGGTGGTGGATGCCTCGACGCATGCGCGGGTCTCGGTGGCGGAAGGAGAAGGGTTCCTCACGCAGTTCCAGTCTCCCGAGGCGGTCGGCATCGTCGGAGGAGTCCTCTGTGCGGCGGACCATCTCATCCTGCGGGAGCGCGTCATCGATCTCATCCATCCCATCGTCTGGGAATCCCTGCGCGGCGACACCTCGGTGTGGCATGCCGGCGATCAGGAACCCCGGAACCACAGACTCGCCGTGACCTTTGAGGTCGGCAGCCCGGGGCTGGCGGCGGCCGTGTGGCACCGGGTGACGGGATTGCCGTGGTTGAGCGTCTTGCTCTGCACAGTCAGTCTGGTCATTCTCGGGTGGCTGCTCCGGCAACCCATGACCTCGGGCCGCGACTGGGATCTCGTTCCCGCTCGGGCCAATGCCAATCGACGCACCTCGCGCTCCCGGCGGCAGCGGGAAAATGCCCGCCGTCAGGCCCGCCTCGAGGAATCTCTCCGCCGCGGCGTTTGAATCGCACTGCGCCCCTTTCCATCCGATGCGTTCACACCTCCCCATCGCCAGCCTGTCGGTCGCCGCGCTCCTCGCGGCGGGCGCGTTTCTTGCGTCAGCGGAAGAGGCACCGGTGGTCGACGCGGCCGCATCGGCCCCGACCGCGGTGGAGGCTGCCGCCGGCATTGAAACGGGCGAGAAACCGGTCGATGTGGCCATCCCGCCGCCGCCGCCCACTCAAGCGGCTCCCACCCAGCCGGCTCCCTCGCCCGAGGCTCTCACCTCACCGTCGCCCGAGGGGCAGCTCCTCCGGGAAAAAGTCGTCGCCAACCGCGATGCCGGCTCGGCTCTGGCGCTCGGCTGGGCTTACTTCGAAAAGGGGCAGTGGCAGGTCGCCGACCGCTGGTTCGGACACGCGCTGGAGTTCGATCCCGCCAGCAGTCGTGCCGCCGAGGGCCTGATCATGTCTGCCTACCGGTCCGGCGATCTCGCCCGGGCATACAAACTGGCCACCACCCACCAGTCCCTGGTGCCCGACGGGCGCAACATCGTCTCCAAAGCGGCGGCCACGACGGCGACCCAGGCGGTCGAAAGCGGCGACACGGGCAAGGCCGAGGAAATCATGAGCCAGTTTCCCGATGACGAATCGGCGTTTGCCGGGGTGCGACAGGCGATTGCCGACCGGCAGGTTCAGACCGCGGTCGCCCGCGAGGATTTCGAGGAAGCCAGAACTCTGGCCGAGGAAAACCGCCTCGACCCCGCCGCCGTGTCCCGCGAGGAATCCGCCAACCTGCTCCGCGAGGCAGCCGACGCGCGCAAAGCCGGACGCCATCGGGAAAGCCTCGCTCTGATCGAAAAGGCCGATGCCATCGCGCCCCTCGAGCGCAGCGGACGACGGATGAAAGCGTGGTCCCTGTATCAGAATCGTCGTTACACCGACTCGGCCACTCTGTTCGAGTCGCTCTACCGCGAGGCGGCGGACAAGGACAGCGCCGAGGGGCTCACCCACAGTCTCCAGCAGGCCGGACGCACCGAGCGACTGGCCCAGCTGAACCGCGAACTCGGCGGTGCGCTGGCCACTGCATCGGATCCCGTGCTGATCGCCGCCGCGAAAGCCGAGGAGGAGAAAAAACGCCGTGCCGCCGAAGCCACGGCACTGGCTGGAACGCCTCCGCCTCCTCCGGCTGCCGAAGCGCCCGTCCCGCCAGCGCCCGACACGTCTGAGTCGGCTTCGTTTGGTGGCATGACGACCATCGCCGCCTCAGCCAACCAGTCGCGTCAGATGGGAGAGGTCTTCGATGTGCGCGAGCCCGGCATTCCCTCCACCTCGAGCGTCTCCGCGGGCGGGGGATTCCGGGAAAAGGAAGGGCAGGGCGGCGTCGATCGCCTGCGCGTCAATCACCTGCCCGGAGTGGTGTCCACGCTCGTCTTCGGTCAGGGAGGCAACCAGTCGCTGACTCTCGCCGTGCGCGGCATCAGCCTGGAATCCGGCAATCTGGAGGGCAGCCGGCTCGTGGGGCGCGCCGACGACACGCTGGAGCAGCAAAGAATCGCCACCGAGACCGACACGCTCATCGAGCCCCGGCTTTCCTACCGATTGGAGAAGGGCGACAAGGCTCTCATCGCCGAAGTCGGCTCCACGCCCATCGGGGCTGACATCAATGCCCGCGCCATCGGCGCGCTCGGCGTGGAATGGCAGGGCGAACGCGCCGCTGCCGGCGTGCGCGGCTTCTCCGAGTCGGTCACCGAGTCCCTGCTTTCGTACACCGGCATGAGCGATCCCTATTCCGGTCGCGAGTGGGGCCGGGTGGTGCGCAGTGGCGTGCGGGCCGACGGCGCCCTCGATCTCGGCAGTGGCTGGGGCGTCAATGGTCTGGTCGAACTGAGCCGACTCGAGGGCGAGGGCGTGGCGGACAACTCCGCCGTGGCAGCCAATGTCGGCCTGACCTATGACCTGGACGTCGAGGGCTTCGAATACATCACCATCGGTCCCAGCTTCCACTTTGAGAGCTATGACAAGAACCTGAGCCAGTTCACCGCCGGCCATGGTGGCTACTTCAGCCCCGATCAGCTCATTCAGGGCATGATGGGCCTCAGCTTCCTCACCGAGACGGGTGGCTCGTGGCTGACGGGCGGCTTTATCGGTGTCGGTGCCCAGACCAACGACCAGGCGGCCTCGCCGGTGCTGCCGCTGGCGCCAGATGGGCGGCTCTATGGTGCCACCAGCGACAGTTCGGCCATCTTCACCGCCCGATTGCAGACCCTGTTGGAGCTGAATCCGCAATGGCGCCTCGGTGCCCAAGCCGGCTACGCCAAGACGGCCGCCTTCGACGACTTCGCCGTCAGCCTCTACCTGAGCTTCCTGTTCGACAGCAGCAGTGGGGGCCTGCAGGCCGGCGACTTCGCCCGTTGATCCGGTGCAACCCTGTTGGGTCTCCGATGAGACCCTGTTGCATCGGAAACGGGTTGGCCAATCTGGCTCAGATCGAACGGGCCGCGGCGACGATGGCGTCGGCGGTCATTCCCAGCTCCTTCATCACCACCGGGCACGGGGCGCTGATGCCGAACCGGTCGATGCCGAGCACCCGTCCGTCGAGGCCGACATACCGATGCCACAGCCCGCTGACGCCGGCTTCGATCGCAATGCGACGGCGGCATGAGGCGGGCAGGACGCTCTCACGGTAATCGGCCGGCTGGCGGTCAAAGCGCTCCAGACAGGGCATCGACACCACCCGCACACCCGAGCCGAGCTGGGCGGCGGCGTTGACGGCGTGTTCCAGTTCGCTGCCGCTGGCCAGCAGGATCATCTCCAGAGGCGACGTCTCCGCGACGACGACGTAGCCGCCCCGCAGGGCACCCTCGCGCCGCGCCTGGGCGGTGAGATGGCCCTGAGTGGCGACCTTCTGGCGCGTCAGGATCAATGCCGTGGGTCCGTTGGTGCGTTCCATGGCTGCGGCAAAGGCGCCGACGGCTTCCTCGGGATCACCGGGCCGGATCACATCGAGATTGGGGATGACGCGCAGGCCGCTCACCGTCTCCACCGGCTGGTGGGTGGGACCGTCCTCGCCGACGCCGACGGAGTCGTGGGTGAAAATGTAGGTGACCGGCAGATGTGCCAGCGCGGCGATGCGGATCGACGGGCGCAGGTAGTCGGCGAACACCGTGAAGGTCGCGCCCGAGGCGCGGAAGAGGCCGTCGTAGGCGATGCCGTTGCAGATCGCGCCCATGGCGTGCTCGCGAATGCCAAACCAGATGTTCCGGCCCATGGGATTCTCGCGGCTGAAATCGCCGCCGCCCTTGATGTAATTCTTCGTCGAGCCATAGAGGTCGGCGCTGCCGGTGATGAACAGCGGCATCTCGGCGGCGATGGCATTGAGGATGACGCCGCCGGCGTTCCGGGTGGCATCGGCGTAATCGGCGGCAAAGGCCTGGATGCGGTCCATCAGGTAGCCAGGCACGGTCTGGGCCAGGCCGGCTTCCAATTCGGCGGCCAGTGCGGGCTGGGCGGCTTTCCATCCCTCGTAGGTGGCCTGCCAGGCGGCATGAGCTTCCTTTTGGGCGGCTTTTCGGTCTGCGAAGTAGGCGCGGACGGTGTCCGAAACGTAGAAATGCTGGTCGGCAGGTAGTCCCAACCCCTGGCGGGCGGCGTCGGCGAATTTGGCGCCCCCTTCGCCATGCCCGGCGGCCGTGCCGGCGACTTCCGGGATGCCGCGGCCGATCTCGGTCTTGCACTCGATGAGCTTCGGGCGGCCGTTGTCGTTGGTCTTGGCCTCGGCGATGGCTGCAGCGATGGCGTCGAGGTCGTGACCGTCGATTTTCACCACGTCCCAGCCCAGCGAGGCAAAACGGGCGCAGGTGTCGGCGCTCTGGGTGACAGCAGCCATCGCGTCGAGCGTCACGTCGTTGGAATCGTAAATGAGGATCAGGTTGTCCAGCCCGGCATGGCCTGCGAAGGCCGCCGCCTCGGCCGCCACGCCCTCCTGGATGCAGCCGTCGCCGGCCAGCACGATGACGTGGTGGTCGAGGATGGTGTGCTCGGCGGTATTGAAGCGGGTCGCGGCCATTTTCCCGGACAGCGCGTAGCCGACCCCGTTGCCGATGCCCTGACCCAGCGGGCCGGTGGTGGCTTCGACACCGGGCGTCTCGCCAAATTCCGGGTGGCCGGGAGTCTTGCTGTGGAGCTGGCGGAAGCGCTTCAGCTCGTCGAGCGGGAGATCAAAGCCGGCGAGATGCAGCCACCCGTAGAGGAACATGCTGCCGTGACCGGCGGAGAGCACAAATCGGTCGCGGTTCAGCCACTTCGGCTCGTCGGGATTCACGCGCAGCGATTCACCATAGAGCACCGCTCCGATCTCGGCGGCGCCAAGAGGCAAGCCCAGGTGACCGGAACTGCAGGCATGCACGGCATCGATGGCGAGCCCGCGGGCTTCGGCGGCGGCTTGAGAGAGAGTGGCTTTGTCCATGTGTCTGATATAAAAGGAAGAGGTGGGGCCTCGGAAAGCGGGGACCGGTAAGGGAAAACCCCGCCGCTTTCAAGCGCGAACGCGCCACTCTGGATTGGGGCTGGACACCCGGTCCGGAGGCGGGGAGACTCGGGCCATGACGCCCGGACGCTCTCTGTTCCTCATTTGGCTCGGCTTTGCCTGCGCTTTTCTGACCGATCCGTCGGCCCGGGGCCAAGTATCTGCGTGGACGGAACCATTTCCGCCGCACCGCATCGCGGGGAACCTCTACTACGTCGGCTCGAAGGATCTGGCTTCGTATTTGATCGCGACGCCGGAGGGCCACATTCTGATCAACAGCAGCCTGGTGGAGTCCGTGCCCTTGATCCGGAAGAGCGTCGAAGATCTCGGGTATCGATTCGGCGATGTGAAGATCCTGCTGATCAGCCACGCGCACTCCGACCACTGTGCCGGCAGCGCGGAGATCATCCGGCTCACCGGTGCGAAGTACCACGTGATGGCCGAGGATGCCGACGCGGTGGAAAATGGGGGCCCGAAGCGTTCCCGGCTCATGGCGAGCTACCTGCAGTTCCCTCCTGCCAAGGTCGATCGCCGGTTGCGCGACGGCGATACGGTCACGCTGGGTGGAGCCACCCTGACCGCCCTCCTCACGCCGGGCCACACCCCCGGCTGCACCACTTGGTGCCTGACCGTGACCGACGCGTCCGGCAAGCCCCTGCGCGCCGTGATCATCGGCAGTCCGAACGTGAA
The DNA here is from genome assembly GCA_016795505.1 of Verrucomicrobiales bacterium. GTDB lineage: Bacteria > Verrucomicrobiota > Verrucomicrobiia > Verrucomicrobiales > DEV007 > JAEUHH01. The sequence continues at coordinate 41,789 of JAEUHH010000111.1, read as the reverse complement.
TCCGGGCTATGTACTGGTGGGCAATGCCGACTATCCCGGCATGGCTGAGGATTATGAGAAAACGTTCCGGGTTCTCAAGGCTCAGGCCGTCGACCTGTTCCTCGGTGCCCACGGGGCCTATTACGGCATGGTGGAAAAACATGCCCTGCTCGAGACGCGGCCGGAGGTGAATCCCTTCATCGACCCCGAGGGCTACCGGCTCTATGTCGAAGACCGGGAAGAGGCATTCCGAGCCGAGTGGGAACGCCAGCGCGCCGCGAAGCCCTGATCGCTGGCGCACCGGATCCGCGCCGTACGAATCCGCGCCGGATTGACAGGGAGGCTCGCGGGTGGGTAGCTTGCCGGGATGAAACGTGACTTTCTCTTTTTCCTCACCGCCCGGCAGACTGGACTCCGCAGTTCTCTGGCGATCCTTCTGCTCGGTCTCGCCGGCTGGCTGATTTTACCAGGGTATGCTGGTCCTCTGGTGGTGTACGTTTCCGAGAGTGGTGACAACCGCATCGCCCAGTTTGTGGTCGACGAGACGACCGGGGACCTCAAACGGGTGGGGGCAATCGACCTGCCCGGAGCACCGGGCAGCCTCGACATCCGCGACGACCGCACCCGGCTCTACGCGGCGGTGCGGTCCACGGTGGAGTTCGCGTCCATCGTCGTCGATCCCGCCACCGGAGCCCTGTCCGGCGCGGTGATGGCTCCTTCGGGGGTGAATTCGGCCTATGTCCACCTTGATCGGACCGAGAAATGGTTGCTGTCCGCATCCTACAGCGATGGCGTGGTGAGCGTGAGCCGCATCGCGGAGGGCGTCGTCACCGGCCCGCCCGTCTCGACTCTGACAACGGGAAAGCGCGCCCATTGCATCGTCACCGATCCCGCCAACCGCTTCGCGCTGGTGCCGCATGTGATGGATCTGAACAAGGTCGAGCAGATCCGCTTCGACGCCACCACCGGGAAGATCGAGTCGAACCAGCCGCCGCACACCCCGGGAGCTGACGGAGCCGGTCCGCGGCATCTGGCTTTTCATCCGAACGGCAAATGGGTCTATCTGGTCAATGAACAGGGGCAGAGCGTCACCCATTGCGACTACGATGCCGCCGCGGGCCGGTTGTCCCTGCGCGACACCGTGTCGACCACGCCACCCGAATGGGACAAATCGAAGGGTAGTTGCGCCGACATCCATGTCAGCGCGGACGGGCGCTTCGTGTATGCCTCGAACCGCGGCCATGACAGTCTCGCAGTGTTTTCCATTCACCCAGAGACGGGCGCGCTGACCTCGCTTGGCCAGACTCCCACGGAGAAGACCCCGCGATCGTTCGCCCTGTTGCCGGGCGGTGAAAAATTCGTCGTCTCGGCCGGACAGGGCTCCGACACCCTCATCGTCTATCGGCGCGACCCGGAGACGGGAGCCCTGACGCCGCTGAAGACCTATCCCTGTGGCAAGAGCCCGGCCTGGGTGCTGGGGGTGAAATTTTGAGGAAAGCCACCAGCGGAGACGAGCGGCGCCATGTTCAATTGAAGAAGGGGCCGCGGAATAGGTCCCTTGAACCCAAAATGAGTGACTTCGATTGGGACTGCGACCGGTTGCATCTCGGCCAGTCTGCGACAGCGTTAGCCCAATCTCTTGCTGGACGAAGGCGATGTAGCGGCTGAAAAAATGAAATCGACCCGGTCGGATTCAGAGGTAAACTGGCCCAATGAGCGCCGATAAAGAGAGAATCACGGTGAATCCCCGGCAATGCGGCGGGCGTCCCTGTATCCGCGGTATGAGGATCCGGGTGACGGATGTGCTCGATCTCCTCGCCGCCGGTCTCACGTTTGAACAGATCCTGAGCGAAATGCCTGATTTGGAGAGGGGCGACATCACGGCGGCGATTCTCTACGCGAGCCGGGGAATCGATCATCCGGTTATTGCGGCATGATCTGGCTTGATGCCCATCTGTCACCGCGCGTGGCGTCCTGGTTGCGCGAAACGCTCGGGCATGATGCGGTGGCATTGCGGGACATTGGTCTTCGCGACGCTGAGGATGAAGCGATTTTTCGTGGCGCGAAACAGGTCGGTGCCATTCTGCTAACGAAGGACAAGGACTTTGTGGATCTCGTCAATCGAATTGGTCCGCCGCCCTCAGTGATCTGGCTGCGGTGCGGGAATACTTCGGAAGCCAGGCTGATGCAGATTCTCACCGACCACCTCGATGAGGCACTCGGATTTCTCCAAGCGGGCGAAAGCGTCGTGGAAATCCGATGAGGAGACAAGCCTCATGGAACGATGCTGGCTTTCCCACTCTCAACCCGCCGCTATCGGACCCACAAGGAAGGCCGGCCAAGACGTGACGGCTTGCCCCTTTCGACCGATGATTTCCAATCCCGAAGTGGTCGCGGAACGGGACGAGTTGGTTCAGAAACGGCCACACCAGCGACCATCAAATGAGCCTTTGAGGGCCGCGCTTTTGCCCTGAGGCGTCCAACCTCGCGACAAATCAGTTGCGATCCGGCCGACCGGGGCTTTATTCTTGGCCCCGTTCCCAAAGGGAGTCCTCACTGGACGCCTCAGGGCCATGCGCGGTTAGCTCAGGGGTAGAGCATCACCTTGACACGGTGGGGGTCACAGGTTCAAATCCTGTATCGCGCACCATTTTCCCCGACCTGCCCGTCGGGGATCGCCCCACGGGGAAGGCCTCGAAGTTTCGCCATCCATGACCGTCCCGCCCGCGCCGATCTGTCTCGCGGTCCTCAATCCCGGCGGTCGGGATGCCCCGGTGGACTACGCAGCCGGTCCTGGTCGGCCATCCGATCCCGGTCATCCGCCCGTGAATTACCATGCCTACGCGGCGGCGACGGGAGGGGCGTTTTTTCACCGCACCGACCGGCTGCTCGCCCAGCGCGACCGGTTTCAGGCGGTCATCGTGCTGATCCGTTCACGGGTCGGGGTCAGCCTCGATGCCGTGCGCCGGCTCAAGGCCGTGGGCCTGCCCGTGCTGGCGTCGTGGAAGGAGGCGGGACCCTACCAGATCGCCGATCAATTGCGGTCCACCCGTGCTCTGGAGGACTACCAGGACCTGCTGACGCTCGCCGACGGCATTCTCTCGCCGACTGCGGTGCTGCCGCCGCGCTGGGGTTGGCTCACGGCGGCGGAATTCGAGCGAAAAACCCGCTTCATTCCGACGCCGTATCCGGTCGAGCATGCCGAATGGGATTTCTCCGTGCCGATCGATCGCCGGCAGGGGATCATGTTGGGAACGCGGCAGTTTTTCGTGCCCACGCGCAATCATCTCCAGGCCCTGTCGCGGAGCGCGGTGCTTTCCGAGGAACTCAACACCACCGTCACTGTCATCAATGGCGACAAACGGGCCGGCCGCCGGCTGTTACGGCAGTTGGAATCGTCCTTCCCCGAGTCCCGGCTGCGGCTCGTGGACCGGCCGCTCGGCTATGCCGATTACCTGCGGCTGATGGCGTCGCATCGGCTCGTGTATCAGCTTGATCGCGGCTACGTGCCCGGGCAGGTGGCCGGCGATGCCGCGCTGTGCCGCACGCTGTGTGCGGGGGGGAACTCGGCGCTGGAAGAGGTGATCTTTCCCGACTTGGCTGACGATGGATCGGGATCCCTCGAAGCTGTGGACGAGCGTATCCGCCGCCTGATGACTGACGAAGCGACCTATGCCGAGACCGTGGCTGATGCCGCCACCAAGGCCGCCGATTCCGCCAGTTACGGGGTCGTGGCGCGGCAATTGGCCGATTTTTTGCGCGATCTGGGCTGTGCCTGAGGGGGAAAACGTTCCCGCGGTCACTTGGCCGCGGGAGTTGCCTCTGTCGGCGCGGCGGGAGCCGGCTCAGGTTCGGTTGCCGGAACCGCGGCGGGCTCGGCTGGCATCTCCGGTACCGGCGGCAGGGCACCGGGCATGCCCCCGGTGGACTGCTGGTTGAGTTGGGTGATCAGGGCCATGACCATCGCGGCGTACAGCACGGTCACGACGATGCTCACGACGGCGGAGACAATGAAGTAAATGCCGAACAATTTGTGAAAGCCGGCCACCCGGCTGAGGATTTCCTCCAAGTCCTCGCGGCGTCCAAAATGCGCCCCGCGCTCGGCGGCGCCAGCGATCTTGAAAATCACCACGCCCATCCAGATCGGCAGCCAGCCGACCAGGGCTCCCGCCACGGTCAGGCAAAGCAGGACGCCGAAAATGATGAAGCCCACGCCGGCAAATTTCGTCCAGCCGGGATGGTGGCCGATGATGCCCGCCACGTCGCGGACGAGGTCGGCGGCCTCGCCTTCCTCCCGACCTTCGCGGGCGCGGCGGCTGCCACCGGTGGTGCGCTGGGTGGTCGATCCTGACGCTCCGGTGGTGCGCTGGGTGCGGGCGCCGCTGGGGCTGGAGGGGGAAAGCTTTTGCGAGGAACTGCCGTCGGTGGCTTCGGCTCCGGTGCGCGGTCTTTTCACCAATCCGACGGTGCGGCCCTTGTTGACCAAAGCCGGAGCCCGGAGCGCAGGGGCGGCGGCGGTCGCTTCCACAGTCACTTCGGCCGGGAACCAATCGGGAAACAGGTCACGGGCCGACTCCCAGTCGGCCATCGACTCATTCCACAGCATGGTGTCGGCGGATACGGTTCCGGATTGGAGCAGGTCGCCCAGTTCGCTTTCGTCGGCGGGGACCTGCTGCTGATTGGCGTCGAGATAGTACCACTGCATGGATGCAGAGTAGCGGAATGGGAGGGCCGGTGACAATCGGAAAAAGAAATCCCGTGTTCAGCGTGCCGGAACAGGGCATTGTTGGGACCGTGAACGAACCGAACCCACTCTTTGCCCTGTTTTCCCTGATTCTGCCGGCTTGCGTCGTCTTCGACACGGCCGTCGGCCAGACGACACCGGCCGGTGCCCCGCTGCCCGAGCGCCGGCCGCACCGCATGGAGGCCCACGGGCATGTTCGGGAGGATCCGTGGTTTTGGCTGCGGGAAAAGGAAAATCCGGCCGTGATCGCCCACCTGAAGGCCGAGAACGACTGGACGACGAGCCAACTGGCTCCGATCGCCGCCTTCCAGGAGACGCTCTACCGGGAAATGCGCGGTCGCATCCGCGAGGAGGACTTCTCCGTGCCCGCTCCGCACGGAGGCTACCTCTACTACTCGCGCACAGAGACCGGTGCCGAGCATGCGGTTGAGGCCAGGCGCCGGGGATCGATGGAGGGCGCCGAGGAGATCATCATCGACGGCAACGAGCGGGCCAAAGGCAAGGACTACTACGAGATGGTCGACTACGAGATGTCTCCCGATCACCGCATCGCGGCGATTTTGGAAAATGAAGATGGCTCCGACATCTGTCAGCTCCGGTTTCGGACCGTGGCGACCGGGGAATGGCTGCCCGACGAGGTGGGAAAAGTCGCCTACGGCAGCGCCGGGGTGTGGGCGGCGGACAACCGGACCTTTTTCTACCTCCAGGTGGACGACACCCAGCGGGCCGCCCGTCTGATGCGTCACCGGCTGGGCGAGCCGGCCGATGCCGACCGGTTGGTGTATGAAGAGAAGGATGCCGAGTTCTCCCTGAGCCTCTACGCCACCGCGGACGACAGCCGGCTGGTGCTGAGATCCGGCAACTCGGAAACCGAGGAAAGCCGGGTGCTTCCCGCCGACCAACCTGAGGGTGAGTGGACCGTCATCGAGCCCCGGACGCCGGGGTTGCGGTATCAGGTGGACCATGCCAACGGCCAATTCTGGCTGCTGACCGACGCCGATGGGGCGGAAAACCTGAAACTGGTCAGCGCCCCGTCCGACTCGCCCGGACGAGCCCATTGGCGCGACTTCCTGCCCTACGACGACGCGGTGGTGATTCAGAACGTCACCTTCTTCCAGTCGGGGATGGTGCTCCAGGTGCGGGAGCGCGGGCAGCCGCAGCTCCGGGTGGCCGATTACCAGGGGGCGGTGCGCCCGGTCGCCATGCCCGAGCCGGCTTATCTCATCGAGGCATCGGAAAATCGCGACCACGGCGCCGCGGCGTTTCGCTTCGTTTACACATCGGCCATCACCCCGCAGAGCGTCACCGAGATCGATCTGGTCTCGCTTGGGCAGACCGTGTTGAAGCGCCGCGAGGTGGTCGGCGGACACGATCCCACCCGCTACGCAGTCGAGCGAATCGAGGCGACCGCTGGTGATGGGACCCGGATCCCGATCTCACTGGTCCGGCGCCGCGACACGCCGCTCGATGGCTCGGCCCCCTTGCTGCTGGAGGGCTACGGCGCCTACGGCGACAACTACGATCCCTTTTTCCTGAGCAGCCGACTAAGCCTGCTCGATCGCGGGTTCATCCAGGCCATCGCCCACGTGCGGGGAGGCGGTGAACTGGGCCGGGCCTGGTACGACTCGGGCAAACTCGGGAAAAAGCCGAACAGTTTCACCGATTTCATAGCCTGCGCCGAGCACCTGATCGCCCGGGACTACACGCGTCCGGACCGGCTTTGTGCCTCCGGGACCTCGGCCGGCGGCCTCCTGATGGGGGCGGTGGTCAATCTGCGGCCGGACCTGTTCCGTAGCGTGGTGGCGAATGTGCCCTTTGTCGATTGTCTGAGCACGATGAGCGATCCCAGCCTGCCGCTGACCACATCCGAGTATGTCGAGTGGGGCAATCCGGAAGATGCCGCGGACTACCAGACCATCCTGAGCTACTCGCCCTACGACAACGTGGCCGCCAGGCCCTACCCGGCGATTCTGGCCACGGGCGGCCTGAATGACCCGCGGGTGCCCTATTGGGAGCCGGCGAAGTGGGTAGCACGCCTGCGGTCCAGCACCACCAGCGGCCGGCCGGTGCTGCTGTGGACGCACCTGGAGGCCGGCCACAGCGGCGCCTCGGGCCGGTTCGAATACATCCGCGAGATCGCTCGCGAGTATGCGTTCCACCTCTGGCTCACCGGCCGGGCGGATGGGATTCCCGCGCCGGCGGAGCGTTGACCGGGGCCGCGTTTCTGATCAGACAGGGTAGTATCGGAGATCCAACCCTGTCTTATCGGAATTCCTCCGGCCGGGTAAAGTCAGATCAATTCGCGAATCGGCTTGGCGTTTCCATCCACCAGGGGCTGGGGGCGTCCGCTCAGGTCGTTGACCGTCGCGGTGGAGGCGTCGATGCCGAGATTGTGATAAAGGGTGGCGAATACTTCCGCGAAGGTCACGGGACGGTCCGTCGCCTCGCCCCCGAGCCGGTCGGTCGCGCCGATCACCTGGCCCAGGCGCATGCCGCCGCCGGCCAGCAGTGCCATGGCCACATTCGGCCAATGATCGCGACCCACGATGGGGCTGATCTTCGGCGTGCGGCCGAATTCCCCCCACACCAGCACGGTGGTGTCCTTGTCCAGACCGCGGTCGTGCAGATCGTCGATCAGGGCGCTGATGGCGCGGTCGAAGATCGGGAAATCCTCCGCCTCACGCTTGAAGACCTCGTTGCCCTTGCCGCCGTGCCAGTCCCACTTGCTATAGTTCACCGTCACCACGCGGGCGCCGGCTTCGACGAGCCGGCGGGCGATGAGAAAACTTTGAGGCACCCGCGGCGCACCGTTGCCGTCGATGCGGGTGATTTCGTCCCCCGTGCCGTAGCGGGCCACCGTTTTGGGATCCTCCTTGCTCAGGTCGAGTGCGTCGCCCAGCCGCGACGATGTCAAAATGCCCATGGCCTGCTGGTTGAAGCTGTCCAGCCCGTCCATGAAGCCCGTGGTGTCGGCCTCGCGGCGGAAGGCGTCCACGCTACGCAGCAGGCTGGCCCGATCGGCCAGACGGTCGAGTGTGATCCCGCGCAGAGCCATGTCCGAGCGGGTCGGACCCATGGGGCGGAAGGACGACTGCCGCGCCCCGAGCATGCCCGGCCCGGGCTCGTTGTAGGGGCCGTGGGTGCAGTCGTAGCACAGGCTCACGAAAGGTGGCGTCTGCTCGTGCACGGGCCCCTGGAGGGCACTGACCACGCTGCCGAAAGGGGCGAAGCCACCGGGCGGCTTCGGCGCGTCCTGCGGCTTGCGGCCGGTGTAGCACTGAAAGGCATCGTGACCGCCCTGGGCGCCGACGAGGGAGCGGATGACGGCGAATTTGTCCATCCGCTTCGCCATTTCGGGAAAGGCCTCGCAGATCTGGACGCCCGCGACATTCGTGCCGATCGGCCGCCAGGGGCCGGCGTATTCCGAGGGGGCGTCCGGCTTGAGATCGAACATGTCCTGATGCGGAGGACCGCCGACGAGATAGATCAGGATGACGGATTTGTGGGAGCGGCCCACACCGGCGCGGGCCTCCTGCTTGAGCAATTCCGGCAGGGAAAAGCCGAGGCCGCCCGCGGCGAGTCCGCCGAAACCGCCGACGCGGAGGAAATTCCGCCGGCTGACGCCATCGCAAAAGCCGGCGGAACGCTTTGAGGGGGAGCCAGAGGTGAAGATTTTGAGCACGACAGGCGAATGGTGCGGTTTTTCGCACCGATTGCCAAGGCCGCGTGTCAGCGGATTCGCGTAATGCGGTAATGGAGAATCAGCGAAGCCAGCCTGATGGCCTCGTGCCGCCCCTTTCTGGCTTTCCTACCGGACGGATGACCGGGGACGGATTTCCGATCAGACAGGGTATCATCGCCGATCAAACAGGGTTTGATCGGAGAGGAGACAGGGTAGTATCGGAAAACCCGCGCGTCAGGCGGGCTGGGGCTGGAGCTCGTCGAGGGCGGTCAGATTCTCGAGATACTCGGTGGCTTCGGCTTTCCAGCGGGCGAGGACTTTGCGGGAGACGCGGACGCCCTCGGTGGCGGCGGCTTCGAGGTCGGCGTAGTTCTTGCCCACCTGATCGGCCATCTGCTGAATTTTCTCCCAAGCGGCGTCCCAGGCGGCGGTCTCGGCGGCTCCGGTGGCGCGGCTGGCCTCAAGGGCGGCGAGCTTCAGCTCGGCCTGGCGCTGGGTCTCGCGGAGTTCGGCGAGGAGGATTTTTTCATCGGGCACGCGGCGCAGCTCGCTGGCGAGACCGAGCTTGGAGAAGATCCAGATGGCCCACTTGGTAGGGTCCCACTGCCACACTTTCACGCCGTTGCGGTAGTCGTGCTGGAAGGAGTGGTGATAATTGTGGTAACCCTCGCCGAAGGTGAAGATGGCCATGAGGAAGCTGTCGCGGGCGCTGGTGCGGGAGTCGTAGGGGCGCCGTCCCATGGTGTGGCAGAGGGAATTGATGAGGAAGGTGCAGTGCTGCACGGCGACGACGCGGGCGACGCCGGCGATGAGGAATCCGCCGAGGGCGCCGACCGGACCGCTCCAGAAAAGGCCGATCAGGGTGGGCAGGACTATGCCGGCGAGCATGCCGATCTGGCGGTGCCAGCGGTGCTGCCACATGACGAGGGGATCTTTTTTCAGATCGGCGACGTTGGCGAGGGGGCGGGGATAGAGTTTGAAGAAGATCCAGCCCATGTGCGCCCAGAAGAAGCCCTTGGAGATGTCGTAGGGATCTTCCTCCTGATCGACGTGCTTGTGGTGCTGCCGGTGGTCGGAGGACCAGTCGAGGGCGGAATCCTCGAAGGCGCAGGCGCCGAAGATGAGGGTGCCGAGTTTGACGGGGGCCTTGGCCTTGAAGGCGCGGTGGGCGAAGAGCCGGTGGTAGCCCAGGGTGATGCTCATCCCGGTGAGGATGAAGTAAACCACCGCCATCGCGATGAGGAAGGGATCGACGCCGAATTTGATGAAGTAAATCGGCGTGCCGATGACGGCGGTGAAGAAGGTGATCGTGAGAAACAGGCTGGAGGTCCAGTTGACGCGGTCGAAGGGAATACGGTGGATCATTGGGGAATTACGGACTCGTTCATGGCTGCACGCCGGGATGGTGGGGACCTCTCAAACGACTGGCGTGCCGGAAAATCGGTTTACAAGGGAGGTTGAAACCAAAGTCTCGCATTTCGGCGCTGGCGGGGCAACCGCGGAATTGCGCACCCTTTGTCGTCAATTGTCCTGGGCGTTCCAAAACGGGGGTGCAGGGGCGGCACGGCGGGTGTAGGATCGGCTCCCATGTCGGACGCGGAATCTCCCAGCCCCTCTCTCCGGGTCGCCTGTGTGCCCTGGCGGGTGGATCGTGTGACCAGCTTTGAGGCGTTTGTCTCGCGGGTACGGTATTTTGTCGAGACGGCGAGGGCCGACTATGGAGCGGAGGTGGTGCTGTTCCCGGAGTTTTTCACCGTGCCGCTGCTGACGACGGAGGCGCCGATGGAGGCGATGGGGGGCATCCGGCACTTGGCGCGGCAGTTCACGGAGCCGTTCCGGGAGCGGATGGCGGCTCTGGCGGCGGAGTGGGGAGTGTATCTGGTGGCGGGATCGCATCCGGTGGAGCAGCCGGATGGTTCTTTGCGCAATGTGGCGATGATTTTCCGTCCCGATGGATCGCGGATCGACCAGCCGAAGCTGCACATCACGCCGTGGGAAACGGAGACGTGGAATATCGCCGGTGGCGGGTCGCTGGCGGTGATCGAGACGCCAAAGGCCCGGCTGGGGGTGCTGATCTGCTACGATGTGGAATTCCCCGAGGCGGTCCGGGCGCTGGCGGACGAGGGGGTGGAGGTGCTGCTGGTGCCGTACTGCACGGACAACCGGCAGGGATGGCTGCGGGTGACGAAATGCGCGGCGGCCCGGGCGGTGGAAAGCCAGATCTATGTGGCGACGGCGGGCATCGTGGGATCGCTCGACGGGGTGCCGGGGATGAATGTGCATTTTGGCCGGTCGGCGGTCTATACGCCGTCGGATTTCGGCTTCGCGCGGGATGGGATCGAGGCCGAGTCGGAGGCGAATGAGGAGGCGCTGTTGATCGCCGACCTGAATCTCGCGTCGCTACGGCGATCGCGGGCGGCGGGCACGGTGACGCCGATCAACGACCGGCGGCCTGATCTGTTCGCGTTCCAGTCACAGGCGCGGATCGACCGTTGAGGCGTCGGTGAGCCGGCGGGGCGAGTCCGTCCTTGAGCCGCCGTCGGGGTCGGCGAATATTCCGGCCATGTCAGACACTGATACCTCCGTCACCCGATCGATGGTGAAACAACTCCTCGCCGCCCCCGGGCCCTGTCCGGAGGTGCGGGTGCAGGGATGGGTGCGGACGAGGCGGGACACGGGGGCGTTTTCCTTTCTGGAGATCAATGATGGCTCGTGTCTCGCGAACCTGCAGGTCATCGCGGATGCGGTGTTGCCGAATTACGTGATGGAGGTCGCCCACCTGCGCACGGGGGCCTCGGTGGAGGTGGTGGGCGAGTTGGTGGCCTCGCAAGGGGGCGGTCAGGCGTGGGAGGTGCAGGCGCGGGAGGTGATGGTGCACGGGCATGCGGAGGAGGATTTTCCGCTCCAGAAAAAGGGGCACTCGATGGAGTTTCTGCGCTCGATCGCCCATCTCCGGCCGCGATCGAATCTGTTTGGGGCCGTTTTCCGGGTGCGGAGCCGGATGGCCTACGCGATTCACCGATTTTTTCAGGAGCGGGGCTTTGTTTACGTCCACACGCCGATCGTGACGGCGAGCGATTGTGAGGGGGCCGGGGAGATGTTTCGGGTCACCACGCTGGATGGCGAGAGTCTGGCGGCGGGCAAGGATGCGGAGGACTTTTTCGGCAAGCCGGCCTACTTGACGGTGAGCGGTCAACTGGAGGGGGAGACGTTCGCCTGTGCGCTGTCGAACATCTACACCTTCGGCCCGACTTTCCGGGCGGAGAACTCGAACACGTCGAGGCATGCGGCGGAATTCTGGATGATCGAGCCGGAAATGGCGTTCTGCGATCTCGCCGGGGACATGGACTTGGCGGAGGCGATGATCAAGGCGCTGGTGGATGATGCGCTGGAGCATTGTGCGGAGGATCTCGGCTTTTTCGCGAAATTCGTGGACAAGGGGCTGCTGGAGCGGCTGCAATTCGTCCGCGAACGGCCGTTCGCGCGGGTGAGCTACACGGAGGCGGTGGAGATCCTGCAGGCGTCGGGCGAGGCTTTCGAATATCCGGTGGAGTACGGGCACAATCTGCAGAGCGAGCATGAGCGCTACCTGACGGAGCGGCATTTCCAGTGTCCGGTGACGGTTTTCAATTACCCCCGGGAGATCAAGCCGTTCTACATGCGGCAAAATGACGATGGAAAGACCGTCGCGGCGATGGATCTGCTGGTGCCGGGCATCGGCGAGATCGTGGGGGGCAGTCAGCGCGAGGAACGGCTGGACCGCCTGCGGGCGAATCTGGCGACGCATGGCTTGAGCGAGGCCGACTACTGGTGGTATGTGGACCTGCGGCGCTATGGAACGGTGCCGCACGCGGGTTTCGGCCTGGGATTTGAGCGGTTGCTGATGTTTGTGACCGGGGTGGGGAACATCCGCGATGTGATTCCCTTCCCCCGGGTGCCGGGCTGGGCGGAGTTTTGAGGCGGGGATGTGACCGAAATAGGCTTCTGAAAAGTCTAATAGTTGCTAATATTTAAAATTTCTGTATCTTTCGTCACTTTTTGGCCATAACCACTCAACGAACAACGAACATGCAGCCGCAACGCTTTCAGCCGACCCTCGCCGTCGCTGTGGCTCTGGGTGTCACGGCTCTGGGCCTGATGGACAGCCGCGCACAAGCCCGAAATCCCTACATCGTCGTCGATGCGAATCAGAAGAAGATTCTGATCGAGAACGACGCGGACCGGCGTCTCGCCATCGCGAGCCTGACCAAGATCGCGACGGCCCTGGTGGCGCTCGACTGGATCTACTCGCAAAACATCGACAAGAATTCGCTGATGGTGGTGCCGGCCTCGGCGGTCGCGCTGGGCGGGGCCAATCCGTTCGGTTTGCAGCCGGGTGACCAGATTTCCATCCGCGACGCCCTCTATGCGGCGCTGATGGCGTCGGACAATGTGTGCGCGCAGACGGTGGCGGATCACGTGGGGCGCCAGATGATGGCGCGGGTCGGCGGGCGGGATCCGGTGCGGGTCTTTGTCGATCAGATGAACGCGCTGGCGCATGCCCTGGGCATGACGAAGACGAAATTCACCAATCCCCACGGGCTCGATCACCAGGGACCGATCGGTCTGTCGACTCCGCGGGACTTGGCGAGGCTGATGATCTATGGGTTGCGGAATCCGTCCTATAATTTCATCATCGCCCAGTCGACCCGCGAGGTGACTTTTCTGAGGGGCGGACAGCCGCGGTCTTTCAACGTGACGAACACGAACAAGCTCCTCGGCCAGTACGGGGTGGACGGCGGCAAGACCGGCAGCACCCAGAAGGCCGGGGATTGCCTCATCACGACGGCCCGGAAGCCGGACCGGTTTGTCCCGATTAATGCGACCCAGAAGCGCCGCATTGCCTACCGGTTGGTCACGGTGGTGCTGGCGTCGCCGGACCGGTTCGGCCAGACGGCGGGACTGATCCAGCAGGGTTGGAATGCCTATGAGAGCTGGATCGCCGGCGGGATGCTGATCAAGGCGCCGGGCGAATTGCTCACCGTCGCGAACTAGACATCCGGCGGGCCGGCGTTTAAGGCTAACCCCATGAGAATCGGTCTCCTGAATGGCGGCGGGGATTGCCCCGGCCTGAATGCGGTCACCCACGGTGTGGTCGGTGCGGCCACCCGGCTCGGCTGGGAGGTCATCGGCTTCCGCGATGGCTATGAGGGTCTGCTGCCGCCGGGCGACTACAAGATCCTCAATCCCGAGAAGGCCCGCGGCATCATCCGGCAGGGCGGGACCATCCTGGGCACGACCAATCACGGCCATTTTTCATCGAAACACGGGAGCGGGGATGTCGCCAAGGTCCCGGCGGAGCTGATGCGGCAGGCGAAGTCGACGCTGAAGAATCTCGGCATCGAAGCCCTGATCTGTGTCGGTGGAGACGGCACCCTGACCACGGCGTTGCAGTTTGCCGAGGAGGGCGTGCCTGTCATCGGGGTGCCGAAGACGATCGACAATGACCTGAAGGCCACGGCGATGACCTTCGGCTTCGATTCCGCCACGCAGGTGGTGGTGGATGCGCTGGACCGCCTCAACACCACTGCCAGCAGCCACAAGCGGGCGATGGTGGTGGAGGTGATGGGGCGGCATGCGGGCTGGATCGCCCTCTACGGCGGACTCGGCGGCGGGGCGAATGTGATTCTGATCCCCGAGATTCCCTATGACATCCGGAAGATCGCCCAGGTGATCCGCGACCGCGAGGCGGACGGTCTCCACAGCTCCCTGATCGTTGTCGCAGAGGGCGCCGCTCCGGCCGGAGGGACGCAGACGGTGGAGGCAGCCGTCGCCGGAGGAGAGTATCGGCTGGGCGGTGTCGGTGAACGGGTGGCGGCGGATCTGGAGCGGCTCACCGGCAAGGAGACGCGCACCTGTACGCTCGGCCACCTACAGCGCGGCGGATCCCCGACCAGTTTCGATCGGATGCTCGGCACGCGCTTCGGGGTGCACGCGGTGAAATTGATAGAACGCGGCGAATTCGGGCGTATGGTTTCCTACCAGCGCTACCATGTCGGCTCGGTACTGATCGCCGAGGCGGTCTCCCAATTGAATCTGGTGGATCCGGAGGGAGAAGTCGTCGAAACGGCCCGGTGCGTCGGTATTTCTTTTGGAGACTGATCCTTTTTCCCATTTCCCTGTTTCATACCGACTGCCCGCCCCCATGGAAGCCATCCTCGAATTGTTGCAACAGAATGCCAGACTCACGCCCGGCCAGATCGCCGAGCGGCTCGGACAGGATGAGGCCACCGTGGCGAGCCGGATCGCCGATTTGGAGCAGGAAAACGTGATCCTCGGCTATCATGGGGTGATCGACCGGGACAAAGCCGGCAACCACAGCGTGGCGGCTCTGATCGAGGTGAAACTCACGCCCGAGCGTGGCGGCGGTTTCGATCGCCTCGCCGAGCGCATCGCGAAGTTCGACCAGGTGAGCAGTTGCTACCTGATGAGCGGCGGCTATGACCTGGCCGTTTTCGTGGAGGCCGAGGATCTGCGCGAAGTGGCCCGGTTTGTCACGGAAAAGCTCAGCACGCTCGATGGTGTGCTCTCCACCGCGACCCATTTTCAGCTCAAGGTCTACAAGCAAAGCGGCTTTCTCGCCGCCAGCGAGACCGAGGTCGGCCGTCTCGCGGTCGCCCCCTGAACTGCGTGATTTCGGCGCCCACCCGATCGTGTCGCGCCGGTCAACTCGCCGGAGCTGCCAGAGTTTCTTCCTTCCACCTGCCGCCATGTCTACTCCTCTACAGGATCGTATCGCCCGCCAAGTCGCGCAGATTCCGCGATCGGGCATCCGGGATTTCTTCGACCTCGTCCAAGGTCGGGATGATGTGATTTCCCTCGGAGTCGGCGAGCCGGACTTTACTGCGCCCTGGCACATCCGCGAGGCGATGATCTATGCGCTGGAGCGCGGCCAGACGACCTACACGTCGAATCTCGGGCTCATCTCGCTGAGGAAATCCATCAGTAAATACATCGCGGGCCACTGCGGCGTGACCTACGATCCAGCGCGGGAAATCCTCGTCACCGTGGGCGTGTCCGAGGCGCTCGACCTGGCCTGCCGGGCTCTCCTGAACCCCGGGGATGAGGTCATCTACCATACGCCCTGCTATGTCAGCTACAGCCCGAGCATCGTGATGGCCTATGGAGTGCCGGTGGTGGTGGAGACGCGGGTGGAGGACGAATTCGTGCTTCGCGCCGATGACGTGGCGGCCAAGATCACGCCGAAGACCCGTATGCTGATGCTCAATTTCCCGACCAATCCGACCGGTGCGGTGGAACCGCTTGAGGAATTGGAGAAAATCGCCGCGCTCGCCGTGAAACACGACCTCATCGTGGTGACCGACGAGATTTACAGCGAGCTGACCTACGAGGGAAGCGACGGCCTGAAGCCGCGCCGCCATCATTCCATCGCCGCCCTGCCCGGGATGAAGGAACGCACCATCCTGCTGCACGGTTTTTCCAAGGCCTATGCCATGACCGGCTTCCGCCTCGGCTATGCCTGCTCCCCTCCGGTCCTGACGGAGGCGATGATGAAGATCCACCAGTACACCATGCTGTGCGCCTCGATCATGAGCCAGTTGGCGGGCGTCGAGGCGCTGGAGAATGGTGCTCCCGAGGTGGAAAAGATGCGCAAGAGCTACGCCCAGCGGCGGAATCTGATGCTGCGCAAGTTCGGTGAGATGGGCGTGCCGTGTTTCCCTCCCGGCGGGGCCTTCTACGCCTTTCCCGATGTGCGGCGGTTCGGCTTGAGCAGCAAGGACTTTGCCCTGCGGTTGCTGGAGGAGGAAAGTGTGGCCGTGGTGCCCGGCAGTGCCTTCGGGACGGCGGGCGAGGGATGCGTGCGCGCCTGCTATGCCACCGCGATCGACAAACTCGAAGTCGCTCTGGAGCGGATCGGGAACTTCGTCAGCCGACTCCAGTAAAGACAACTCGCATCCGACTCCCGGGCGTTGTCTCCGGGGCGGTGCCGCCGGAGTGCCGAGCAGTTTGATATTTTTAAAGACCGATTTCAACCATGTCACAAATCACACAAGCCGTCATCCTTGCCGCCGGTCGGGGCACCCGCATGCGGGAACTCACCGAGGAACTGCCCAAGCCGATGATCCCCGTGCGGGGGCGCCCCATCCTGGAGCATATCGTTACGGGGCTCGCCGCCAACGGGGTGAAGCGCTTTCTTATCGTAGTCGGTTACCGAAAAGATGTGGTGATGGACTATTTCGGCGATGGCTCTCGTTTTGGCGTGGCGGTGGAGTATGTCGAGCAGGTCACCCAGGATGGCACCGGCCGGGTGGTGGAGTTGGGGCGCGACTTCACCGGGGCGGATCCCTTTGTCCTGAGCTATGGAGACATCCTTGTTTCACCGGACAGCTATGGTCCGCTGGTGGATTTTGCCGGTGTCGACGCGAAGATCGCGGTGAAGCGTGACGAGGATGTGCGCAAGGGCGGTGCAGTGTTCATCGATGGCGACGGCTGGGTCACCGACCTCATCGAGAAGGGTGGCCCCGATGCGCCGACGAGCCCGTACTACAATGCCGGCATCTACAGCTTCTCGTCCGGCATTTACGGCTATACCGCGCGCCTCCAACTCTCGCCGCGGGGTGAGTACGAGCTGACGGATGCCATCGTCGATCTGGTTCGCTCCGGCGGCCGGATGAAGGCGGTGGAACTGTCCGGCGACTGGGCCGACGTGCGCGACCCCGAGGTGCTCGCCGAATTGAATCAGTCGGCTGCCAGTTGATTCCGGTCCGGGGATCGGGTGCAAAAGCGAAGCACCAGGGTCCCGCCCACGGCCGAAAGCAGCGAGCCCAGCAAGATGCCGAGGCGCTCGTCAAAGGCGGCACCCTGTTCAGTGAAGGCCAGAGAGCCGATGAAGAGGCTCATGGTGAAGCCGATGCCGCAGAGCAGGGCCACACCGTAAACGTGTGTCCAAGTCACTTGGCTGGGTAGCCGGGCAATGCCGAGCTTCACCGCCAGGAGGCTGGCAGCGAAGACGCCGATCTGCTTTCCGAGGAAGAGTCCCGCCGCGATCCCCAGTGGCACTGGCTGGAGCAGTGAATCCACCGTCACCGTGCCGAGCGCGACGCCCGCATTGGCAAAGGCGAAGAGGGGCAGCACCCCGTAGGCGACCCAGGGATGGATGTCGTGCTCGAGCGACTCCAACAGCGTCGGAGAGCCCTCCGAGGCTCCCTTGGGCGGGCGGTAGGGGATGAAAGCCGCCACCGCGACACCGGCCAGGGTCGCGTGGACGCCCGATTTCAGCACCGCCACCCACAGCACGATGCTGAGCAACAGGTAGGGAGTCTTGGCGGTGACGCCGAGCCGGTTCACGACCAGCAGGCCGATGAGACACGAGCCGGCCAGCAGCAGTGACGGCAGGGAAAGTTGGGCCGTGTAAAAAATCGCGATGATGATGATCGCCGCCAGGTCATCAATGACGGCGATCGAGGCGAGGAAGATTTTCAGGGCCACCGGCACCCGGTTGCCGAGCAGGGCGAGCACCCCGAGGGCAAAGGCGATGTCGGTGGCGGCCGGAATGGCCCAGCCGCGGAGCGCCGCCTCATCGCCGCGGTTGATCCATGCATAGACCAGAGCTGGCACGGCGATGCCGCCGATGGCGGCCACCAGGGGCAGGGCGACCTTGCGTTTGTCTGACAGTTCGCCGGCCATTATCTCCCGCTTCAGCTCGAGGCCGACGAGGAAGAAGAAAACCGCCATCAGACCGTCGTTGATCCACAGCAGGATGGGTTTGCGAATCTCGAAGGCGCCGACGCTGATCTCGGCATAGACGCCCAGCAGGCGTTCATACCAGCCCGAAAGCGGGGAATTGGCCGCGAAGAGGGCGGCCACCATGGCACCCATCAGCAGCAGGCCGGGGAGAGCTTCTTTGGGGAGATATCGATTCAGGGCAGATGTCATCGGCTGGAAAATGCGCCCCTTTGACGGGATTTTCCGCCAAAACATTCGACCAAATCGCCTGAAACTGACGAATGGCTTACTCGTTCCGGTTTTCCTCGTGATGCTCAGGTCGCAACCCGGGGACGGGTTGCGCCTTGTCAGCGAAGCGGTCGAAGCGGTTCGACATGATCAGCAGGGTCGGAGCCCACAGGCCGACAAAGATGCCGAATCGCTCGGCGTGGGCCTTTGCCTCCGGATCGCTGTCGAGCTTGAACCACCAGATCGCGATCGAAGCACCGATCGAGAGGACGCCCAGTTGAAAGCACAGATTGCTAAGAAAGCGGCAGATTTGCGGACTCATGTGGGGGAAGGTAGCGAAAGATGCCCGCACCTGTCCATGTCCGGGCAATTCAGGCCCGCAGATTCACAAAATCGGCTCGGTGGAGCGCTGACGGGGTTCCCTTCCCGAGGCATCAGGCGGCCGCCTCCGTGTGCAGGACGATGGTGCCATGTTCCAGACCGATCCGCACCCGCGCGGAACCACCCTGGCCGAAGGTGCGGAACGCCGCCTCCTCCAAGTGGGGAACCAGCGAGGCCCGCAGTCCGCGGGCGCCGGTTTCGCGGCGATGGGCTGCCTGCACAATGTGATCGATGACGGCTTCGTCTATGTCGAGGGCGACGCCATCATGGCTGAATTCATGACGGTAGGCCGAGAGGAGGTTTTCCTCGAGGATTTGCCGCAAGACCGCGGCATCGAGAGGCTGGAAGGCGACCAATCGGGAGAAGCGTCCCACTAATTCGGGTAGGATTCCGTAGTCCGAGAACGCACGGGTGTTTTCCAGCAGATCCGAGCCGATCGCGGCAACGAGAGCGCCGTCTGGAGCCGGACGGGCTGGTGCGCCGAATCCGATGCCGCCTTCCGTCCGGCTCAGAGCGGCCACGTCTTTCAATCCACTGAAAGCGCCGGCCGCAATGAACATGACGTGTTGCAGCGGCAGGATCTTGCGGGCTCCGTGCCCGGAGAATCCGAAGTCCGTGGGGAAGGGGCTCGACCGGCCTGACAGCAAAGTCAGCAGACCCCGCTGCACGCCGAAGCCACTGACATCCTTGGTGGTGCCCTCGCCGGCAAAGCGGGCGTTGGAGCGGCTGGCGGCCAGCTTGTCGAATTCGTCGAGACAGATCACGCCGCAGGATGCCCAGCCACGGTCCTGGCCGGCGGCTTCGTAGAGCTGGGAGAGCAGCATCTGCACGTCGTCGCCGACGTAGCCGGTCTCCGAGCAGCGGGTGACATCGGCGACCACGGTCGGCACCTGGAGGATGTCGCGGAAGAGCAGCTCGACGAGGTAGGTCTTTCCGGAGCCTGTGGCGCCGAGAAACAGGTAATTCTCCCGACTCGGCAACCGGTCGGCGGGCACGCCCTCCAGAAAGTGTCGTCGCAGGCGCGCCAGATGGCGGTAGGCGAGCACGGCTCCGGCGCGACGGGCATGATCCTGGCCGCGGTAGCCACGAGCGACGATCTGGCGCTCGATCTCGATCGGCGAGGTCGGTTGCAGGGCAGCCAGTCGCTGGGCGACCAGTCCGCGCTCGACCGGCGTGAGATCGTCACCGGGTGCATTCGGCGGGGCGAAGGCGTCGGTGGGGGGAATGCGAAAGGGAGTGAGGGGATCGGACATGGCGTGGCTCAATGTGACGCCTGTCCTGCCCGAAAGAGGGCTACAAATTGAGGCTGTGTTTGGAATGACTCAGGCGGAGCGCCACATCGTCACGGGAGCCGCACCAGTTCGTATTTCCGCGCCCGGGGCTGGGCCGCGAGGTGGATGCGGTCCTCGTAGTCTTTGGACAGGGCGACCAATTCGGCCACCTTCGTCATCATCGGCTCAGATTGTTGAGCGAACGCGTTGGGGTTCTCCGCCAGCTTTGACCGGAGTCCCTTGATTCCGGCCCAGACATCCCGCAGCGGGCGCAGAGCCTTGTCGTTGCGCTCCCGGTTCAGCAGGGCGACGTCGAGCGCCTGCTGGTGCTGGGGAGTGGCTTCGTTGCTCTGGAGTTCGATCTTCGATCCGAGAACGAGATGGCTGTATTTTCCCACACTTTGGCCGTCGATCTTGAGTTCGTAGGTGCCGGGCGCCAATCCAGCCACGCGGAGGCGCTCGTTGCTCAGTCTGTGCCCGGCGACGGTCATCTGGTAGCCGAGCGGAGCGGCGGGTTCGGCGTCCCATTTTTGCTCGGACGCGTAGGCCTCGGCCGGGATCACCCAGGGCAGGGATGGGGCGAGGTGGGTGAAGGTGATGCGGTCTTTCGCTTCGGAGACCACCAGATCCGAGATCCCGACGCCGGCTCTCAGGCCCTTGGGGCCGGGCACGATGTTGATGCTGCTGACCGATCGTCGCTCCGGGGTCACTTGGTTGATCAATTCGAAAGCCATCAGGAATTGACCCGCAGGCGCCGGGTGGATGGCATCGGGGACGAGAGTGAAATCCGGCTCCGACCGGCGCTTCATGAACACCTGCTCGTTCATGGGCCCCCATTGGTCGACGAATGCCAGACCGCGGCTGCCGGCCGTCTCCCGCAGCCAGCCGCCATAGTAGGCCAGCAGGGCGTTGTAGTGCGCGTCAAAAGTCCGGGTGCGGAACCGATAGTCCGGGTCCCGCATCTGGATCGAGAGCTGATGATGGTCAAACATGGTGGGCGACATCACCACGGGGCGGGCTCCGAGGGCGGTGACTCGGTCGAGGATCTCCGTCATGCCTTTTGAGTAAGTCTCGAACGTCTCCGGCCGGAAGTCGGCGTATTCCCCGTCGTTCATCCCCAGGAGCACCGTGACCACCGCCGGCTTGAAGGACGCGACATCCTGCTCGAATCGGGCGAGGGCGTTGACGGCCCGGTCGCCGCTCACGCCCGCATTGTGAAAGCGGAGCCGGCGGTCCGGGTAGCGAGTGTAGAAGAAATTCTCCACATACTGGGTATATAGACACTGATGGGTGATGGAATCGCCCAGAAACACCAGGGTGTCACCCGCCTGCAACTCCAGCGCGGACGGCGGCGCGGCAGGTGCCTTCGGGGCGGCCTTTTGCTGCGCGGTGGCATTGAAGACGAGGAAGAGCGCCAGGAGCGCGGTGACGGATCGGGGATGTAGGGCTTTCACGGGGGCCGAGGATGACCGAAACGCCTCCGGGAAGCAAGCCCGACCCGCGGGGTCGCACGCAAGTCGCCGCCCAGCACAAAAATCCCCCAAAAATCCCCACTTGCCAGTCAGGGGAATTCACGATACAAGTTCCGCCCCGTTTTTCGGAGCGGGTCTCTCTTTCGTTGCTCGGGTGGCGGAACTGGTAGACGCGCAGGATTAAGGATCCTGTGGGGCAACCCGTGGGGGTTCGATTCCCCCCTCGAGCACTTCATTTAACATGACAAGACAAGCTCCGGTGGAATGGCCGCCGGAGTTTTTTTGTTATCCACTCCCAACCGAAGCCCGAGAAAGCCCCGCGCATGGAAACCTCCCCGGCCGCCATCGGTTCCACGACGGCGATCCTCCTGATGTCCTGTCCCGATCAGCCCGGCATCGTGGCGGCGATCTCCCGCTTCATTTTTGAGAACGCCGGGAACATCGTTCATCTCGAACAACACGTCGATGCCGAGGCCAACGCCTTTTTCATGCGGCTCGAGTGGCAGATCGCCGGCTTCCGGATCGAGCGAGATGCCATCGCCGAGGCATTCGGCCCACTCGCCGGGCGTTTTGGCATGGCCTGGTCGCTGAGCTTTTCCGATGTCCGGCCGAGGGTGGCGATTTTCGTCACCCGGGACAATCACTGCCTCTACGATCTCCTCTCCCGGCACGAGAGCGGCGAGTTGCAGATGGATGTGCCGCTCATCGTCAGCAATCGGCTGGACCTGAAGCCGGTGGCGGAGCGTTTCGGCATCCCGTTTCATCATTTTCCGATCTCGAAGGAAAACAAGGACGACCAGGAAGTCGCCGAGATCGAACTGCTCCGCGAGCACCGGGTGAATGCCATCGTGCTGGCCCGCTACATGCAGATTCTGAGCCCGCGGATGGTCGAAGCCTTCCCCAATCGCATCATCAACATTCACCATTCCTTCCTCCCGGCTTTTCCGGGAGCCCGGCCCTATCACTCGGCCCACCAGCGCGGCGTAAAGGTGATCGGTGCTACGAGCCACTACGTGACCGAGGATCTCGACGAGGGGCCGATCATCGCCCAAGACGTCACCCGGGTGTCCCATCGCGATGCGGTGCGGGATTTCGTGCGCAAGGGCAAGGATCTGGAAACGATCGTGCTGGCCCGCGCGGTCTGGCTGCACGTCAACCGCCGCATCCTGCCCTATGAGAATCGCACCGTGGTCTTTGAGTAGCCGCGATCGAACTCTCAGGGAGCCTGCAGGCCCAGAATCCACCTCGTCAGGAGCGCCACTCCCTGCGGATCGGGAACCTCAGAGCCGACCGGGGGCATTCGGCCGCGGCCCGCGGTGGAAATGCGATTGAACAAAACCGAGCGCGAGGGATCGCCCGGCGCCACGAGGCGAATGCCGCTGCCAGTCAGGTCCAGATTTCCGTGAACCGGTTCGTGATCGATCACCCGCGAAAGCATCGGGTCCGTCACCGAGATTCGCAGATCCATGGTGGAATTTCCGCCGCCCGCTTCGACGTGACAGTGGCTGCAGCGGCCATGGAGATAGGAGCGAGCCCGGAGGTCGATGTTGGCAACGCTCTCGTCGAACGGGTCGACCAGCCGCTCGTAGTGATCCGCAGCCTCCCGCATCGAAGAGGCTTCCGGCTTTGAGTCGGCAGCCGTGGCGAACCAGCCGAGTTCGCGCCAGTGGTCGAGCTGATTGCGCATTTCCCCAGCGCCGAGACCGATCTGGCGGTTCATTTGGGCGGTTTGCAGGCCCAGCGTGAAATTCGCCGCCCGGCTGTGGCATTGCAGGCAGTCCGCCCGACCGGGGATTTTCCAAGGCATCCCGTTTCCAGTATCGATGGTGGCCCCTGCAGCCGGAACCAGAGTGGCGTCGGTCTGAGCCTCGTTCCAAGCATAACTGTAGGCCCCCCATTCGCCTGCCTGCTTGACCATCACGCGCGTCTCCAGTCTTCGACCCTCGCGTGTCAGCGTCTGGAAAGCCACCGCTCCATCTGGGAAATTCCACCCCCGCTGCGGTGTGAACCCGATCCGCGGCTCCGACTTGGGCAGCGCCAAAAAGCGTTCTGACTCCGCGCCGTCAGCCCATTGCGGCACGGCCACCTCGTAGGGCAGGCACGGCTCCCGCACCAGATGGGCCGCAGTGTCGGAAAAGAGCCCCGTTTCGCTGAGTCGCCGCGGAAAGGGTCGTGCCGCCGGGTCCGGGGGATTCGGCACCAGCCGGTGGAGCCCGCCTCCGTTTTTGTCGTTCCCATGGTGGGCCACCAGCAGGTCGCCTGTGACCGGATCGGTTCCGAAGTCAGCGATCGCGAGGGTCGTGTCGGCGATTTCCGCCCTCCAGGTGACCTTTTTCCCATCATGGCGGGCTGCCCAGATCTTTCCGGTCGAATAATCGCCGTAGATGTAGGCGCCGGTCAGATCCGGCAACGCCCGCCCCGAATAGACCAGTCCGCCCGTCAGCGACCGGGCTTCCTCATGACCATGCTCCAGCGTGGGCGGACTCACCGGATGTGGTCCCAGCGGCCGTGCCGCATAGAAAAGGCCACTACCCTCGTAGACGCTCCAGCCGTAGTTGGCTCCCGGCTTGATCAGATAGACCTGTTCCAACCGGTCCTGGCCGTTGTTGCCGACCCAGAGCCGTTTCAAGACGGGGTCCCACGACATCCGCCAGGGGTTCCGCAGACCATAGGCGAATGTCTCCGGTCGCACGCCCGGCTCTCCCTGGAACGGATTGTCAGCCGGGACCGAATAAGGCCGTCTGTCCGGGGAGGGCCGGTCGACGTCCAGCCTCAGCACCTTCGCCAGCAGGTGCGACAGGTCCTGGCCGGCCAGCTTCGTGTCCGAATCACCGGTGCCGTCGCCCGTCGTCACGTAGAAAAAGCCCGCCTCGTCGAAGGCCATCGCTCCGCCCGTGTGGCCCCAGGTCTGCCACTCGATGATCAGCTCGCCTGCCGGATTCTCGATCTTGCCCGAGCCGTCGCGGAGCATCCGGTATCGCCGCACCTGCATCCGGCGTTGATCGCGCTCCGCCGAGGCCGGGCCGAATAATGAAAGGAAGAACTGGCCATTTTCCCGGTACCGGGGATGAAAAGCCAGGCTGTAGAGGGTCTCCTCGGCCTCCTCCAGTAGCGTCACGGCATCCGCAGCCACGCGATCGCCCAGCCGTCGCAGCCGCGAGCCCTTGGTGCCGGGCTCCTGATCAGTATAGATCAGGTCGTTTGTGCCCGGTTCGAAGGCAAAGGCCACCAGTTGATTGATCGCCCGGCCAGAAAACGCCGGCTCCGAGCGGTAGGGGGGCGGTGGCTCGGGAGTACCCCGAAGCTGGTGGTCCAACCCCGTTGCCCGGGGCGCCCCGTGGCCGGGGATCGTTGCCGCCGCCAGCCAGGCGAGAACCACCAGACAAGGAGCGGGCCGGCTTTTCGATGCAACAGGGTTGCTTCTCCGATCAAACCCTGTTCGATCGGAAACACGCGACGTCGCCGGGCCGGATGTGGCGGAAAAGGGGGGGCGGGGAGCGTGAAGGTGCATGGTTTGGTGGCTTCATTGAAACGAAACGCCGCCTTCCAGGCAACCCCTTTTGGAAACGCGGATGGGGTTCGCTGCCGCTTGATTCTGAGGGGCAGGTCGGCTGATCTCGGCACCTCTCCCGAAAGGGTGAATGGGAAAAAATCGTTGTTGACGGGCCGCCGGTGTGCGAGATTTTCCCGAGCAGGGTGTGGGGGCGCGAGTATTCACCACACCCTTCTACGCGTACGCGTGCCTTGAGAATCGGCCTGCGCACTTGAAGTTTCGTCAACGTCACCAACCACAAACACACCTCATCCACCATGAAAGGCTGCAAAGGTTTCTTCAATTCGGGTCACGCCAACCGGCGTGAGTTCATGCAAGTCGGCTTCGCGGCCGGTTTGGGTCTGTCCCTGCCGGAATTGCTCAAGGTCGAAGCGCGGGCCGATACCAAGTTTTACGAATCCAAGGAAGGGGTCGCCAAGTCCCTGATCCACATCTACCTGCCGGGTGGTTCCGCTCATCAGGAAACGTGGGATCCGAAGCCCTTCGCGCCGTCTGAGTACCGTGGCCCCTTCGGCACGATCAAGACGAACGTTCCCGGCATCGAGTTCAGCGAGAACATGAAGGAGCTTGCCAAGGTCGCGGACAAAATGTGCGTGATTCGCTCCATGAACCACGGTGAGGCCGCCCACGAGCGTGGCACTCACAACATGTTCACCGGTTACCGTCCGAGCCCCGCGCTCAAGTATCCGAGTATCGGAGCCGTGATCTCCCATGAGTTCGGTCCCCGGAAGAATCTGCCGCCCTACGTCTGTGTGCCGTCGCAGCCGAACGAATTCGCCGGCACGGGCTACCTGAGCTCGATGTATGGTCCGTTTGGCATTGGTTCCGATCCGGCGGCTGGTGGCTACCGGGTGCAGGACCTGACGCTGCCGAATGGCGTTGACAATTCCCGTTTCGATCGTCGCCGCACGCTGCTGGAAGCGGTCGACAGCCATTTCCGCAACATGGAAAAGGCGGATGAAATCGACGCGATGGACACCTTCTATAATCGTGCCTACGGCCTGATCAGCTCGCAGGAGGCTCGTGATGCCTTCGATCTGAATAAGGAGGCTGACAAGCTGAAGGATGAATACGGCCGCAATCAGGCTGGTATGCGGATGCTGCTCGCTCGCCGTCTGGTTGAGAGCGGGGTGCGCCTCGTGACTCTGACCTACGGTGGTTGGGATATGCACGACCGCATCAAGGACGGTATCGTTCGCCAGGTGCCGGACTTTGACCGTGCGCTGGCTCGTCTCCTTCGTGATCTTGATGAGCGTGGCTTGCTCGAGAGCACCATGGTGATGGTCTCTTCCGAGTTCGGCCGCACGCCGAAGATCAACAAGACCGATGGTCGTGACCACTGGCCTCGTGTTTTCTCGACGATGCTCGCCGGCGGCGGCATCAAGGGTGGTATCACCTACGGCACTTCGGATTCTCTCGGAGCCGAGCCCGACGAAAACCCGGTTGGTGTCGAAGATTTCGCGACCACGGTTTATCACCAGATGGGCATCAATGCCGACAAGGAGTTGGTTGCTCCCGGTCCGCGCCCGATCGAGATCGTGGACGGCGGCAACGTCATCACTGACATCATTGCCAAGTCCGCCTGATTTACCTCTCTAACACTCCAAAAACATGCGCTGCATTCTGAATTCCCGGAATGCGGTCGCGGAGTTCAACCGTCGTGGAATGCTGGCAGCGTTGGCGCTGGCAGCATTCTTCGTATCGGGAGATCTGCTTCGCGCCGCGAATCCCCAGTTGACCAACACGCTGCCCCGAGGTGGGCAACGTGGTACCGAGGTCAAAGTCGAACTGATCGGAGATCGTATCGCCGATGCCCAGGAGGTGGTTTTTCACTATCCCGGCATCACGGCAAAGGATCTGAAGGTGGTCGATCCCAAAAAGGTGGAGGTGACACTGGTCATCGCTCCTGATGCCCGCCTGGGTGAGCACCATCTGCGTCTGCGTTGTGCGGGCGGAATGACCTACGCCCGCAATTTCTGGGTTTCCCAGTTCCCGAACGTGGCGGAAGTCGAGCCCAACGACGATTTCGCGGCCCCGCAACTGGTGCCGATGAATGTCACCATCGAAGGTGAGGCAAAACCCGAGGAAACGGACTACTACAAGGTGGCCGCCAAGAAAGGTGACCGCCTCACGGTCGAAGTCGAGGGCTTGCGTATCAACAGCCGGGGCCAGGCCATGGCCATTGATCCGGCCATTGCGATTTTCGACAGCAAGCGCTTCGAACTGGCCGTTTCGGACGATTCAGCCCTGCTGCGCCAGGATCCGGTCGCCTCCATTCTGGTACCCGAGGACGGTGAATACATCATCGAAGTCCGCGACGCCGCCTTCCAAGGCAATGGTCGCTATCGCGTGCATGTGGGGAATCAGCCCCGTCCGGCGGGTATCTTCCCGGCCGGCGGCAAGGCTGGCTCCGAAGTGGAATTCACGCTCCTGGGAGATCCCAAGGGTGAGTTCAAGCAGAAGGTGAAACTCCCGGCGGAGCCGACGGAGTCCTTCGAAGTGTTCGGTCAGCAGGGCAATTTGCTGGCGGCTTCCGGAAACAAAATCCGGGTGGTGACGTATGACAACGTGTTGGAGAAAGAGCCCAACAACACCCCCCAGGAAGCGACGGTCGGTGGCGCGCTGCCCCAGGCTTTCAATGGCGTCCTTTCGGAGGCTGGCGATACGGATTATTTCAAATTCACCGCCAAGAAAGGCGAGCGTTTCCGCATCCGGGCTCTCGCCAACAAGATTGGAACTCCCGTCGATACGGTGTTGTTCGTTTACGACGCGACCGGCCGTGCTATCGGCAACAGCGATGATGCGGACGGCTCCAGTGACAGCCGGTTCGACTTTACTGCTCCGGCTGACGGTGAGTTTTCCGTGCGGGTGAAGGACATGCTCGACCGCGGGGGTCCGGAGTATGCCTATCGCATTGAAACCGAAGCCTACACTCCGGGCATTCTGGTGACGATGCCGGACATGGTCCGGAATGACACCCAGTTCCTGAAGCAGTTCGATATTCCCCAAGGTGGCTACTACGCGATGAGCGTGAACCTGAGCCGGCAGAACTTCGGGGGCGATCTGGCCTTCGAAATGCCGAAGCTGCCCGCCGGGGTGGAATTGGTCAATGGTGGTCCGATTCCGAAGAACCTCAGCACCTTCCCGATTCTTCTGAAGGCGGCGCCGACGGCTCCGATTGCCGGGGGGATGTTTGCTCTGAATGCCAAGAATATCGATCCGGCCGGTCCGGCCGTTACGGGCAGCTTCCAGCAGCAGTTGGACTTTGTCCGCGGCGAGCCGAATGGCACGCTCTACTACTCCACCTCGGTGAATGCCCTGCCGGTTTCGGTGGTGGAAGCGGCGCCATTCACGGTCACCATCGACACGCCCAAAGTTCCGATTGTCCGGGATGGAACCATGCAGTTGAAGGTCCGGGCTCAGAGGCAGCCGGGCTTTGAGAAAAAGATCACCGTCCGCCTGATCTGGAGCCCGCCCGGCATCAGCAACCCGGCTACCATGACCTTCAACGAGAAGGACACGGAGGTGCTTTACGAGCTGAACGCCAACGCGAACGCCGAGTTGGGCAAGTGGAAGATCACCATGATGGCCGAGTCGGAGACGGACAAGGGCAAGGTGGTCACCGCCACGCCCTTTACCGAAATCTCGGTCGAAGAACCGTTTGTCTCGATGAAGATGTCGATGGGCAATGTCTCCCAAGGCAACAAGGGTGAAATCGTCGCCGCTCTCGAGCAGATCCGGCCCTTTGACGGTCAAGCTGATGTCCAGATCTTCGGTCTTCCGGCGAAGTCGGAGTCCCAAGTGCTGAAGGTCACCAAGGATCAGGCGGAACTGCACATTCCCGTGGTTGCCGCTGACGATACTCCGGTGGGTCAGCACAAGAATCTCTTCTGCACCCTCGTCATCATGCAGAATGGCGAGCCAATCACCCACCGGGTTGGCATGGGGGGCATCCTCCGCGTCGATCCCAAGCCGAAGGCTCCGGCCACGCCAGCTCCCGCCCCGGCGGCGGACCCCAAAAAGGCCGCTGTCGCTGCCACGCCGGCTCCGGCCAAACCCCTTTCTCGTCTGGAGCAACTGCGTCAGGAAGCGCAGAAGCAGGCGGGTGAGAAAAAGTGAACCAACTTTGAACGCTTTCCTCTCGTTTGCCGACGTAACCCCTGTCGAAACGACACGCACAACCATGAAACGATTGCCATTCCGAACCACCTCCGTCTTGACGGTCCTGTTGGCGACCGTCGGCGGTCTGTCCGCACAGGACAAGCCCGCCGTGGATTTCGTCAAGGACATCCAGCCCATTCTGGAGTTCAACTGCGTGAGCTGCCACAATGCCGATGAGGCAAAGGCGGGTCTTCGCTTCGATCAACGTGATCTCTTCCTCAAGGGGGGCGATGGCGGTCCGACGTTTGTCTCGGGCAAGCCGGACGAGTCTTTGCTCATTGAGCTGGTCAGCCTTCCCCAGGACGACTCCGACGTGATGCCGCCGAAGGGCCGGCTGCTTCACAAGCACGAGATCGAAAAGCTGCGCCAGTGGGTCGCTGCCGGCGCCCCGTGGCCGGATAATCTCGCTCTGGTGGCGAAGAAAGAGGAGGACTTCAAAGGTGCCGAGCCTCTCGCTGACAAGGGCAAAGCCATGGTGAAGGTGGAGGTGTTCCCCCAGGATGTCGTGCTTGAAACCATGCGCGACAAACAGTCCGTGGTGGTGATGGCGACCTACGCCGACGACACCACGCTCGATGTGACACCGAATGCGACGTTCGAGTTTGCCGACCCGTCACTGGTTGACTTCAAGGCGCGCAACATTTTCACCCCGAAGAAAGATGGCCAGACCGAAATGACTGTCAAAGTGGCCGACAAGGTGGTGAAAGTGCCGGTGACCGTGAAGGACGCCGCCAAGGATCGTCCGGTCAGCTTTCACCTCGACGTGATGCCCGTCTTCATGCGGGAAAACTGCAACACGGGCTCGTGCCACGGCTCTGCCCGCGGTCAGGATGGGTTCATGCTGTCTCTTTTCGGCTATGACCCGAATGGAGACCACTTCCGGATCACCCGTGAGATGGCCGGCCGCCGCATCAATCTGGCGCTTCCGGAGGAAAGCCTCCTGATCACGAAGTCGATCGAGGCCGTTCCCCACACCGGGGGCAAGCTGTTCGAAAAAGGCAGCCAGTCGTGGAAGACGATGGTCGAGTGGGTGGCCAATGGCTCCCCGAATGATCCAGCCGATGTCGCCACTGTGGCGGAACTGACCCTCTATCCCCCCAAGCTGGTGCTCGAGGGGGCCGGTGCCAAGCAGCAGCTCACCGTGCGGGCCAAATACACCGACGGCACGGATCGCGATGTGACCGATCTGGCGGTTTTCATGACCAGCAACGAGCCGACCGCCGCCGTGACCAAGCAGGGTCTGGTGACCGCCGGCAAGCGGGGCGAGTCCTTCCTGATGGCCCGGTTCGAAACCAAGACGGTCGGCATTCAGTGCATCGTGATTCCCGAGAATCTCGAATACACCAAGCCCACGCCGCCAGAGAACAACTACGTCGACAAGCTGGTCCACGAAAAGCTGCACAAGCTCCGCATCATCCCGTCGGATACGTGCTCGGATGAGGAGTTCATTCGCCGGGTCTATCTCGACATCGTGGGTCTCCTGCCCACTGTCGATGAGTTCAATGCCTTCATGGCCGACAAGGACCCCTCGAAGCGCTCCAAGGTCATCGATTCCCTGCTTGAGCGAAAGGACTTCAGCGAGATGTGGGTGATGAAATGGGCCGAGTTGCTTCAGATCCGCACCAACAACAACGTGCTGAGCTACAAGGCAACCCTCCTCTACCACAACTGGCTCAAGGATCGCATCTCCAACAATGTCCCGCTGAACGAGATCGTGATCGATCTGATCGGCTCCACTGGCGGCACGTTCGACAATCCGGCCACGAATTACTACCAGGTGGAGCGGGACAATCTGAAGCTGGCGGAGAATGCCGCACAGGTGTTCATGGGCTTCCGTCTCCAGTGCGCCCAATGCCACAACCATCCTTTCGACCGCTGGACGATGGATGACTACTACAGCTGGGCAGCCTTCTTCTCGCAGATCGGACGCAAGAATGCCGACGATCCTCGCGAGCAGGTGATCTACAACCGCGGCAGCGGTGAGACCAACCACATCGTCGGTGGCCGCGCCATGCCGCCCAAGTTCCTGGGTGGAGAGAAGCCGGATGTGGCGGGCAAGGATCGCCGCCAGGTGCTCGCCGAGTGGCTGGCTTCGCCGAACAATCACTACTTCTCCCAGAACATCGTGAACATGGTGTGGTCCCACTTCTTCGGCATCGGTATCATCGATCCCGTCGACGATGTGCGGGTCAGCAATCCGGCCTCCAACCCGGAACTGCTCGACACGATGGCCAAGAAGTTCGAAGGCGAATACAAATACGACTTCAAGCAACTCGTCCGCGACATCTGCAACTCCCGCGCCTATCAGCGGAGCACCAAGGCCAATCCCTCCAACAAGGACGACCTGCGGAACTTCGCCAAGGCCCGCGTTCGCCGTCAGCGTGCCGAAGTGATGCTCGATACCATCACCCAGGTCACGGAGACCAAGAACAAGTTCCAAGGCCTGCCTTTGGGAGCCCGTGCGGTGCAGATCGCCAACGGAGCCACCTCGACTTACTTCCTCACCACCTTCGGCCGCGCCACGCGGGAGACGGTGTGCTCGTGTGAAGTGCGGATGGATCCGAGCCTCTCGCAGGCGCTCCACCTCATCAACGGTGAAACGGTCAGCACCAAGATCGAACAAGGCGGCTTGGTCAAAACCCGTCTGGGTGAAGGCAAAAAGCCGGAGGAGATCGTCGAAGAGATTTACGTCCGTTCCTTCTCCCGCAAGCCCACTCCAGAGGAAATGAAGCAACTGATGGCGCAGGTCGCTGCCGTGGGTGATGATGCCAACCAGAAGCAGCTCGTCCTCAATGACATCTTCTGGGCGGTGTTGAACTCCAAGGAATACATGTTCAACCACTGATTTCCCGATTGCTTCGACCGGAACGGTTCGGTTTCGGGCGAAGGGGAAGTTTTTCGAAGAGGGCGGCTCCGGTTCACGGACCCGCCCTTCTTTGCGCCATGAAATCTCAGTAATCGATTCCGCACGCACGACATTTCCTTTTGAGTGCGGGAAATCAGTTTCCGCGATTTTTGATGCCCCATGATGACGCGAAACCTGTCTCTGAGCCTGTTGCTGCTGGGATGGTCGCCCCTGATCGGGGCGGCTGAGCCGACGCCGGTCGATTTCAATCGGGACATCCGGCCGATACTCTCCGACAAATGCTTCTTCTGCCACGGACCCGACTCGGAGCGCCGGGAGGCCGATCTCAGGCTGGATGTGCGCGAGGCGGCGATCGAGGCGGGTGCGATCGTACCCTCTTCGATCGACGACTCAACCCTGTTGCATCGGATCGCGCATGAGGATCCGGGCGAACTGATGCCACCACCCAAGACGAATCTCGGGCGCTTGACCGATTCGGAGCAGAAATTGCTGCGCCGTTGGATCGCCGAGGGGGCCGAGTATCAGAGCCACTGGTCATTCGTGCCGCTGGCATCGAAGCCTCCCGTGCCGACCGATGGAGAGGGGTGGGCTCGAAATGAGATCGATCGGTTTGTTGCCCGGAGCCATGCGGCGGGCGGTCTGAAGCCGGCAGTCGAGGCGTCCCGGGAGCGGTGGATCCGCCGGGTGAGCTTCGATCTGACCGGTCTGCCACCGACCCTGGCGGAGATCGATGCGTTTCTGAAGGATCAATCGCCTCAGGCCTACGAGACGGTCGTCGATCGCCTGTTCCGCAGCCCGGCCTATGGCGAGCGTCTGGCGCTGGACTGGCTGGATCTGGCGAGATACGCCGACACGTTCGGCTATCAGGCGGATCGCAACATGAGCATGTGGCCGTGGCGGGATTGGGTGATCCGGGCCTTTGCTGACAATCTGCCGTACGATCAATTCATCACCTGGCAGACGGCGGGCGATTTGCTGCCGCGGCCGAGCCGGGACCAGATCGTCGCCACTGCGTTCAATCGATTGCATCGCCAAACCAACGAAGGTGGGTCGATCGATGAGGAATTCCGGGTCGAATACGTGAATGACCGGGTGATCACCAATGGCGCGGCATTTCTCGGGCTGACGCTGGAGTGTTCGCGCTGCCACGATCACAAGTACGACCCGGTCTCAATGCGGGATTACTATTCTCTGAGTGCGTTTTTCAACAACATCGACGAATCAGGGCTCTACTCTCACTTCACCGAGACCGCGCCCACGCCGGCGTTGCCGCTCTACGAAGGGGATGCGGAAGCCCGGCATCGCGAGGCCCGCGAGCGGGTGGCGCGGTTGGAAAGCCGGTATGAAGAAGCCCGTCAGCGGGCGAAGCCGGTATCCGAAAGTGCGGTGGCCGCTGTGGCGCCTGCAAATACCTTTGATTTCGAGGACGCCAAGGCGACAGGCGCCAACCGGATGGTAGAGCGTCGTCCCGGCGACAAAGCGATCGAGTTCTCCGGAGACGATGAGATGACGCTGGGCGACGCGGCATTGGCGGACTTTTCCCGCACGGATGCCTTCACGTTCAGCCTGTGGTTGCGGCCTAGTGTGCACAAGGCTCGTATGGTGGTCCTCCATCGGTCGCGGGCAGCCGAGGACTCCGCTTTTCGCGGGTATGAGCTGACGCTATTCGACGGCAAGCCGGCGTTTTCCCTGGTTCATTTCTGGCCGGGGAATGCCCTGCGGGTCCAGTCGGTGGAGGCTTTGCCTCTGAATGAATGGACTCATCTGACGGTGACTTACGATGGCTCCAGCCGCGCGGCGGGTCTGAAGATTTATCGAAATGGGATGGCTGACCGCACGAACGTGCTCCGGGACGGGCTGACGCGCGATATCCGTCATCGCAAGGAGTGGGGTGATACGGATGCGGGGAACATCCGGCTTCAACTGGCGGGTCGTTTCCGCGATGTCGGCTTCGGTGGGGGGGCGATCGACGCCCTGCGACTATTCGACCGGGAATTGAGTCCGCTGGAGGTTCGCTCCGATTTTCTAAGTTCCGGTGGTCAGCAAGGGGCGCTTGCTCCCGCCACAGCCGAGGATCGGCGCCTGCACGCCGCATTGACCAGTGATGCCGATTGCGTCCGGCTCCGGGAGGAATTGGGGATCGCCCGGGTGGCGGAGAACGAGATCGAGTCGTCGGTGAGGCAGATCATGGTGATGCGGGAGATGGAGGGACGTCGTCCGACTTACGTGTTGTTCCGCGGTCTTTATGATCAGCGGCGGGACGAGGTCGCTCCCGATACCCCGGCGGCCATTTTGCCGTTTGCCGAGGAATGGCCCCGGAATCGGCTTGGTCTCGCTAAATGGCTTACTTCCGAGCGGAATCCCCTGGTCGCCCGGGTGACGGTAAACCGGCTGTGGGCGATCTTTTTCGGCCGCGGGTTGGTGGGGACGCCCGAGGACTTCGGCAGTCAGGGGGAGCAGCCGGACCATCCGGAGTTGCTGGACTGGCTGGCGCGGGATTTTATCGAATCGGGTTGGGATGTGCGTTCTCTACTAAGAAAGATCGCCCTTTCGGCCACCTATCGGCAGGACTCCATCCCCGTCGATCCGGCGGGCTGGGCAGAAGATCCGGAGAATCGCCAACTGGCCCGTGGCCCGCGTCACCGGCTTTCGGCTGAGCAGATCCGCGACAATGCGCTCGCCGTCAGCGGTCTGCTCGTCCCGACGGTGGGCGGCCCGCCGGTGAATCCCTATGAGCTGGCTTCCTCCTTCAAGCCGCTCAGCCCCGGCACGGGTCCGGCGTTGTACCGGCGTAGTCTCTACACGTTCTGGAAGCGCACCGCTCCGCCGCCAGCAATGGTCACGTTCGATGCGACGTCGCGGGAGGTCTGCACGGTGCAGCGGGAGAGCACGGCGACGCCGTTGCAGGCTCTGGTGTTGCTCAATGGACCGCAATATGTCGAAGCGGCCCGGGTGATGGCTGAGCGGTTGATCTCTGAGTCGGCCGCGGCTCCTCGTGACCGGATTTCCCATGGCTTTCGTCTCAGCACGGGACGGTTGCCCGATGCCTCCGAGATGGCGGTGCTGGAGCAATTACTCGCCGAGCAGTTGGAACTCTTTCGGGGATCACCGGCGGACGCGGCTGCGTTGCTGAAGGTCGGAGCACGCCCCCCGGTGGCTAAAGTCGCCCCGGTCGAACTGGCCGCCTGGACGGCGCTCTGCCAGGCCCTGCTGAATTACGACGAAACCTATACCAAGCGATGAATCCTCCCGCCTGCACTGGACCTCTTTCCGCCTTTGGCCGATCACGCCGGGAGCTTTTGTCCCGATTCGGACTGGGATTGGGCAGCCTCGCTCTGGCTGACCTGATGGGTCGTACCCAGCCGGCTCTGGCCTCTTCGGGCGAGGGCGGACTGCTGCCGGCGACTCATGTCCCTGCAAAGGCGAAGCGGATCATCTACCTGTTCATGTCGGGTGGTCCCTCGCAGATGGATACTTTTGACTACAAGCCGCTGCTCAATCAGAGACATGGCGAGCAATTGCCCGATTCCGTGCGTCAGGGGCAGCGGCTCACCGGCATGTCCGGCAACCAGACGAGCCTGCCGCTGGCGGGTTCGCCATTTTCGTTTGCCCGACATGGTCAGTCGGGAGCCTGGATCAGTGAGACGCTGCCGCACACGGCGGGTATCGTGGATGATCTTTGTATCGTGCGGTCCCTGCATACGGAGGCGATCAATCACGATCCAGCGATCACCTTTTTCCAGACCGGCTCGCAGATCTCGGGTCGCCCCAGTATCGGATCCTGGCTGAGCTACGGGTTGGGTGCTGAGAATCAGAACCTGCCGGGCTTTGTCGTGCTGATCACGCAGGGTATGGGTGGGCAGCCTCTCTATGCGCGACTGTGGGGCAGCGGATTCCTGCCCAGCCGGCATCAGGGGGTGCAATTCCGCGCTGACAAGGATGCGGTGCTCTATCTGGGCAATCCGCCGGGCATCAGCCGGGACGGACGGCGGGTCATGCTGGACCGTCTCCGGGAATTGCATGAGATCGAGAGAGCCCGGACCGGGGATGCCGAATTGGACACCCGTATCGCCCAGTATGAAATGGCGTTCCGCATGCAGGCGTCGGTGCCCGAAGTCACCGATCTCGCTGGCGAACCGGGTTCGGTGAAGGCTCTCTACGGTCCCGATGTCGAGAAGCCGGGCAGTTTTGCCTACAATTGCCTGCTCGCCCGGCGCCTCGCCGAGCGGGGGGTGAAGTTCATCCAGCTCTATCATCAGGATTGGGATCACCATGGAGGCATCAAGGGGGGCGTCGCCACCAAGTGCCGCGAGACCGATCAGCCCGCTGCGGCTCTGATCCGGGACTTGAAGCAGCGTGGTCTGCTGGAGGATACCCTGGTCGTCTGGGGCGGTGAGTTTGGCCGCACCAATTACTCGCAGGGCAAATTGAACGGGGATAATTTCGGCCGCGATCATCATCCCCGTTGCTTTTCGATGTGGTTCGCTGGTGGCGGGGTGAAGGCAGGCACCACCTTGGGCGAAACTGATGAGTTCGGGTACAACGTCGTGCGCGACCCGGTCCATGTGCATGATTTCCAAGCGACCCTGATGCACCTGCTGGGCATTGATCATGAGCGGCTCACCTACAAGTTCCAAGGTCGGCGTTACCGTCTCACGGACGTTCACGGGCATGTGGTGAAGGGGATGCTGGCCTGAACCGAGAGGGTTCATGGGATTGATGCGTCCCCGGAACCGAATCTGTTGTAACAACGGGGCGTCCTCGCGAGATACTGAAGAGGAGACCTGAGGGCTCCGATGATCCATGAGCGACACACGGGAAGACGATCTCATCCGTGCGGTGCAGGCAGGTCGCCTCGAGGCATTCGAGGAGCTGATCCACCTGCATGGCTCCCATTTGCGTGCCTTTGTGGCGATGCGCCTGCCGGTGGCGCATTTGATTGATGAGATCGCCCACGAGACGTTTGTCTTCGCCTATCGGCATCTGGAGGATTTTCAGGCCGGGACCGACTTTGGCAAATGGCTGCGGGCGATCGCTTTCAACCTGATCCGTCAGGAAACGCTGAAGTACCAGAGGGTGGCCAAAAATCAGGAGCGATATCTGGAGCATTGCCTGGTGCAATCCTCGGCCAAGGCCGGTTTCCGCGCGGAAGATCCGGTCATCGTGTATTTGGAGGAGTGCGTCGATGGGCTGCCGGACGGTCAGCGTAGTCTGTTGCGGATGAAATACCGGCTGTCGCAGTCCAGCCGGGAGATCGCCCAAGCGCTGGGTCAGAGCGAGGCTTGGGTGCGCACCACGCTGTGTCGGGTCCGGTCGGCGCTCCGCGAATGCATTGATGCCAAAGCCGAGGCGGCGAGTTGACCGGCTGCTGGAACGAACGATTTTTCTTTTCCCATTCTCACGACACCATGAAACTCGAATGGCTCGATGCCTATCTCAGCGGAGATCTCCGCGGTGAGTCGGCGGCCTTCATTGAGTCGGCTCTGAAGTCGGACGACGCCCTGCGGGAAGCCTACTTCCAGCAGGTCCGATTGGATGCCGCGCTGCGGGTGCTTTTGGAGGACGAGGAGCTCTCGGAGGTCACGCCAGAGCAATTTGCCGCCGGGGTGATGGCCCGAATTGCCACGGAATCGCCGGCTTTGGGTTCGTCCGGGGATCGGAGGTTTGCGAAATCCGTCCTCATGGAGATCCTGGATGAGAAAGGCCTGAAACCGAGGCCGACGATGGGTCGCTGGGATTGGGCCAAAGCCAGTCTGGTGGCTGCCGCCGCCGTTGCAGTGACTGTTTTTGCGCTTCAGTCGGTGCGTCTGGGTGATTCGGAGCGAACCACGGGGGCGGATAGCAGCGATTACTACGTCGCGCAGATTACCGGCTCGACAGATGGGGCACGGTGGACTCAGCGGAATGTGGCCGCCGACGGGTCGGAATCCTTTAGCCAGAGCGGCGATGGCTGGCTGCGACCGGGAGAGATTTCCCTGACCGAAGGGGTCGCCGAAATCACCTTTACTTCCGGCGCCCGGATCTTTCTGGAGGCGCCGTCTGTGTTGCGGGTGGAGCGTCCGGGCAGGACCTATCTTTCCCAGGGGCGGCTGACAGCGGAAGTGCCCAGGGCGGCCACAGGTTTCGTGGTGAATACCCCCCGGGTCAATGTGGTGGATATCGGCACCCGTTTTGGGGTGTCGGTGGAAAAAAATGGCGACACCGAAGTACATGTCCTCCAGGGGGTGGTCGAGGTGAGTCGACTGATCGGCAACGCATCCCCGCTGACGCTGGAAGAAGGCATGGCCGTGCGGGCGGACGACCGGCCCCGGAGCGAGTTGCAGCCCGTGGAATTCCGCGGGGAAGTCTTTCCGTTGCGATTGGATGGGGTTGAGCCAGCGCGGGGAGTGGAGCGGTTCCTGCATTATCGTTTCAATGAAACCGGTGGACCGGAGATTCAGGACTCGGGCAAGGGATTGGTCGATAGGGGGGGTGAAGAGGCCTCGCTGTTCCCTCATCCCGCCAACCCCGTGCAGCCAAAACGGACGCTCGGACGCATCGGTGGTGGCCTTCAGTTTTCCGGCGGTGAACGCTTTTCGTCGCCCGTTTTTCATGAAGTGGCCGGAGATGGGCCAATGACTCTGGCGCTGTGGATGAGGCTGCCGCCAGCGCAGGATGCCGATCCGGATGTCCCGCCGATCGCCGTGCTGATGGCCGATTCGGACCAAACCTCGGAGACGGGGGCGAAGCTGACCGATGATACCGGGCAGAGTCCCCTGTGGAGCATGGCTTGGAATGCAGATCCGCGAAAAGGCAAGACGGGCGCCCTGACCGTGGTCAATGGCCACGGGTATGTTGTCGGAACGACCGATCTACGGGATGGAAGGTGGCACCACGTGGCTTTCCGTTACTTTGGGACGCCTGGCTCTTTGCTTACCCCTCATCTCCACCTTTATGTCGATGGTCGTCTGGAGGCGGTGTCCGGCCGAAGTGAGGCCACAGTCGAGGAGGGGGTGATCCGCCGGCTCCAGATTGGCGGGGGGCATGCTTCAAAGCCTTTCGAGGGGGCGATCGACGAAGTTTTCTTTGCGCCCGCTGAAGTTTTGCCGGGCGTGATCCAATCGCTGGCCGAATTCGGGGAAATTCGGTGAGATTTCAGGCGTGGCGTCGTAACAAAACCATCCGTTTCCGCTATCCTCCTTTTGAACTGAACGAACAAAGGCTCTAAAGTGTCCTAAAGAATCGAAAGTTGATTCGTCGACGGGTCCAAGGCTCCAGAGCACCGGGGCGCCCGCCAAATCCTCACGCTCAATTTCATCCCCAAAAATCCAAGCAATCGATCGTTCATCACCATGAAAACCTGCAAACAAACCCTGATCGCGGCGGTATCGCTCTGCTTCGTGTGGATCACTGGAACCGGCTTTGCCGAAGTGCGGACTTGGACGGATACCCAGGGCCGCACGGTTGAAGCTGAGTTTCTTGGGACCGAGGGAGCCGGCCCTGCGGCTGTCGTGAAATTGAAGCGGGCTGATGGCCAGACTTTCAATTTCCCCATCACGAGCCTTTCGGAGGCGGATCGTCTCTTTGTCTCCAGCCACCTGCCCAAGGATCCCTCCGCTCTCGCGGCTGAGATCGACAAGCTGGTCCTCAACAAGCTGAAAGCCAGCTACTACGATCTCCAGAAGCAACTGGCGGAACTGCCGCAGCGCACCGATCTCGATGCCGCCCTGAAACAGAAGGAAAAGGAGAAAATCGAACGGGAAATGGAAATGTGCATTCCGAACCAGATGGCTTCGGATGAGCAATTCCTCCGCCGGATTTACCTCGACGTCGCCGGACGCATTCCCACCTACAAAGAGGCCGAGAAATTCCTGGCCGACTCCAATCGCAACAAGCGCGCCGCCCTCATCGACGAACTGCTTGATTCCGAGGCGTTTGTGATGAGCCATTTCAATTACTACAGCGACCTGCTCCGTATTCGCGATGGCGTGGTGATGATGGGCAACAACACGCTGAAAGCCGATCCCTACATCGAATGGGTGAAGAACTCCATCCGGGAAGACAAGCCGTTCAACGTGATGGTCAAGGAAATGCTGACCGCCGATGGCCAGATCTGGGATAACCCCGCAGCCGGCTACCTGATGACGGACGACGGCATGCGCCTCTGCAACCTGTCGAACACGTTCACTGTGTTCCTCGGCACGGAAATCACCTGTGCCCAGTGCCACGACCATCCGTTTGAGGAGATCTACCAGATGGACTTTTTCCGTCTGGCTTCTTTCATGGGACGCACCGAGACTCGCGGCGGCGGCGGTGGTATGATGTCCGTCCGCGGAGAAGCGGAGCGGATGAGCAAGATCCTGCTTGATGCCGGCAAGCTTCGTCCGAATCAGACTCAGGACCAGCAACTGAGCCAGATCCTTGGCACCTACAGCTACAATGTCGGCGATCGCGAGAACAATGCGGTCAAACTGCCGCACGACTACAAGTATGACGACGGCGAACCCAACGGATCCGTCGAGCCGGGTGCCTACTTCGGCGATGCGGTTGACCTTGAGAAATACAAATCCCCTCGCGAGGCCTACGCGGACTGGATGACCTCCCCGAGCAATCCGCGATTCACCGTCAATCTGGTCAACCGTCTGTGGAAGAAGTGCTTCGGCGTCGCCCAGATCGAGCCCGTGTTCAACATTCCCGGTCACCTCGACGGCCAGGCGCAGAACTACGAACTGCTCACCTTCCTGGAGCAAATGATGAAGGACCTGAACTTCAGC
This sequence comes from Verrucomicrobiales bacterium, assembly GCA_016795505.1. GTDB lineage: Bacteria > Verrucomicrobiota > Verrucomicrobiia > Verrucomicrobiales > DEV007 > JAEUHH01. The sequence continues at coordinate 973 of JAEUHH010000111.1, read as the reverse complement.
GTGAAGGACTTCCTCCGGGTCGTTTACAATTCCCAGACCTATCAGCGCGAGGCTGAGACCCTCTCGCCGAGCCTCGACCAGATGGACAAGGGCACCTACCACTTCCCCGGACCGGTGCTGCGCCGCATGACGGCCGAGCAGATGTGGGACTCCCTCGTCACTCTGACAACGCCCGATCCCGATGCCGTGGTGCGCCGCGGATGGGAGGCCTACAAGGAGTTGATGCACCTCGACACTAAGACGCTGACCACGGCGGACCAGATCATGAAGTTCAAGGAGGACTTCAACAAGGTAGGAAGTTTGGCCGCCTCTGGCAGTGAGGAGATGATGATGAACGGCAGCGGTCCGCGTGTGGGTGGCGTGCAAATGGTGCGGGCTTCCGAAATGCGCCTGCCAATGGATGCCAGCCACTTCCTGCGCATGTTCGGCCAGTCGGACAAGCAGCTCATCGAGAACCAGTTCACCACCGGTTCGTCGCCGCAGGTGATGGCCCTGCTGAATGGCAACATCACCAACGAGGTGCTGACCAGCCCGGATTCCTTCCTGCTCAAGGAAGTCGCCGCTGCCGGCCGGGGCGACCGCGTCGAGCAGCTTTTCCTCGCCATCCTGAGCCGCCGTCCCACCGCCTCCGAGAAGTCCGCCGCCACTGCGGGGATGCGCCCGGAGCGCTCCGAGGATGACAAAGAAAAAGCCGCCATCAAGGGCCTCGGCAATGTCGTCTGGGCCTTGGTGAACACCCGCGAGTTCATGTTCGTCCAATGAGCTGCTGGTTACTCGCAGCTAAGTCTCACAGAACCAATCTCTCAGTCAGTCAAAACATCCAAACTCACAATACAGCCATGAAAGATCAACTCATGAAACTCGACCCGCTGAGCCGGCGGCAATTCGTGGAACGCACCGCGAAGACCGCCCTCGGCGTCAGCATCATCCCCTTCCTCGGGGGTCAGGCCGTCCGCGCCGCCGGTGCGGGCAA
>JAEUHH010000039.1 GCA_016795505.1 Verrucomicrobiales bacterium | reverse complement strand
TCATGATTGAGGATGGCCACGCTCTCCCTCGACCTGCGCGAACGCATTCTTGCCTCCTACGACAAAGGTGAAGGTACCCGGGATCAGATTGCCCGGCGCTTTTGCGTGTCCTTGGGCATGGTCAAGAAACTCATCCAGCAGAGGCGCCGCACAGGGGACATCCGGCCCCAGTACCATCGTTCGGGACGCAAACCGAAGATTGTCGCCGCTCATCGCAGAATCATCCGCGAAGAGCTCAAACGCCGGCCCGACCTGACTCTTGAAGAACTGCGGCAAATCTTGGGATTGGAATGCACCCTGCCAGCGATCCATTACGTCTTGGTCGACATGGGACTGACATATAAAAAAAGACGCTCCGCGCCAGCGAGCAAGACCGACCGGACATCCTCAAAGCCCGGCGGCGTTGGCGACGGCGGCAAACCGGGTTCGACCCGAATCGGCTTGTCTTCCTCGACGAAAGCGGGGCCAAGACAAACATGACCCGGTTGCGCGGACGGGCCAGGCGAGGCGGACGAGTTCATGCCAAGGCGCCGTGCGGACGCTGGCAGAGTACGACCATGATCAGTTCACTCCGGTTGGATGGGACAACGGCTTGCATGACCATTGCCGGCGCCACAGACACGGAAGTCTTTCGCACCTACGTCCAGGAGGTGCTCTGCCCGACCTTGCGCAAGGGCGATCTGGTCGTCATGGACAACCTCGGGGCCCATAAGAGCCCGGCCACTCTGGAACTGATTTACTCGAAAGGAGCCGAGGTGTTATTCCTGCCGGCCTACTCACCGGATCTCAATCCAATCGAGAAGATGTGGAGCAAGGTGAAGTCCAGTCTGCGTAGCGCGGAAGCCCGAACGCCCGATGAACTGGACAAGGCGATCGCCGCCGCCCTCGAAAAGGTCACCCATCAGGATGCCTTGGGTTGGTTTGCTTCTTGTGGCTATGATTTTATTTAAACCGCTCTAGGTGGCTCCTACTCCATGAAGCTTCGGAGATCTTTCTGCAATGATCTTCCCAACCGATTCAGACCCATGTCTCTGAAAATCACCCTCCCAGATTGAGAACTGGCGCTTTGTCCCTTTTGCCGTGAGCCGTTTTCACGGGAAGCATCAAAATGCCCGCATTGTGAATCCGAACTCACCGAGTTTGCTCAAATGGAGACGGATGAAAACGGCGCGAGTGCCAATGTCGGAGGGGTGGCTATCCTGTTGGTTTTTGTCGTGGGAATGACGCTGATTTGGTGGTTTTCTGGGCAATAATGCGCCAATCCCGGATGCGAATCTCCCACCCAAGTTTCTGAGCAGACAGGGTCTGATCGGCGGTGCAACAGGGTATGATCAGCAGCCCATAAAGTTGGCCAGCCGTTCGAAAGGGCTGCCGCCCTCGCCTGCGAACGCAAAAAGCCGGGCGCGATGGCCCGGCTTTCGCGTTCTAGGATTGGGGCTGGCTGAAGCCGGCCGGAATCACTTGGCGGCGCCGGCGATGGCGGCGGCGGCTTTTTGAAGCTGCTCGAGGGCGGTTTTGGCCTGAGCGGCGATGGCATTGGCGGCTTCGGCGGCCTTCTGGGCATCGGCGGCGGCTTTCTTTGCGGATTCGGCCGCGACTTTGGCGTCCTCGGCGATCTTGCGGGCCTCGGCGACGCTGGCCTTCGAATCTTCGGCGATCTTCTTGGCCTCGGCGGCGGTGGTGCCGGCGGCGGCGGCGCTCTTCTTGGCTTCGTCACCGGCCTTGGTGGCTCCGGCGATGGCGGCGTCAACTTTGGCGGTCAGGGCGGCGACGGCCTGGGTCGAGGCGGCAGCGGCAGCGGCGACGGCCGGTGCGGGAGCAGGCGTAGCGGGCTTGGCCGGGGCCGGAGTGGGCGTAGCGGGCTTGGCCGGGGCCGGAGTGGGCGTAGCGGGTTTCGCAGCCACGGGAGCCGGGGTGGCGGGCTTGGCGGGAGCCGGAGCGGGCGTGGCCGGCTTGGCGGGAGCCGGGGTCGCGGGCTTGGCCGGGGCCGGGGCGGCCGGACTCGGGGCCGCGGGGGTGGCGGCGGCGACGGCCACGGGCTTGGCGGGCTCTTTCCAGCCGGTGTTCACGTCGAGGCCTGCGATGGCGGCGACCAGTTTCTTGGCACCGTCTTCGGTGACCTTGGTCTGCCAGACGAAGAGCTTCTTGAGGTTCTTCAGGCCGGCCAACTTGGCAATGCCGGCGTCGGTGACCTGGGTGCCGTAGAGGTTGAGATACTCCAGATTGGCGAGGCCTTTGAGGTGATCCAGACCGGCGTCGGTGATCTTGGTGTTTTCCAGATGCACGCGGGTCAGGTTCTTCATCGCGGCGAGGTGGGCGAGGCCGGCGTCGGTCACCTGGGTGCGGGCGAGGTCCATCCATTTCACCTGATCGGCGACGGGCTTGAGGACTTCGAGGTTCTTGTCGCTGTATTCCTTGGCCACATTCAGGGCGCTGAAACGGAGGTCGGGGGTGTCCTGGGCGATGGCCATCAGGGAGGCTCCTTCTTTCTCCACGCGGCCGATGGTCTCGGCGGCGGCTTTGGCCATGGCTTCGGCGACCTTGGGATCGACGGCCGGCTTGGCATTGGCGGCGACGGCGCCTTTCGGCGGATTCGCGAGCACGACTTCGATGGCTTTGGCGACATCGCCGGCCGGCTTCAAGTCGGCGACTTTGGCATCGGCCTTGGCGCCGCTGCCGACCCAAAATTTAAGCACTTCGATTTCTTCCTTGGTCAACTGCGGCTCGTCTTCCGGCGGCATGTGCTCGTCGTCATCGGCCGGGAGCAGGACACGATGGGTGAGGAGGCTTTCCTCGACCTTGCCGGGAATGACGTTCTCGCCGCCGCTGCCCTTCATGATTTCCTCCAGCGAATCGAGGCGCAGCTTGCCCTTCTGCTTGTCGGCTCCGTGACAGGCGACGCACTTGGCATTTAGGATCGGCATGACGGCGTCCTTGAACAGGATGCTGTCGGGGCCGGCGGCCTGGAGAAGGGCCGGTGAGAGGGTCAGAACTCCAAGGAGTAGTGAAGTTTTAAAATTTTGGTTCATAGGGGCAGGTTTGGAATTTCCGAATTGTAAAATAAGCCCGAAAACGGGGGGCCGGCAAGGCAAAGGGATTACGCATTGGCGGGAGGGATTGGGGCGTAAGAGCCGGGCGGTCTTGACTTGGCCGGGGCGTGAAACAGCCGCGGAGCCCGGCTCGGCGGTCGGGTGGCGTCGCGTGGAGTCAGCGATTGTATACCTTCCACCAATCGTCGGTGGTCATGGTGGCCAGCATCTCGCGGCAGTAGGCATTTTTTGCCCGTTCGGCGAGGATCTTGCGGCTGGCGTGAAAACTGCCCAGCTCGACGATTTCGATGTTCACCCAGCGGACGCCCCAGTTGTTCATGCGTTCCTTGGTGGGGAAATAAATGTCGATGGTGCGGGTGCCGACGAGGGCCCTGCCGTAGTCATCCACGACGAAGAGGCGGTCGAAGCCTTTGATCCGGAACTTTGTGCCGAGGGGAAACCGTGACCAGTCGGCGGCGACGGAGTGATACTCCGGGGTGTAGCGCAGCACCGTGCCGAGGGCCGTCTTGTTGCCGTACTTCAGGTGGTCGGCCTCGGTGTGGGTGTAGGCCGTGGTGCGAACGAATGCCGGGATGGGCTGTTGCAGGGTGCCCGCGGCGGCGGCGGATGCGGTGGTGGTGGCTGGCGCCGCCTCCTGAGCCACAGTCAATGCTAGACCGGCGAGCCACAGTGCGGCGAGCGTCGGAAGGATCTGTCGGGTGGCAGGCATCGCGGCGGAGGGCGAGACGCTACTAAAGGGAAAGCCAGCAGTGACTCAAGCCGTTTTCGTCACCGGCTTTTCCGCAGGGGGCCCCCGGAGCGAAGACCGGTGAGCCGGCCGGAGCGGATGACGATGCCGCCATTCACGATGACGTCGCCGAATCCCTCGGCATAGTGATGGGGCGACTCGAAGGTGGCGGGATCGCCCACCGTGGCGGGATCGAACAGGGTCAGATCGGCGATGGCACCCGGTACGATTCGTCCCCGGTCGCGGAGCCCAAAGGTGTCGGCCGGCAGGGAAGTCATGCGGCGGATCGCCTCCTCGAGTGAGAAGATTTTCTGCTCGCGCACATAGCGGGCCAACACTCGGGCGTTGTTTCCATAGCTGCGTGGGTGGGGCACGTCTTCGCCCAGTTTTCGCGGGCCGCCATCGCTGGCGACCATGGTGGACGGGTGCCGGAGGAACTGGACGAGATCGGCCTCGTTCATTCCGTGATAGACGGCGCTGGCACCGCCGCGGGACTCGATGTCGAGGATGGTCTCGATCTGATCGGCCAGCGAGTCGCCACCACGCAGGATGCGGGCCGCCTCGGGAAGGGTCTTGCCATTCAGGCTGGGATCAGCGGCGAACTTGGCGATCACCACATAGCCGTAGTCGTCGCGGCCGAGCCGGGTGCGCATCCTTTGCATGCCCTCGATGATGGCCTGCTTTTTGGCCGGGTCGGCGAGGCGGGCGAGGAAATCCTCGCGCGTGCCTTCCATCGCGCTGTCGGGCAGAGTCTGCCGCAGGCCGGTGCTGGAGGCGGTGTAGGCATACTGGTCGTGGGTGATGCGCAGCCCCTCGGCCCGCGCCCGGTCCAGCACGGCGATCACCTCGCCGGCTTTTCCCCACGCGGTCGGCCCGGTGAGCTTGATGTGCGACACCTGCGCGGGGATGTCGGCCTGCCGGGCGATGGTGAGCAATTCATTGATCGCCTCGAAGATGCGGGTCGTCTCGTGCCGCATGTGGCTGACGTAGATTCCGTCGTGCGCGGCGGCGACCCGGGCCAGGGCGACGATCTCGTCGGTCTTGGCAAATGAGCCGGGCACATAGATCAGCCCGGTGCTGAGACCGACGGCTCCGTCGTTCATGGCCCGCGCGACCAGCGTCTTCATGGCTTCCAACTCGGACGGGCTCGGCGGACGGATAAAGCGGCCGCCCATGCCCTGCTCCCGCACCGCATTGTGTCCGATGAGGGTGGCGACATTCAGCGTGGTGCCAGCCTGCTCGATCTCCCGGAAAAACGCGGCCACATCGGTGCGCGAATTGCCGCAGTTTCCGGTGATGATGGTGGTTACTCCCATGCGGAGGAAGTTTTCCGCCTCGGGCAGGGTGAGAATATTCTCGGAATGGGTGTGGACATCGATGAAGCCCGGCGCGAGGACGCGTCCGCCCGCGTCGATGGTCTCCGTGGCGCTGCCAGTGACGGTTCCCACGGCCACGATGCGGCGGTCCTTGATACCCACCGATCCCTCGACCAGCGGCGCGCCGGTGCCGTCGGCAATCCGGGCTCCGGTGATGAGGAGATCGAAATCGGCTGCCGCAGCCGGATGAGCCAAGCCGAGAGCGAGGGGCAAAAGCAAAGCACGCATGGCGGACGGGAGGTTGACCAGGGGGCTCGTCAAATCAAGTCGGGATCGACACCCAACTCGCGGAGCTTGGCGGCCAGACGCGCAGCGCGCTGAGCCTCCGCCTCGGCTCGTCGGGCGATCTGCCTCTGGGTTTCCATCAATCTTCCGTCCGGTCGCCGGATCCAGAGCTTCCCTGACGCATCTAGGCCCAACGTGATGCCCAGCAGGGGGCTCTGCCATTCACCCTGAATACCGGCAAGCTTCTGGGCAAGGGTCCGGCCGTCGTCACGGTGAAATGCGCTCAATTTCCCCCTCCGGTAGTCGTAAACGTAAAATTCGTCACATCCCATTTCGGAATAAAACTCCAACTTGTCCATCATCTCGTCGGCCGTGTTGCTTTTGGAGATAAATTCGAACACGATGTTCGGCGGTCGGTCATTTTCTTCCCATTGCTTGTAGCTGGGGCGTTCGCCGGGGGGATGGTCGAGCACCACCATCACGTCCGGTGCCTGGGAAATGTCCGGACGGCCCTCGATCGGATACCACAGCAGATCGGCGGCAACAAAAACATCCGTGCGATCACCGAACCAGTCATCGAGACCGTACTTGACGAACGTGATCCACTTCAGGTGTTCGGTGTCGTTGCTCAAGGGTTCGCCATTATCCACGGGATAGATGATTTGGCCAGCCTTGTCGGTCTCGAACGGGGGCGTGGGAGGCGGCAGGATCATAACGCCTGAGGCTATCGCAATCGGTCCCATTCGTCAACGATCCGCGGGACATGGGGGACGCAAAGCCGGTCAGAGCGGCATCAGATTGGGGTTGCGTGGCAGCCGCCGGTTTTGGCACTGATAGCGGCATGATTTCTCCCCGCTCCGCCACCATCCTTGCCTGCCTCGCCCTCGCTGCCGTCAGTGGCCGGGCGCAGGAGGCGTTTCCCCAATCCCGCCCCGACCATCACGACCTCACCTGGTTCCGAAATGAGGCAGGCGGGAAGCAACCCATCCAGACTCCGGCTGACTGGGAAAAGCGTCGGGCCGAGATCGTGAAGAGCTTCGAGATACCCTGCGGCCCATTGCCCAGCCGGGAGAGCTTGCCCGACCTCGACATCCAGACGAGCGAGACGATCGAGACGGATCAGTACACCCGGCACACCATCACCTTTCAGTCAGAGCCGGGAGACCGCACCCCGGCTTACCTCTATGTGCCAAAGGGCATCGCGCCGGGCGAGCGCCGGGCCGGCATCGTCGCCCTGCATCCCACCGGACCGCTGGGCAAGGGCATCACCGACGGGCAGGGGCCTCGACCGAACCGCGCCTACGCGAAGGAACTCGCCGAACGCGGGCATGTCGTCATCGCTCCGGATTACCCCTCGTTCGGCGATATTGCAAGCTACGACTTCGCCAAGGACCGCTATCAGAGCGGCACGATGAAGGGCATCTGGAACCACCTGCGCTGCGTCGATGTCCTCGTCGCGCGTGCCGATGTCGATCCGGAAAAGATCGCCTCGATCGGGCATTCGCTGGGCGGGCACAATGCCATTTTCCACGCCGTCTTCGACACCCGGGTGAAGGTCGTGGTGTCGAGCTGTGGCTGGACGCCGATGCACGATTACTATGGTGGGAAACTCGACGGATGGACCAGTGATCGCTACGTGCCGGCGATCCGCACCGACTTCGGGCTCGATCCCGACCGGGTGCCCTTTGACTACTACGGTCTCATCGCCGCCCTCGCGCCACGGGCTTTCTTTTCCAACTCACCCCTGCGCGACAGCAACTTCGACTATCGCGGCGTGGAAAAGGCCGCGCCGCGGGTGCGACGCATCTACGAGCTGCTCGGCGTGCCCAATGAGCTGCGTATCGCCTATCCCGATTCCGACCACGACTTCGTGCCCGAGGTTCGGGAGGAGGCCTATCGCTTCATTGAATCCCGGTTCGCGACCGGCCATTAGCCGGGAAATGCGTCGCCCCGGCCAAGTTTCGGCGGCGGGAGGGAATGCCATGGGCTATCCATAGAGGCTCATGGCCGATTCCCTGCATCGCGATCTGTTGCGTAGCGTGTCGAGATCCTTCTATCTCTCGATGCGCCTGCTGCCCGTGGCCATGCGCGGGCCTGTGAGCCTCGGCTATCTGCTGGCCCGCGCCTCCGACACCCTTGCCGACACCGCCGCAGTGCCGGTCGGGGATCGGCGCGCAGCTCTGGACGAGTTCCGCGCCTCGCTGGAGACGGGTGGGCGATTTCCCGGGCAATGGGCAGCCACCTTCGGACCGTATCAACACCATGCCGGCGAGGCGGCCCTGCTGTGCCGGCTCGGAGAATGCCAGGCCTGGCTGGCGACTGTGTCGGAGCCGAATCGTCAGGCCATCGTGTCGGTGCTCGCCGAGATCACCGCCGGACAAGCCTGGGATCTGGAGCGGTTTGGCGGGGCTAACGCCGACCGACCGGCATTCTGCGAAAGTGGTGGGGAGTTGGACGACTACACCTATCGCGTCGCGGGGTGCGTCGGCGAGTTCTGGACGCGGGTCGGTTTTCTCAACCTCGGGGAGCGGTTCGCGAGCCTGCCGGATCAGCCTCGGATGCTCGTCGAAGGACGCAGCTTGGGGCAGGGGCTGCAACTGGTGAACATCCTGCGCGATCTCGGCGAGGACTTGCGGGCGGGACGCTGCTATTTGCCGCGCCCCTCGCTCCTCGAGGCCGGGTGGGAGCGGGACCGGGCCTCCGCGATTGCCACCGTGGCCGCGCAGTGGCGGGAGCGTTGCCGGGATCGGCTCAGGCCGGGTTGGGATTATGTGCGCCGCCTGCGGCGGGGCCGGGTGCGCGCCGCGACCAGTCTGCCCCTGATCCTGGCGGAGAAAACCGTGGACCGGCTCGATGCCGCCGGGGCCGGCGCGCTGACGGAACGGGTGAAAGTAAGCCGGAGTCAGGTCTGGCTGGCTCTGGCCCGGGCGCTGGTGGCGTGATTTTCGATCAGACCCTGTTGGATCGCCGATCAGACCCTGTATGATCGGAGAAGAGATAGAGTCTCATCGTGACTTACTTCTTCGCGGCATCCGGCCGGGGAATGGGCGTGATGCTGATGTCGTCGAAATGCAGCGGCAGACCGGCAAAGGCCGTGCCGAAGACGCTGGCTTTGCCGGAAAACTTCGGTTCGTCGGAGGTGGCTTCGATCTGGGGCTTGTCGGGGCGTTCGGTGCCCTCGGCCCAGGCCCGGCCCTCCACGGTCCAGCCGGCTTCGGCAGGGGAGACGGTCAGCTCCAGATGCCACCAGGTGGACGCATCCCAGGTGAGTGGGACGGCGGTGACGACTTCCTCATTGCGGACGAGTTCCAGCTTGTTCTGGGCCGGAAAGAGCCGGAGCCGGAAGCCGGACATGCCGTGCAGGCCCACGCCGAAGCGGGGAAAGCTGCGGCGCTTCCGCTCGGCTTTGACCCGGGCGGTCACGGTGCCGCCGGCGTCCTTCAGCGAGTCGCCGAGTTGGACCTGGGCATCGACGATCGGCACCTCGGCGAGGTGCAGGACCTTGCCGCCGTCCAGCTCAGCGATGGACCAGGTACCTTCGACCACGAAATAGCTCGCCGGGACGGGGCCGGGCGTGAGGTCGTCAAAGTTGGCGCGGAAGACTTTGTCGGTCTCTTTTTGATCATCGGATTTGGCCTTTTCCTGCCCATGGGAGGTGGCCAGGGGCAGCAGGGCGGCGAGAAGGAGAGTGATGCGTTTCATCTGGTCTTTAGGGGCATTTCTATTCCGAGCGGAGCGCCTCGATCAGGGGGCCGCGCAGCACCAGCCGGGCGGCGACGGCGCAGAAGACGAGACCGCCTATGAGGATGGCGGCATTGATGCCGATGAGCAGGCCGTAGGGCAGCGCGGCTGACTGGCTGAGTAACTTGGGCAGCACAGCGACGACGGCGGCGGCGATGCCGAGCAGGACGCCTAGGACGTGAAGGAACCAGTGTTCGTCCAGCACCATCCGGGCGAGGGAGCGGCGGGTGAAGCCAACGGCCTGCATCAGTCCGAGCTGGCCGCGCCGTTCCAGCACGTTGCGGCCCACCACGACGGCCAGGCCCACGGTGCCCAGCAGCAGGCCGAGTCCGCCGAGGGTGGAGAAGATGCTGAGGTAGGTATTCTGCACGGCGTTGAATTCGTTGAGCCGCTGCCAGGCGGGGATCATTTCGAGACCGCGGTCGCCCAGCATGCGCGTCAACTGCTCCGCGACGCGGGTGGCGGTGGCGGGACCGTCGGCGTCGAGCAGGAAGAAACGGTAGCCGCCGGCGTCGGGAAACTCCTGCACGAAGGCTTCCTCGGAGATGATGATGGTGCCCTGCAGGATGGATGTCTCGAGCAGGCCAACGAGGCGGACGCCGAAGGTCTGGCCGCCAGCCGACTCGTAGATGATGACATCGCCGAGCCCGCGCTTCAGCGCGTAGGTCGCGGTGTTCATGTCGATGACGCCGGGGTAGACAGGCATGCCGTCCACGGGTTCGAGGGGCGTTTTCAGGGCGTCCCAACCGTCGTGGGGTGGCTCGCCGGCGCTTTTCATGAAGGTGAAGGCGCGGGTCTCGGTCAGTTTGGCGGGGTTCACCCCCATCAGGCGGGGCCGCTGGGCGCGGTTGAGATTGAGACAACTGGCATCGTCGCCATCGCTGACGCGGAAGGGCACGAGCCACCAGTAGTCGTCGCGTTCGAAGACGGGGAAGCCGTATTTCTCGCGTCCCTGATCGCCGTTGAGGTCCTCGTAAACAGGCAGGGTGGACTCGCCCACATAGGCGAAGCCGCCGGTGCCGGAGCCACGTCGCTCGGCTCCGCGCTCGCCCTCGAGCCGGAAGGAATTGATCGCGGTGACCATGAAGACGCCGGCGGCCATGAGTCCGATCACGGCGAGACTGCGGCCTTTCCGGCGCACGGAGTACTGCCGGCCAAGCGCCGCGAGGCTGGTGACAGCGCGGCCGGGGCGCTCCAGCCGGCGCAGGCCGAGGGCACAGGCGCTGACTCCGGCGATGGTGAGCAGGAAACCGGCGCCGAAGAAAAGCCCCTGTTCCGCCATGGTGCCGGGCACCTTGGGCGCGAGGAGGCAACCCAAACCGGCGAGCAGGCTGGTCAGGCCGATCCAGAGGCTCCACGAGCGGCGATTCGAGTGCCCGGGCTGGCTGGTGGACGGGGAAATGGCCTCGCCGCCGGCAATGAGGTGGCCGGGCTGGACCCGCATGACCAACCGGCTGGCAAACCAAACCACGCCGAGCGCCATCAGCACCGTGATGGCAAAGGCAGCCGCGAGGCTGGCCGGACGGATGTGATAGACAAACTCGATGCCCGACGCGGCCGCCTGCCAGGCCCCCGACATGCCGAGTAGGGCGAGGCGGGTGTAGATCCAGCCGCCGACGAGGCCGAGCAGGGCGCCCACGATGCCAAGAGCGGCGGCTTCGGCCAGGAACAGCCGGCGCACGCGGCGGGCGGGAAAGCCGAGGGCCATCATCAGCCCGATCTGCGAGGCGCGTTGCTCGATACCGAAGACGAACACCAATCCGGTGAGAATCAGCGCGGCCACGATGAGGAAAAAGCTCATCGCGGCGAATAGCTGGCCGAAATCGAAGGAATCCGCCACTGCGGCGGCAGACTCGGCGGGCAGGTCGCGGAGGGTCCAGCCGAGGTCGGCGAGGGTGAGCCGCTCTTTAAGTCCCTTTTCAAACGCTTCCGCGGTGATGGCGGAAACGGGAAAACGCACCGAGGTGGTGTTGCCAAATCGGTTGGACCACAATTGGCGGCCTGGCTCGAGGGCGACGAAGGCCTTGGGCGTGGCGCGGTATTCCTCCCAGTATTCGTCATCCTTCTTGCGGATGCGCTCCTTGTCGATGGGGATGCCGGGCTCCCACTCGTCCATGGAGTCGACTTCCAGCACGCCGGGGAACTCCGGGGTCCAGGAGCGGTCGATCTGGGGATGCTCCATCGGCACGACGGCGCGGACGGTGAATTCGCTGCTCTCCTCGCGGAGCTTGCGTCCGGTGTCGACGACATAGTATTCGAGGCGGATGGCGTCGCCGTTCCGGAGCGCCAGATCCTCGGCCAGCCAGTCGGTGACGACGATCTCGTTCGGACCCAGGTCGGCGGGGACGAGTTGATTGGCGGCGTGGCCGGTGGCGGCGACCATGGAGTAGGGGGTGAGCCGGTCGCCGACGCGGATGCCGTTGACCAGATAGGTGAGCACGGCATCGGAGACGGCCGGGCCGGCGACGTCGCGGGCCTTCTCGACGGTGCCGGGATCGAGAAAGACACGGGCGGTGCTGAGTTGCCAGAGCACCTCGCCGGGACCGACCTTGGCGAGGTGCAACTCGGCATCGGCGAGATTCCAGGCGCGCTCGACGGCGGCGGCGAAGGCGGTCCGGTCGGCGGCCGCGTCGGCGAGCAGGACATTGGCCTGGCCTTCCTTTTCCACGGTCAACTGCAGTTTCTCCAGCGGGACGAAGACGGTGGCGGCGGACACCTGCTCGGCCTTGAGGCTATAACGACCGAAATGGGCTGCATCCACCACCGCGTCGATGGTGCCGGAGAGCGGCACGGTCTGTTCGGATTCGCCCGACAGCGGTGCATCGCGGGACAGGGCTCCCGGCTTTTCCATGCGGGCGATGACGCGGTCGCCGGGTTTCACGCCGAGGCGGCGGGCGGCGGCGTCGTTCACCGCAAACCAGTCGGCCCCCTTGGCGGCAAGGGCCTCCGGGGCGGCGCCGGCTTCGGTCAGTTTCCAAAAGGCATCGGTGACGCCGACGATCTGCACGCCGTTGAGGCGACGGCTGCCGCCGGGGACGCTCACGGTGCCCTCCAGCTGCAGGACGGGGGCGATGACCTGTGGAGCCTGGGGTTCCCGGCTCAGTCGATCGGTCAGGGCGGTGGTGAAAAATCGCTCGCCGCCGACGAGAACCGGCCCCGTGCCGGCGATGCGGGCGGCTCCGTTGCGGCGCAGGCTCTCCTTGACCGAGTCACCCACCACAAGGGCTCCGCTCAGGATCGCCGAAGTCAGCGCCACCCCCGCCAGCACCGCGAGATTGAGCCCGCGGTAGTGGGTGAGAGAGGCGAGAGTGAGGCGGAGGAGGGACATGGGGGAGTGGAGAGTAAAAAGTGAAAAGTAAAAAGTTAGAAGTGTTTGGTATTTAAATTGAGGGAATTCTTTTTGGTTACTTTTACGTTATCTTTCTATAGGTTGACGGCCTTTCACTTTTCACTTTTCACTTTTCACTTTTTACCTTTTGCCGATCAAAGGCTCTCCGTGACGAAACGCCCCTCGCGAAGAGGGCGGACGGAGCCGAGGCGGTTGGCCAGGGCGAGGTCGTGGGTGACCATGACGAGGGCGAGGTGGCCCTGATCCGACTCGTTGAGCTCAATGAGGAGATCGATGAGACGGGCGGCGTTGTCTTCGTCGAGGGCTCCGGTGGGCTCGTCGGCGAGAAGCAGGCGGGGGCGGTTGATCAGGGCGCGCACCACGGCGACGCGCTGGCGTTCGCCTCCGGAAAGCTGGGAGGGGCGACTATCCAGTTTGTTGGCCAGACCCACGCGCCCCAGCAGTTCGCGGGCGCGTCCGGCGGCTTCGGCGGGATCGGGACGCGGAGTGATCGCCAGGGTGGGAACGAGCACATTTTCCAGCGCGGTGCATTGGGGTAGCAGGTGATGGAGCTGGAAGATGAATCCGATTTCACGACCCCGCAGGGCGGCGGTGGTGGGCTCGTCACAGGCATCCATCGACTGTCCGGCGACGATGACGCTGCCCTCGCTGGGGCGGTCTAGGGTACCGAGGATATTGAGCAGGGTGCTCTTGCCGCAGCCCGAGGGGCCGACGATGGCGAAACGCTCGCCGGGGGCGATGGAGAGGTCGATGCCATCGAGCACGCGGCGTCCGGGATCGGACGGATACCACTTGGAGACGGCTTTCAGTTGGACGATGGGATCACTCATGGAAAACGTGGGAGCGCAAACGAAGCCGACTTCCCGGCTTCGCGCAAATCGCGGGTTCGAGGGCGTGCCGCGGACGCCGATCAGGGGACGATCACGGCTCGCTGGGAGCGAGAAGGCGGCCAACTGGTGGCCGGTTGTGATGCCGGGACGATCACGGGCAGGCCGTGGCCACTTGGCGCTGCTCGCCGAGACCGTCAATGCCCAAGGCGACGCGGTCGCCGGGCTTCAGGAAAATCGGCGGCTTCATCCCGAGTCCCACGCCGGCGGGGGTGCCGGTGGAGATGAGGTCTCCGGGCAGCAGGGTCATGAACTGGCTCAGGTAGCTGATGAGGGTCGGGATATTGAAGATCAAGTTCGACGTGTTGCCGTCCTGCATGGTCTGGCCGTTCACTTTCAGCCACATGCGCAGGTTGTTGACGTCGGCGATCTCGTCCGGGGTGGCGAGGAAGGGGCCAACCGGGGCAAAGGTGTCGCAGCTTTTGCCTTTGACCCACTGGCCGCCGCGCTCGAGCTGGAAAGCCCGCTCGCTGTAGTCATTGTGCAGCACGTAGCCGGCGACATGGTCGAGGGCATCGGCTTCGCTGACGTAGCTGGCTTTGCGGCCGATGACGACGCCGAGTTCCACCTCCCAGTCGGTCTTTTCGCTGCCGCGGGGGATGACGAGGTCATCGTCGGGGCCGACGAGGGCGCTGGTGGCCTTGAAAAATACGATCGGCTCGGCGGGGGGCGTGGCGCCGGTTTCGCGGGCGTGGTCGGAGAAATTCAGGCCGATGCAGATGATCTTGCTGGGCCGGCAGATGGCCGATCCCAGGCGGGTGCCGGGGGCGATGACGGGAGCCGATGCACCGGGGCCGGCAGCCCAGTCGCGAACCCGGTCCAGGTTCGTGGGATCGGCAAAAAACGCCTCATTCCAGTCGTATCCGCAGCCCGAAGCGTCGATACGGGTGCCGTCGGGGAGTTGCAGACCGGGTTTTTCAGAGCCGGCGAGGCCGTGGCGGAGCAGTTTCATGGGATGGGTCGGAAGAAGGGTGCTGTGAAGGGATGATGAGGGAAACAGGCGGTCGGGCTGTCCGGTCCGCCGGTAGGGGAGATCCTTGGCACGGGCAGACGGGGAGAGTCAAAGCCGCATTTCATGAAAATCGCGATCCGGGTGGCATTTTCCGCCTGGGATGGGCTGCTTGGGCCCCTCCCGAGAAGGGCGGGGCGTTTGGCAGCCCTTTTGCTTTGCATCCCGTCGGGAATTCGGCGATGATCGGCCCATTGGCTTGCCTGCGGGCGGCCGGTGGCCCGGCGACGGACCATCATTCACTCCCACTCCACGACCATGTTTCATCCCGCACCTGACCGGTTGGTTTACTGGGCCAATGTCGAGTTCACCTACGAGCCCGGGTCCAAGCACTACGGCGAATTCGAAGGCGGCTACGTCTATTGTTTTGTCCAGGCGACAGACGCGCGCGACGGGCTGGAGCAGTTCCAACTGGAATTCGCCAGCCGAAAGCTCGGCATGCGGTTCGTGGAGTTCGTGAGTCTCTACGCGGACATCCCGTGGCAGACGGAAGAGGATCAGGATCACTACGATTCCATCGCGGCGCTCGCGGCGGCGAGCGAGGAAGTGGTCTTCGACAGCTTCGAGGTCTACGAGCGGCGCTGATGGCGCTGGAGAACCGGGGGCAGTTGAGCCAGCTTTGATCGTCCGCGTCCGTCGAGGGCCCGGGTTCGATTCTTTCCTGCGATGCGTTTGCTCTGGATCATTCTCATCCTGGCAGCCTTGGTCCTGATCCCGTTCGCGATCTGGGGGGAGGGATTTGAAAGTTATTTTTCCGGTGAAGCAGCGGTCGACTGGCTGCGAGGCTGCGGGGCGTGGGGCTGGCTAGCGGGAATCGGGCTGTTGATGGGGGACATCGTGCTGCCGGTGCCGGGAACGGCGGTGATTTCGGCCCTTGGCTATGTGTATGGCATCTGGCTGGGGGGCCTGATCGGTGCGGTTGGGTCGATGATGTCCGGTCTGCTGGCCTATGGTCTGTGTCGGCGACTGGGGCACCGGGCGGCGGCCTTCATCGCGGGAGAGCACGACCTGGAAGTCAGCGAGCGGGTCTTTGCAGGGCCGGCAGGCGGCTTTCTGGTGGCCTTGTCGCGCTGGCTGCCGGTGATGCCGGAGGTGATCTCCTGTCTGGCAGGGCTTTCGCGGATGCCCTTTGGCCGGTTCGCGGCCGCTCTGGCGTGTGGCAGCGTGCCGCTCGGATTTGCCTTTGCGGCGATCGGGGCGGCGGGCCGGGGGAGTCCGACATGGGCCCTGATCCTGAGCGCCGTGGTGCCGGCACTGCTCTGGGTGGTGATCAAGCCCCTGCTGAGCCGGCATGGGAAGCAGGGGTAAGATTTGGTTGGGTAGGGCAAAGCACTGTGCCAGCTCTCTCAGGGCAGGCGGTTCGCCGGAGGGACGTTGCCGGCGAGGCGGCTCTCGATGCGGCGGACAAAGGACTGGATGACGGCATCGTAAAGGGAGTCCTTGAGCACGAGATCTTCGACACCCTGCTCGATCGACGGATTGTCGTTGATCTCGATGACGAGGGGGCGCCCGTTGATCTCCTTCAGGTCGACTCCATAAAAGCCGTCGCCGATGAGATTGGCGGCGCGGACGGCGGTGTCGACGATGGCGGGCGGCGCCTGCTCAATGGGCAGGGTGTCGGAACGGCCGGAGATGGTGTGCCGGGAATTAACCGTGGTTTTGTAGATCTGCCAGTGACCGCGGGCCATGTAATACCGGCAGGCGTAGAGCGGTCGTCCATCGAGCACTCCGATGCGCCAGTCGAACTCGGTGGGCAGGTACTGCTGGGCGATGAGCAGGTCGGTGGACTGGAAGAGGCGGGCGCAGGTGGAGTCGAACTCCTCGGCGGTCTTGATCTTGATGACTCCCTGGGAAAAGGAGGAGTCGGGCTGTTTCAGCACCAGGGGCAGGCCGAGGGCACGCAGGGCATCGGTGGCGGCCCCGCGGTAGAGGATGCGGGTCAGCGGGGCGGGAATCTGGTGGCGCTCGAAGAGTTCGGCCATGAAGACCTTGTTCGAGCAGCGGAGGATGGACACGGGATCGTCGAGGACGGGTATGCCCTCGTCAACGGCGCGGCGGGCGAAGCGGAAGGTGAAATTCTCAACCGAAGTGGTAGCCCGGATGAAGAGGGCGTCATATTCGGCGAGAGAGCCGAGGTCGTCTGGCTCGATGAGTTCGGCGGCGATCTTTTGGCGTGCGGCGGCGCGGATGAAGCGTTTCAGGGCTCCTTCATCGGAAGGCGGCAGGGTCTCGGCGGGATCGATCAGGATGGCCAGGTTGTATCGGGCGGCGGATGGCGGACCGGCTTCGGCGGGACGACGGAGCCAGCGCTGGGCGGCTTCCCTGACGAATTCGGCGTGGCTTTCAGGAATGTCGCGGGCGGGAATCGGCCCGAGAGAACGCAGGCGCCAGTTGCCATTGCGGCCGAGAGCGAAATTGGCGCGGAGCAGGGGGGCGGGAAAGAGATTGTAGAGGGCTCGCGCGAGCCGGTCGTGGCGTTTGGCCAGGCTGCGGGCGAAGTAGATGGAAAGCGTGAACTCCTCGGATTGGAGTCGGGACAGGGATGACTGGATGACCTGCTGGAGTTCGGGCGTGACGACGGGTTGGCGGCCGTGCAGATGTCGCAGGGTGGTCACGCTGGGGAGGGGCCGATGGCCGCGGGCCTCGGCGAGCAGGGACACGTAGTAGCCGGCGCTCTGGTAGGAGTAGTCGCGCGAGAGATTGAAGACGCGGGCCCGGCGGAGCCGCTGCAGGTCGGGCTCGGTGAGGTACTCGCGGGGAGTGATCATTCGCACCCCATCGGGCAGGGCGATCGACCAGTCGGCGGGCCGGTCCACGACGAGGAACGTGCGGCTCATGGTCGGGAGGCGATCGTCGGCGGGAGGACGGTCGGGAAGGTAAGGGTGGCGGCGGGAGGCAGAGTCTGCAAGGAATTGCGGACGGTGGTGGGACGGGTGTGGGCGGAATATGACGGCGTTTGGCCATCTGAAAAGGGCCGATTTTTGCCGCCCGGACGATCGGCCGAGGGCATGGCGGCAGATCGCCGGGGGACGGGGTTTGCCGTCGAGCCGGATCAGGAAGCCGGGCGGCAGTCAGAGGATGGCGATGTCCTCCTTTTCGCCGCGTTCGTAAACGACGTTGGCCCGGCCGACGAGCAGGGGATCGACGGGGCCGATCTGCTTGGGATCCTTTCTCGCGTAGGGGAGCTTGTGCAGCACGTAGCGCAGGGCATTGAGCCGGGCGCGCTTTTTGCAGTCGGATTTCACCACGGTCCAGGGAGAGTCGGCGGTATCGGTGTGGAAGAACATGGCCTCCTTGGCGGTGGTGTAGTCTTCCCATTTGTCCAGAGACGCCATGTCGATGGGGGAGAGCTTCCACTGCTTCAGCGGGTGGGATTTGCGCTCCTTGAAGCGGCGGCGCTGTTCCCTGCGACTCACGGAGAACCAGAATTTGATGAGGTGGATGCCGCTGCGCACGAGGTTGCGCTCGAATTCCGGAGCCTGGCGCATGAACTCGAGATATTCGTCGTCGGTGCAGAAGCCCATGACGCGCTCGACGCCGGCGCGGTTGTACCAGGATCGGTCGAAGAGCACGATTTCACCCTTGGTGGGCAGGTGCTCGACATAGCGTTGGAAGTACCACTGGCCCCGCTCGTAGTCGGTGGGTTTCTCCAGCGCGACGACGCGCGCGCCGCGGGGATTGAGGTGCTCCATGAAGCGTTTGATCGCACCGCCCTTGCCGGCGGCGTCGCGGCCCTCGAAAAGAATGATGACCCGCTGGCCGGTGTTCTTCACCCACGCCTGGAGCTTGAGCAGTTCGACCTGCAGCTTGTATTTCTCCCGCTCGTAGTTGCGGCGGGACATGAGATTTTGGTAGGGGTAGCCGCCGTCGCGCCAGTCATCGGCCAGTTCGAAGTCCGAGCGGTCGCGCTTCGCGGATTTGGCGGCTTCGACATGCTTGCCGAGGAGATTGCGGATGGCGAGGATGTCATCGGGAGAGGCTCCCGAAAGAATGGCGTCGAAAGCCTCCGTCAGGCCGGCGCCGCCCTCCGGAGCCGTGCGTCTCAGGATGTCGGTCACGGCGGCCGTCTTCGACTCGCGGGCGGCCGAAGTCGACTCGGTGACGGCATGGGTTTCGATGCCGGTGGCGGACAGGGAAGGAGCGATATCGCCTTTCTTGGCTCGGCGGGATCGACGGGAGGCGGGAGAGGTTGCCTTGCGGGGATGGGATTTGGGACGGGGGGGCTTGCTCATGGGGTTGGCTCGGGACGGTCGGAAAATCTACAAATTTCCCGCCCCTGATTCAATCCGGGAGCCCGATGCGACGATGGAATGGCAAGAAATGCGCGGCTCGGCCATCAATCGCCCACGGTCACGCGGGGCCGTAATTTGTCGAGTGTCACCGGGCCGATGCCTTTGACCTTTTGCAGGTCGTCAACGGTGGTGAACGGCCTGGCCTTGATGATGGCCTGTGCGGTGTCGGGGCCGACGCCGGGCAGTGTTTCGAGTTTGGCGGCGGAGGCGCGATTGAGATCGACCGGGCCGGAGTCGAGATAGTTTTTGAAGAGGATATAGCCGATGGCGATCACGAAAGCGGCGATGATGCCGATGAAGAGGAGGCGATTGGCACGATCCTCCTGGGCGGAGGCTTCGCGGCGGCGATCGAGGCGGCGTTTGATGCGTTCGGAGGCAGACATGGCACCGTTTCTGTGGGCGAAAACCGCTCTGGGCGCAAGGAAATAGCGCGACCGGACCTCACCCGGGGACGAGCAGGCGCAGCAAACTGTCGCGGCACTGCTGTTCCCACTTTTCCAGAAAGCCGAGCCGGGCGAGGTCGGCCAGTGCGGCCCGGGCATCCTGGCGTTCGTTCCAATCGCGTTCATGGTCGGCAAATCGATCACGGACCGCTTCCGACTCGGCGCGGAGCCGGGCGAGCCGGCTCTGGATGGCCTGTTGGGCGGCCATCTCGGGGGCGGCGAGCAGCGCCCGGCTCAGGTGGGTGGTGGCGGCGGCGCGTTTTGCGAGGAGGTCGTCGGCCTGCCGCAGGGTCTCGCCGACTTCCGAGAAAAGAGTCATGAGATCCCCGTCGATCGGGCTCTGCCGGGGCACGCTCACGCCGTGTCGCTCCAGCCAGTGCCGCAGTCGTGAGGCGGGCGAGGCCAGCAGGTCGCGGGCGCGATTGATGCTCGCCGCGCGGTCCGTGTCTCCGCCGGCGACATCGGGATGGGCTTCCCGGCTGAGCCGCTGCCAGGCGGCCTCCACGCGCGCCTCGTCGATGTCCAGCAGTCCGGGTAGGTCCAGCACCCGGTAGGCATCGAAGGGATCGGCATCCATGGGGGAAATCGGACGCGATCAGGCGGCGAAACTTTCGCCACAAGAGCAGGTGACGACGGCGTTGGGATTGGTCACCTTGAAACCGCCCTGCTGCAGGTCGTCGCTGTAATCGAGTTGGGAGCCCGTGACAAAGAGCGCGCTCTTCGGGTCGATGACGACCCGCACGGCGTTCGATTCGACCAGAATGTCGCGGTTGGCCGGGCCATCGACGAGATCCATTTTATATTGCAGGCCCGAGCAGCCCCCGCCGACCACGGCGATGCGCAGGGCGCCCGTGTCGAGGCGGCCCTGGCGCTTGAGGAGCGAGCGCAGGCGCTGGGCGGCGCCGTCGAGCACCTTGATCAGGGTTTCGTTGCCGATCTTGAAATTGACGGCCGGAGTGGGTGTCGTGAGTGACATGGCAGAAAGGGCGGGGGGGAATGACTTGGTCAATGAAGCGCGGGTCGGGCGCCAATGCAACGGCCCCCGGGTCAGAGCGAGACGCCGCGCTTCCAGGGCAGGAAGTCGTCCTGCCCGAGGACCTGTGCCTTCGTGAGCTGACGGCCGGAAGCCACCTCGATGGCCAGATCCAACAGCCGACCGCCGAGATCCTCCACCGAAGCCTCGCCGCGGATCACCGGTCCGGTGTCGAAGTCGATCAGATCGGAGAGGCGCGTCGCCATTTCCGTGTTGGTGGAGACTTTGACGACCGGGACGATGGGATTGCCGGTTGGCGTGCCCAAACCAGTGGAGAAAAACATGAGGTTCGCATGGGCGCCGGCCAGCGCCGTGGTGGACTCCACGTCTCCGCCGGGAGTGCAGAGCAGGGAAAGGCCGGGCCGGGTGACTTTCTCCGGGTAGTCGAGCACCTCGACGATCGGGGAGGTGCCGCCCTTTTTGGCGGCGCCCGCGGACTTGATGGCGTCGGTGATCAGGCCGTCGCGGATGTTCCCCGGACTGGGGTTTTGATCAAAGCCGGCCCCCACGGCCTCCGCGGCGCGGGAGTAGGACCGCATCAGGGCGGCGAAGCGCGCGGCGGCTTCGTCGGACACGCAGCGGTTCACCAACTCCTGCTCGACGCCGCACAGTTCGGGGAATTCGGACAAGATCGCGCCGCCGCCCAGTGCCACGATCAGGTCGGCGGTGCGGCCGATGACCGGATTGGCGGAAATGCCGGAAAAGCCATCGCTGCCGCCGCATTCGACTCCAAAGACGAGCTTCGACAGAGGAGCCGGCTGGCGGGTGAGGCGATTCGCGTCGGCCAGAGCGGCGAAGGTCTCGCGCAGGGCGGCCTCCAGCATGCGCTCTTCGCTGGGCCATTTTTGCTGCTCGAAAATCAGCAGGGGTTTGTCCAAATGCGGGGTCCGGCGGGCGATTTCCTCCTGGAGGATGGACACCTGGGCGTGTTGGCAACCGAGGCTCAGCACGGTGGCTCCCACCACGTTGGGATGGGTGACGTAGCCGGCCAGCAGACCGCAGAGGGTGCGTGCATCGTCCTTGGTCCCGCCGCAGCCGAGACCGTGGAGGAGGAATTTCACTCCGTCGATATTCGGGAAAAGGCGGTCCGGACGGTCGGCCCGGTCATCATCGGCGATGGCGGCCGCGAGGATGGCATCGCGGGAAGCACCGGAGCGTTGCAGATCGGCCAGCCGACGGGTGAAACGCTCGTAGGGAGTGGCTTTGGCCTGGCCGAGGGCTCGCTCCAGAGCCTCGCGCATCATGATCAGGTTCCGGTTCTCACAAAACACCAGCGGGATCACGATCCAGTGGTTGGCGGTTCCGAACGAGCCGCCAGACCGGGCGAACCCGTCAAAAGTCCGTCCCATCCAGGCACTGGCGTCCGGCGCCTGCCAATGGAAGGCCGGGCGGCCGGTCACCGAGTATTCCGACGAACGGTGGGTGAGGTTCGCCGTCGTGATCAGGCCACCGAGCGGGATGGCGGCCGTGGCCTCACCGACGAGCACTCCATACATGGTGGCCAGATCCCCGGGTGCGAACGGGCGCAGGGCGAATTTCTGCTTGGCGGGAATGGTTTCCGGCAGGGTGACCGACACTCCGTTGACCGTGATGGCCGAGCCGGAGGGCAGATCGCGGAGGGCGACGGCGAGATCGTCGCGGGAGTCGAGAGTGATGGCGTTCGTCATGCGTGAGCTTTCGCGCACGACGATAGCGGCGGCGGAGACGGGCGCAAGGCCTGCTATGGGCAAGGGCCGGGGGAGAAATCAAGCCAAAGCCAGCCAGCCCAGGGCCACGAGGCTGCCCGTGGAAAGCGCCAGCCACAAAGCCAGCGGCGCCTGGGGCGATTGCCGGACCGGCAGGACGGTGGCTTGCTCCGTGTGCGCCAGCCAGTGATCCGGGCACCGCATTTCCACCAAGCCCGCCGGAGCGAGATCCGGAACCCGCGCCATGACGGCTTTTGGGGGGGCAAGGTGGATCTGAGAGCGCTTCATGGAAAGTCGGGAAACAGCTGAAAAATCGTGGCTATTTACAACGGTCACATCATATCGACTTTATTTCGGAATGTCAAAATTTTAATATTTACTAGCAGAATTTCGCCTTTCGGCGATCGGCTATTGCGGGCAGAAAGGCTGGAAAATCCCGGAATGCCGGGGCGGTATGGAGTCGTCCGTGGCATTTCCCTCCAGTCCGCATTTCTCATACCCTTTTCGCGGCGATCGGCTGCGGCGTAGGGAAAATGCCGTGCCGTTGCGGACCGGGCAGGCTCCCGGTATTCCGAAGGCCACAAATCACTGCACCAAGCCGGGCAGGCCGAGCGGAGGGCGGTTTGGCTTGGCAGGGGCGCCGCTTGGCTCAGGCAAAGCCGGGCGCGGGGGCTCGGCGGCGCGTCGTTTGGCAATCTCCGGGTCTACGAGGCGTCGCACGTCATCGGCAAGCAGCGCGTAGGTGGCGGTGCGACCGGCGCGCGCGATGGTCAGGCCGAGCACGCGGCCGGCGAGGTCGACCACCGGGCCGCCGCACTCCTGCGGGCGGATGGGCAGGTCGGTCTGGAGGGCGCGCTCGTAGCCGGTGCGGCGCTCGCTGACATCCGTGCCCATGCGGTTCATCTTGGCGTTGGGATCGCCCACCATCGTGTCGAGACTGCTGCGGTCGCCGAGGGTGACTTTCACGGTCACGACGGTCTGTTCGCGGCGGTATTCGACGTTGATCGCCTTGCCGGGATCGGTGCCTTTCACTTTGCTGATCAGCGTCTCGGGTTCGTCGCAGGGGGTGCCGTCGACGGACAGGATGACATCGCCTTTCTTGATCCCGGCCTTGGCAGCGGCTCCGCCGGGCATGACCATGGTGACGAGCACACCGTCCTCGTGCGAAGCGGTGCCGATGGCGAGGAAGCCGCCACTCTCGCCGGCGAGGCTGCGGGGCTGTACGCTGACGACTCCGATGGCCACGGCATCGGGACCCGAGCCGGCGGCGCCGATCAGGCCGCCCAGCGGCAGGGCCGGCGCGCCGTCGCTCTCGCTGCCGGTGCTGGCCCAGGACACGGCGGGCAGGCGCTCGACGCCCTGGAGCCGGATCAGGGCGAGGTCGTGCTTCGGGAAGGTTTGCAGGATCTCAGCGGGGACCTGCCGGTCTTTGGAAAGCATCACGGTGAGCGGTTCCGCATCGCCGGGGGCGGTGCCGGGGCGCAACTCGATCTCGCTGGCCTTGGTCACGGCAAAGCCGTCGGGATGGACCACGGTGCAGAGGCTGCGCCACTGGTCGCCGCGAAAGACGAGGTGGGTCGCCTGCGAGGCCGTGGAGACACTCGGCCGCAGGGCGTCGAGGACGGCGCGGATCATCGGGTCACCGACATCGAGCGGCTGGTCGGGATCGTAGGCCCCGGGCCGGATGGCGGGCGGCGCGGTGGGCGGACGGACGAGATCGTTCAGGGCGCGGCGCTCGGAGGGCTTGAGGGATTTTTTGAACCGGTCCATGAAGGCCTTGAAGTCCTCGGGCGACTCGAAAATGTCGACATCGGCCGGCGTCATCTGGAATTCGCCACTCTCGATGGACTCGCGGAGTTTGCGCTCAAAGGCGTCGAGTTGCTTTTGCTTCGTGGCGGGATCGACCGGCGGCCGATCAGCGGGCGCGGGCTTCTTCGCATCGGCATCGTCCGATGGATCGGGTGCGGCATCGGGATCGGGGGATTTCTTGCCGGATGGGGCGTCTGGTTTGCCCTTTTCGTCGCCTTTACCCCGGCCCTTGCCCTTGGCTTTCCCTTTTTTCTCCCGGTCGGGAGGCGGCAGATCGGGATGGCGCAGCAGGCTGTCCGGCGTATCGCCGCCGAAGCGCTCGCCAGCCTTTAGCCGGTCCCAGTGCTGGTGGAAGGCGGCGATGGGCACGTGGTTGTTCTGCGAAAGGGAGAATCCGATGTTCGAATGGATGCCGATGACCCGCCCGTCGAGGTCGAACAGCGGGCCGCCCGAGTCGCCGCCGATCAGGGTGGAGTCCGTCATGAGAAAGCCGGCGGGATCGTGCTGGATCACCCGGCCGAGCCGCACCGGCGGGGTGCGCTGGGGATCGAAGCCACCGCTGTGACCGAGGGCGAGGCACCAGTCGTCGGGCTGGAGGCCGGTGGAGTCGCCGACTGGCACATGCGGATAGGTCCCGGGATCAGTGATCTGCACCATGCCCGAGTCGCGGGTGTAATCCATGCCGAGGACCTTGCCCTTGGCGCGCTTGCCATCGGGGAAAATGACGATGACCTTCTCGCCCATGCCCATGGTGACGTGAGCGGCGGTGAGGATGAGACCGTCGGGGCTCACCACGACCCCGCTGCCGGTGCCGTATTCCTTCGCCGGTCCGCCGGGGATCAGCGCGACCGTGCAGGGCAGGGCGGCACGGGTGACCGACTGGATGCGCTGGTCGATCTGCCGCAGGCCATCGGGATTGAGGTCGGCTCGTCCGGAGACTGGCGCGATCGCAAGGAGACAGGCAAAAACGATGGCGGCAAGGCCACGGGGAACGGATCGCGTCGGCTGCTGCTTCATAGGGGCAATGCCGATAGCATGCAGGGAATGGGGGAAAAGGTAAAGGGGCAGGTGGACTTTTTGACGCCAGCCAGCCGGTCTGCCCGCGGCTTTCGCCGTCCAGGACCCGGAAACGGATGAATGGGCCGCGGAGGGGCAAGGCGGCAGCGCGGGATGGGGGCGATGGTGGGTGGCCGGGAGTGCGGAGATGTTTTGGCTTGACCGGTTTTTTGGGGAGACGGTAGGGTCTGACACATCGTAACGAACCGACTCTTCCCGCCCAACCATGTCTTGGAAGTGCCAGATTTGTGATGAAGAGCATGGTGATCTACCCGATTGCTTCGCCATAGCTGCTCCGTGGCCTTCGTTCGTGCCGGAGGATGAGTTCGATTCCCGGGTGGCACTGACCGAAGATCTGTGTGTCGTAGACGAGGAACACTTTTTTGTCCGGGGCCACATCGAGATCCCCATTCATGGTCGAGAGCAGCCCTTGTCATTTTCCGTTTGGGCTTCGCTCAGCGGAGCGAGCTTCACCCACTTGTGTGATCGTTGGAACGAGGCGGACCGAGACGCTGACCCTCCATACTTTGGCTGGTTATGCAGTCCTATTTTCGTCTATCCCAGTACCATTCATCTGAAGCTCTCCGTGCAGTCACGCCCGCCGGGCTTTACTCCTCTTTTTACGGTTGAGCCCACCGGACATCGTCTGGCGATCGATCAACACCAAGGTATTACCGAGGATCGATGGCGTCAGATCGTCCATCAGATTATTCATTCTTGAACAGGCAACTGCTCAGCGACTGAGCCGAGTCGTTTGCGCTGGATGAGCAGAAATCCCCGAAAAAGGCAAAAGCGAGGTGAGAGACCTTGTTCCGCGCTTTCCGGGGATCGGACCGTTTCTGATCAAACAGGGTATGATCGCCGATCAAACAGGGTTTCATCGGAAAATCGGCCCGGCGGCGGCGGGATGCGGGACGAGTCGCCCGTTCGGCGAGGGCTTGACGAATCGGGGCGTTTTGATAGAAAGGCGCGAAAAGGTGGGATCGATGGCGATCCCGGTTTTCACCACTTTTACCTGGCATGCTCATGAAACGGAACCTACGGATGCAATCGGGACTTTGTTGGCTGGCCGGCCTGCTGGCCGTCTGGCCGGTGTGGGGGGAGACGGTGAAGGACCGGGAGGGCGCGGTGCGGCAGGACCGGGCCAAGATGGAGGCGGATGCGCGTTGGCTTTACAATGATGTGGATCAGGGCTTTGCGGAGGCGAAACGCACGGGGAAGCCGCTGCTGGTGGTGCTGCGCTGTGTGCCGTGTGTGTCGTGCATGGGCATCGACGCGGGCATCCTGGAGGGGAAAGGCCTGGAGGGACTGCTGGATCAGTTCGTCTGTGTGCGGGTGATCAATGCGAACGCGCTGGACCTGCAGCGGTTCCAGTTCGACTACGACTTGTCGCTGTCGACGCTGTTTTTCAATGGCGACGGGACGGTGTATGGGCGTTTCGGCTCGTGGACGCACCAGAAGGACTCGGCGGACCGCTCGACGGCGGGTTTTCGGGTGGCGATGGAGGCGGTGCTGGAGATCCACCGGGGCTATCCGGCGAACCGGGCGGCGCTGGTGGGCAAGCAGGGTGGGCCGGCGCCGTTTCAGGTGCCAGTGGAGATCCCGACGCTGGCGGCGAAGTATGAGCGGGAGCTGGATTGGGAGGGGAAGGTGGTGCAGAGCTGTGTGCACTGCCACATGGTGGGCGATGCGTTCCGCTCCCACTATCGCGACCGGGGGCTGCCGATCCCGCTGGACCTGATCTATCCGATGCCGATGCCGGAGACGATCGGGCTCAGTCTGGGGACGGACAGCCGGGCGCGGGTGACGGCGGTGGCGCCGGGATCGATGGCGGCGGCGGCGGGATTCGTGGCGGGCGACGAACTGGCGAGTCTAGGCGGCCAGCCGCCGGTGTCGGTGGCCGATGTGGCCTGGGCGCTGCACCGGGCGCCGGATGCGGGCACGCTGGAGGCGGTGGTGGATCGCGGGGGGAACCAGCAACGGCTGACGCTTTTACTCCCGGATGGCTGGCGGACAAAGTCGGACATTTCCCGCCGGGTGGGCACCTGGCCGATGCGGGCGATGGCTGGCGGCGGGCTGAAGCTGGAAGATTTGTCGGACGAGGAGCGGCGGAAGCGGGGCCTGAAGCCGGATCAACTGGCGTTGCTGGCGGTGGGCGTGGGGCAGTTCGGCAAACACGCGGCGGCGAAGCGGAACGGATTTCAAAAGGATGATGTGATCGTGGAGGTGGACGGCCTGACCGGGCGGATGACGGAGAGCGAGTTCATCGGCACACTGCTGCAAAAGCATCTGAAGCCGGCGCAACTGCCGGCGGTGGTGCTGCGGGGCGGGCAGCGGGTGGAATTGAAGTTGCCGATGCAGTGAGAGGATGGCAGAAGATGGGGATGAACCCTGGAGACAGCAAGAGTGCCGACATGAAGGAAGCGGGTGTGGTCACCCGGCCGGAGGGCGCCCGCCGGCTGGAGGCTTTTGGCGAGACCGCCCATTTTCTGCTGACCGGCGCGGAAACGGGCGGCAAATACACGCAGTGGGTCGAGGAGACGCCGCCGGGGAATGGTCCGCCGGCGCATTTCCATACGCGGGAGGACGAGTGGTTCCACGTGCTGGAGGGACGTTTCTCGTTTCTCAAGGATGGGGAGTGGTCCGAGGTGCCGGTGGGCAGCGCGGTCTACATGCCGAAGGGGGCGATCCACTCGTTCAAGAATGTTGGCGAGACGGTGGGGCGCCTGCTGGTGACGACGGCACCATCGGGCTTTGAGGAATTTTTTGCCGAATGTGCGGCAGAGTTCGCCCAATCCGGTGGTCCGGACATGAGCCGCATCGCGGGCATCTGCGGACGGCACGGGATCTACTTTGTGCCTTGAGGCAGGGTGGGGTGCGGGTTACGCGCTCTCAAGCCACCTCGCGCATGGGGCGAGTCGTCGATGCGGGCAAATCGCGACCGGTCGCTTCAAAATGGGCAATGACTTCGGCGACTACTTCGCAGAGATCCCGGTAGACTTCGACGGGATCGTCGCCATGGATGCCAGTGATCAAATCGGGACATTTCCCAATATACGAGCTATCTGCATCGCTCCATTCCACCCATTTGTGGTATCGATCCGTTGCTTTCATGGAGTCACTGAATCAATGGCTTGTTTTACCTGTTTTTCTTGATAGGACTTCGCGTCGTCCCCTTCCTGTCCGCTGATCGTTACGACTCCGGGATAGGCTGGGTGAACGAATAGCCTTTACCGCCGCCCGTGAAGACCTGGAAGCCGGATCGCCGGAGGTCAGAAATAAGGTCGCGAACTTTTCGTGGCACTGGGGCATGATAGTAGGGTGATCCTTGGAATTCAAGCTCTGGCCCCATGTGGCAGGCACGTGTTGAATTGGTCCTGTGTGAAATGGCTGTGCGCGGGCTCCCAAAGCAGCCGCCAGACGGTGGATGGCGGCTTTCAGTGGTCGGGCCGGGATGATCCGCTTCGGAAACGTCGCGACGGACGGGTCGCGGGTGGCGCGAGCGCGGCGGACTGCCGCTTGCCGGGGTAGGGGGCATCTGCCATCATCGGAGGGATGATGATGACGAGTTTCCGCAATGTCCGCCGGGTGACAACAATGATGGGGCTGGCTCTGGCCCTGCCGGCGATGGGGGCGAGTGTGCGATCGCTGCCAACGGAAGATGCGGACGCCTCCACTGGTGATCCCGCGGTCGGCCGATGGGATATCCCCGGCAACTCCCATTCGGTCTTTGGCGCGCCGCGGCTGTCGGGGCGGGATCTCTCCGATGAGCGGCGCGACGGCGTATCGCAGGCCCGGTTGCTCACGGAAAACGGGAAGGGCTCCGGGAAAGGCTTGGTCCGGGTGGAGGGAGGCTTTGCCGCGGGGATCGATCCGGCGTTCGATCCGCCGTCTTTCGAATTGCCCGACGGGCTGGTGGCCGAGGTGGCGGCGGCTCCGCCGCTGGTGCAGCATCCGATCATGGCGGCCTTCGACGACCGGGGCCGGCTCTTTGTCTCCGAAAATGCCGGGCTGAACCTGAACAAAGAGGAGCTGGAAAAGCAGAAGCCGAACTCGGTGAAGCGGCTCGTCGACACGGACGGAGACGGGATCTTCGATGAGGCGACCGTGTTTGCCGACGGGATGACCTTTCCCCAGGGCGCGCTGTGGCTGATGGGGTCGCTCTACGTGATGTCGCCGCCGAGCCTGTGGCGGCTGGAGGATACCGACGACGACGGAGTGGCCGATGTGCGCGAGGAACTGGTGACGGGTCTCGACTACACGGGTAACGCGGCGGATGTGCACGGCCCGTTTCTCCATCCCGACGGCCGGCTTTACTGGTGCCACGGTCGCAAGGGGCACGAGGTCCACGATCCCAAGACCGGTGACTTGGTCTCGAAGGGCAAGGGCGCCCGGATCTGGTCGTGCAAGCCGGATGGCAGCGATGTGCAGGTCTTTGCTGGCGGCGGCATGGACAATCCGGTGGAGATCGACTTCACGGAGACCGGGGAGATCGTGGGCACGGTGAATCTGTTCCACGGGCGTCCCCGCGGCGACACGCTGGTACACTGGCTGCGCGGCGGCGCCTACCCGCGGCACGACCAGGAGACGGTGGTGGCGGAATTCCTCCGCACCGGGCCGCTGCTGGAGGAAGTGCACAATTTCGGCCACGTGGCGGTGTCGGGGATGTGTCTCTACCGCACCGGGCACCTGAATCCGGCGTGGAAGGACAACGCGATCGTCACCCATTTCAACACCCAGACGATCACTCGCACCGAGCTGATACCCGCCGGAGCGAGCTTCCGCGCGGGACAGACGGAGACCATTCTCAAGATCGGCAGTGCCGACACCCACATCACTGATGTGTTCGAGGATCCGAACGGCGACCTGATGGTAGTGGACACGGGCGGCTGGTTCCGGATCGGCTGCCCGACCTCCCAGGTGGCCAAGCCGGAGATCCCCGGGGCCATCTACCGCATCCGAAAAGCCGGGCCGGCCAACACGCAGGGCGATGCTTTTGGGAAACAGTTCGACTGGGCCAATGCCTCCGCCGAGGAGGTCGCGAAGAAGCTCGACGATCCGTCGTTCGCCATCCGGGAGCGCGCCCGCACCGAGTTGGCCCTGCAGGGGGAGCCGGCGCTGCCTGAACTGGAGACGATTCTCACAGAGCCGAAGAATCATAGCGTCATGGCCCGGCGCAATGCCGTGTGGACGCTGGCCCGGATGCGTTTCTCCGACTCTCCCGACCTGCTGCTCGCCTCGATGGCTGATCCGGACAGTTCGGTGCGGCAGGCGGCCTGCCAGTCCATCGCGGCGACGCGGGATTGGCGGACGGTTTCGGCCAACTTGCCCGACGAGGCCCGCATCGAGATCGAGCGAAATCACCGCATCGTGCAGGCTCTCGTGGGGCTGCTCCAGACGGGCGAGGCAGCTCTGCAACGCACCGCCGCCGAGGCGCTGGGGCGAATGGGCGACCCGGCCGCGGTGGGGCCGCTGCTCGGGGTAACCGGGCGCGACGGCACGGACCGGGCGCTGGAACATGCCGCCATCCACGCGCTGATCCAGATCGGTGATGCCGACGCGACCCGCCACGGGCTGACCTCCGATGTACCGCGCCGGCAGTCCGCCGCGCTGATTGCGATGGACCAGATGCGCGGTTCGCCGCTGGAAGTGCTGTCCCTGCTGCCTTTCCTCGATACGGCCGATGCCCGGCTGCGGGAGACGGCGGTGTGGCTGGCGGGACGGCATGCCGAATGGGACGCGGCGATCGCCAACCGCTTCCACGAGTGGCTCGATGCCGGTGCGTTGTCGGAAGCCCAGCGGTCTGCCTTTGCGGCGCTGGCGCCGAAATTCATGGCCACGCCGCCCATGCAATCGCTGGTCGGTCAATTTCTCGCGGCCGAGTCCGAGTTGCTGCGTCAGGCAGCCTTCGAGGCCATCGCGGCGGCGGATGCTCCCGGTTTCCACGAAAGCTGGCTGGCCCCTCTAACGGCGGCTCTGGCTGAGCCGGGATCGGCTCTAGCGGGGGCTGCGCTGGAGGCCTTGGTGAAAATGGGAGTGCGTACGTTCGACGAGCGGCTTCAGGTGATCGCCAATGACGAAGCCGTGCCCGCGATGCGCCGGGTTCAGGCACTGCGGGCGATGGCCAAGCCCGATGCGGCGCTGGGACAGGCGGCTTTCGATCTCCTGAAAGGCCTCGCCGGTCCTGCGGCGAGTCCGTTGGAGCGTCTGGAGGCCTCCCGGCTGCTGGGCGGGGCCAAACTGGCGGTTCCTCAACTGGTCGAGTTGGCCGCGCTGACGAAACTGGCCGGGCCGATGGATCTGCCGCTGCTGCTGAAGGCCTTTGAAAGCACTCGCGACGCCGAAGTGGGCAAGGCGCTCGCCGCAGCCCTGCCGGAGTCGAAGGGAATTGGCAATGCCGATCCCGCCGCGCTGACGGCTCTGTTCGGACGCTTTCCGCCCGAGGTGGCGGCACTGATCCGGCCGACGGTCGAGCAATTGGAGTCGCGGAAAAGCCAGCAGGCGGCCCGTCTGGCCGAGTTGGAGCCCGCTCTGAGCGAAGGCGATGCCGAGCGGGGCCGGGCTGCCTTTCTGGCGGGCAAGGGCGCCTGCATCACCTGTCACCAGGTCGGCAAGGATGGTCGGGCGATCGGGCCAAATCTCACGACCATCGGCCAGATCCGGACTGGTCGCGACCTGCTCGAGTCGATCCTGTATCCCAGCGAGTCGCTGGCGCGCGACTTTGAGACTTTCCAGGTCACGATGAAAGATGGCGCCGTGCAACTGGGCCTGATTCAGCGGGAAACCGCCGACACGATCTACCTGACCAATCCTGTGGGGGAGGAAATCCCGATCGCACGGAGCCAGGTGGCTGGAATCGCCTCGCTGCCGCTTTCGCTGATGCCGCAGGGCCTCGATCAGGCGTTGACAAGAGGTGAATTGCTGGACTTGGTGGCATTCCTCAAAACCGGCGCCGCTACCCAGGCGTCTGGACAGTGAGCCACGCATGGATTTTCAGATCGAGATCGGCCGGACGAAGGTTCGGACGGGCAAAAACGCCGCCGCGACTGCCGCACCGCGGTGGTTGGCAGGGGTGCGGGCCGGTTCGGCGCGGGCCGAATGCGCCCCGACGACTCCGCCGCGGTTGCGTCCTCCGTGGCCGGGGCTGAGTCCCTTCCGCGTGGCTGATCGGACCCGGCTTTTTGGCCGGACTCGGGAGATCCGGGCGCTGGCGGCGCATTTTGACAGGTCCGGTGACGGTCGGGCTCCGGTGGCGTGTCTGATCGGGGACAGTGGCGCCGGCAAGACCTCGCTGGTCATGGCCGGGCTGATCCCGGCGTTGTTTGCCGGGACGGATCATCGCCACACGTGGATACGAATCGATCCGCCGGCCATGGGCGAGGCCGACAGTTGG
Organism: Verrucomicrobiales bacterium; assembly: GCA_016795505.1. Taxonomy (GTDB): domain Bacteria; phylum Verrucomicrobiota; class Verrucomicrobiia; order Verrucomicrobiales; family DEV007; genus JAEUHH01. The sequence continues at coordinate 11,589 of JAEUHH010000039.1, read as the reverse complement.
GTCGAAGCCGTGGCGGCGGGGATTTTGCGGCGCACCGAAGGCCGGGAAGATGACCGGTTCGATGCGGAAGGCCGGCTCAGGCAGTTTGGCATGCTCTGGCGGCAGGATTCACCGGAAGCGGCGGCGGAGTATCTCGCGTCCTGCTGGCGTCGGGACCACGGGGCGGGTGCGCGATGCCTGCTCATCCTCGATCCCTTCGATCCGGTGCTGTCCCGTGATGGTGCGGGCTCCGTGGTGCGGTTGCTGGATGACCTGAGCCTGACGGGAGCCTTCTCCGTGCTGGTCGTGATGCGATCCGCCCATTTGGCAGCCTTTCGTCAGGTGGCCGGTAGCGCCGGGGTGCCTGACTGGGGACGGCCTTTCCGTGTGGGTAGGCCGGCCGCCCGGTGGATCGGGCGCTTTTTGTCGGCCAGTCCGGATTTTCGGATGGGTGAGTCCGGGCGGCGGGTCGATCCGGCTTTGCTGGCCGAGGGTGAGCGGGAAATCGCGCGTTTTCCTGGGCTGCTGCCGTTTTTTTCCCAGTTCTTGTCCGATCTCGCCCTGCGGAATCCAGGCGCGGACTGGCTGAAAGACCCGGCTGGAGGCTGGGAGCCATCGATGAAGGCTCTGCTCGTCCGGGCGGGCAATGCGGCCGTCGCGGAATTTGACTCGGAGATGCTGCGGGACGCTCTCTCGCGCCTCATTGAGGCTCTGCCTCTTCCGGATGACGCTTCGGACGAGAGCCCGTCGATCCGCTGGAGCGAACTGGTGGCGACTGGCGATGAGGGGCTCCGCCGGCTCGTGGAGGCACTGATCGAGGCCCGGATTCTTCTCTTGAACGGGGGTGAAAAGCGCGAAGCCCGGCTTTCCTGGGCCTGGCCGCCAGGGGTAAAGGCCTGGGCGCCGGTTCGGGAGGCGGAAGTCGAGCGATACCGGCAGATGGCGCGTCTGGAACAATTTCGCGAAGCGAAGCGGCGGTGGGAGACCGATCGGCGCTCCGTGGTGCGTCTGCTGCATGCGTCGCGGCAGATCGACGATGCCCGCACCTGGCTGGCGGCCCATGCCCGCCAGCCCTGTCTGGAGGGCGATCTGGTCGCCTATCTGGAGGAGTCGGTGGCGCTGGATGACCGGATCCGCCAAGGCGGCCGGGTGAGGGAACGTCGGCGTCGGGCGACAAAATTCGGTCTGGTGGCCGGAGCGGTCGTGGTGCTGCTGCTGGCCCTTGCGGCCTGGTTTTGAGCCATTTCCGGAGTTCGAACAGCTTTTCCGGAAAAGCAAAAAACCTCCCCAGAACTGGGGAGGTTTTTCGATTCGTGTCCGGCCGCGGGGAGTTACCAAGTCCCGGCTCCGGGGTCACAACAACAACAACAACCAAGCAAACTTGAAAAGTTTCGTCAGCGGTTTCGCTAACTGTTGAAAGTTTATCCAGAATTGCCGTGAAGTCCAATAAAAATTTCAAAAATAAGCATAAATTTCTAGATTGTTCTCATTTTTGAGCGGTTAGCTGGTCCTGGAGGAGGAAAAGAAGCTTTCAAACGGTCTCGCCGTGCTATTTTTGGCCCCGATCGGCCCGATTGGGCGATTCTCGACCCGGCTATCGGGGCGATGTGTGGCAAGCCGTGTAATCCCATGACAGACCAGGCAGATTCAGGCACCGCAGGCCGCGTTCGCAGCCCTTTGGCTTCATGGGCCAGGGCGCTGGCGGCCGTCGCGCTGACGGGAGTGGCTGGTGCCATGCTGTGGACGCTGGTGCCGGTCGAGTCGGCCATTCGGCGCCAGACGCAGGGCTGGATGGACCCGGTCCGCTTGTGGACGGGGCTGGATCAGCATTGGGACATGTTCATCACGGCTCCGTTCCATCATTCCTATGCGGTGACGGTGGAAATCGAGCCGCCCACACCGAGCCCGGCTGGCTCTGTCGCGAAAATCGGCCCGGTGCTGCCGGGATTTCGGGAAAAGCCGGCCTATTTTCGCTATCACACCTTCTTTTCCCGGCTCGACGATCCCCAATATGCTGCCTGGCTGGAGCCATATACCAACCGGCTTGGGGCGGAACTCGCCGCAGCCCATCCGGAGTGGCGCGGAGGGCGCTTTCGCATTCGCAAGAGTGCCGGCCGCATCCAGGCGCTGACCACGATTCGGGATCTGGGTGAGATCGCCTACGAGCAATCGACCCTGCACGGTCCCTATCCGATCCCGGGTGCCGGGGCAATGCCATGATTCGCGGCCTGCTACGATCCATCCCGGCCGCATGGGGGAAAGGGGAAGCCTTTTGGTTCCGGCCGGTCGATGCCCGGGTCTATGCGCTGTTCCGCATGGCCTTCGCGCTCGTGGCGTTGGTGAATGTGGTCGAACTCTGGCCTCACCGGCACGCGCTGCTTTCCGACGAAGGGTTGATCGGCCGACCGGATCTGTCTGGACGCCCGATCCTGTCCCTGCCGGAGTTGTCGGCCCTCCAGATCGATGGCGTGATGGTCCTCGCCGCCCTGTCGGCGCTGTGGCTGGCGTCGGGCGTGCGGGCGAGACCGGCGGCGGCCCTTCTGTTCGTCTGGCATTTTGCCTACACCGCGATGGCTTATCCGGCGATGCACGGCTGGGACATTTTGCTCAGGATCTTGTCCTTCATCGTGCTGATCTCGCCGCTCGGACCGTCCTGGCGGGAGTGGCCCGGCGGTCGTCGCGCGGGGGCGGTGGCGCGGGTGTCCCGGCATGGGCTGGTGCTGGCGCAGATTCAGCTCGCCGTGCTCTACTGGCAGACGGTGTGGCTGAAGGCCCCGGATCCCTACTGGCGAAACGGGGAATTTTTCTCCCACTTCATGCTTTCGATCTATTCGCGGTTTCCCTCGCCGGCTTGGGCAGGCGCGGACCTCGTCTCCGCCGGCCTGACTTACCTGACGCTCGCGTTCGAGGCCGCCATCCCGCTGCTGTTGTGGCGAAAAGACACCCGTTGGGCCGGCATCGCCGCCGGCGTGCTGCTGCACGGAGCCATCACCGTCACTTCACACATCCTGCTGTTTTCCCTCGCCGTGCTGGTGCCCTACATCGCGTTCCTCGACGGGTCGGACCTGGATCGGATTGGCGCGCGATTGCGAAAATGGCGGGAAGGAGACAAATTGGCGTCATGAACGAACGATCCGAACGGGTGGTGATCCTCGGGGCCAGCGACAAGCCGGACCGCTATGCCTATCGAGCCCTCGTCATGCTGGGCGAGCATGGTCATATCGTCGTGCCGGTGCATCCGAAGCTCAGTGAGATCGACGGCATCCCGGTGGTGGCCGGCTTGGAGGAAATCGATGGAGTGGTCGATACCCTGACCCTCTACGTGAATCCCGCTGTCGGTGAGAGCCTCGCAGACGAGATCATCGCCCTCGATCCCGGGCGGGTGATTTTCAATCCCGGCACCGAATCCCCGGTGCTGGCCGAGCGGCTGGATGAGGCGGGCATTCCCCATGAGGAAGCCTGCACCCTGGTGCTGCTGAGCACGGGCCAGTTTTGAGCTGATCCGCGGCGGTCACTTGCCCAACCGGTCCAGCACGTTGCGGGTGATGCGCTCGACGGCGGGGTCCTTGCCCTTCAGCCCGTGCGCCCAGTCCGTGGTCCCGGAAGTCACCACCGTGCCGCCTGCCTCGCTGGTATAGACGCCGAGCACGGCATGGCCGGAGTGGTTCGGTCCCGGCCAGCCCTCGTACCACCAACTGTCACCGGCGGCCCAGGTCGCCGGACAGGTGCCGAGGATGGTGAATGTCTTGGGTGTGCCATCGCGATGGGTGGGGTGGGGTAGTCCGTCCCGCCACTCGATCTCGCAGCCGTCGCATTCATAGCCGACGATGGTGTCCTTTCCGCCGAATTGGTCGCCCGATTTCAGCCCCGTGCCCTCGTAGAGCCAGTGATCCGGCCGGTGTATGGTGAAGGCGCCCGGCCCGTCCATGTGCTGGCCATGGCTCTTGTGATAGCCACCATGGATGAAACCGACGCCGGTCAGGGTGTTCTCGGGCCGGCCGATGAGTCGGTGGCTCCAGAGCGTCGCCAACAGGGGGATCTTCTCCGCCGTGGACGAGTAGAGTTCGTCCTGATTGAACCACTGCTTCCAACAGAGCAGCGACTTCGTCTCCGGCACCCAGCGCACCTGCCAGCAGCAGGTGTTGCCGGAGAAAAAGGCCACGTTGCCGCCGCGGGCAATGTGACCTTCGACCGTGTCGCGCATCGGCGAGGACCAATACTCGTCATGTCCGATGCTGAGAATGAGCCGGTAGGGTTTCACGATCTCCGGGCGCGTCTCCAGATCCAGGTTGGTGCAGTAGTCGATCGCATAGCCGTGCGTCTCGGCCCATTCGACGAAGGGCTGTTCCCAGCGGGAAAACTGGCTGCGCCCCGGCCGCAGGTAGGAGACCTGGTGGCCCTGGAGATTCGACCGCCCGTGATAGGCGTAGAGACTGGACCCGCCCCAGTTGTTGTAGGCATTGTAGGTGTGCGTCGCGAGTTGGAGCAGGATCTTCGCGTCGCGTCCCGGCTCGGCCGGCCGGAGCACGAAGTAAAAGCCGCCCTCGGCCGAGCGGGTGTTCCATTGGCTGAAACGACCGCCCGTGTCCGACACCCGCAGGCGCACCTCGTAGTAGCCCGTCCGCCAGTCCTTTGGGATCGCGAACGTGTAGCCCACCGGCCAGCCGCAGCCTTCTGAGGAGGCCTTTTCCGGGATGGCATATTCTTGGCCGCCGGCGATCTGCTTCTTCTCGAAAACGACGGTCCGCTCCCGGCCGACGCGCGCGATCTCGATGTCGTAGGTCGGCGAGGTGGTGGAAATATGGAAAGCCGCCTCGTCACCCGGGGCATAGCTGATCTCGCCGGGGTAGCCTTCGATATAGAGCGAGCGGCCCTCGTCGATGGCGCGGGCCGGCGACAGAAAAAGGGACAGGAGGGCGAGGGAACAGGAAATCCAGAGCGTGCGCATGACGGCCATGGTAGCGGAAAAGCCAGCCTCCCGGCAATCCCCGCGCATGGCGCATCGGCGGGACCGGATCAGCCGAAGACCTTCATATACGGCTTGCCCTGATTGATCACCGGGTTCTCCTCCGTGCCGTGGTTCATGTAGATCAGCTCGCGGGCGTCGAGTCCGAGCGCATAGAGGATGGTGGAGTGCAGGTCGTGGACATGCTGCGGGTCCTCCACCGCGTAGAGCCCGAGTTCATCGGTCGAGCCCAGCACCTGCCCGCCTTTCACTCCGCCGCCGGCCATCCACATGGTGAAACCCCAGGGATTGTGGTCGCGACCGTCGCCCTTTTCCGACATCGGGGTGCGGCCGAACTCGCCGCCCCAGATCACCAGCGTCTCGTCGAGCAGCCCGCGCTGCTTCAGGTCCATCACCAGCGCCGCGACCGGCTGATCACTTTCGGCAAAGCGATCCGTGTGATTCTTTTCAATCCCGCTGTGGGCGTCCCACTTCGAGCCCGTGCCGCAGAACACCTGCACGAATCGCACCCCGCGTTCCACCATCCGGCGGGCGAGGAGGCAGTTCTTGGCCACCGCGTCCGTTTTCGCACCGCCGACCCCGTAGAGGTCTTTGATGTATTGCGGCTCTTCGTCGATGTTCACCGCCAGCGGGATCTCCGCCTGCATCCGGTAGGCCAGCTCAAAGCTGTTGATCCGCGCCTCGAGGTCCGAGTGGAAGGCCCGTGGCGCCGCGTGGGAGCGGTTCAGTTGATTGATGAAATCGATCCGCTTGCGCTGGCGCTCGCGGCTGACCCCGTTGGGATTGTTCAGATCGGCCACCGGCTCATCGCCGAAGCGGAACCGTGTGCCCTGGTAGGTCGAGGGCATGAAGCCCGTGCCCCAGTTGCGCGTGCCGTTGAAAGGCTGCGATTCATTGTCGGTCATCACGACAAAGGCCGGCAGGTTCTCGTTTTCCGAGCCGAGCCCGTAGACCGTCCACGCGCCCAGCGAGGGCCGCCCCGCGAGGATGGAGCCGGTGTTCATCTGGCAGACCGAGCCGACGTGGTTCAGGCCGTCCTGACGGCACGAGCGGATCACGCAGATGTCATCGACGATCTTTTGGGTGTGCGGCAGCCAGTCGCTGACCCAGGTGCCGGCCTGGCCGAACTGCTTCCACACCCGCTTCTCTCCCAGCAGGGGGCTGTCCTGTTCGCCCATGGCGGTCAGGGGTCGCTTGAAACTGGCCGGCAGCGGCTGCCCGGCGAGTTGGTTCAGCAGCGGCTTCGGATCGAAGGAATCCAAGTGCGAAGGCCCGCCCTCCATGAAGAGGAAGATCACCGACTTGGCTTTTCCCTTGCCGTGATGGGGCAGCGGCAGCGATGTGGAAGCCGGCGTTTTTGCCGCCAGCAGGCCCTGGCGGCTCAGCAGATGCGTCAGAGCCAGCGAGCCAAAGCCGGCGCCCGCGCGGGCAATGAAGTCGCGGCGGGACCGGGCGAGTTCGTAGTGGGGGAGTTTCATGGGAGAGATCTTGAAGGGGGTGTCCGGATATGCTTACCTAGGGGCAATCATGCAAGTCGAGCTGACCGAGAAACAGGCGATGGCCATGCGCCGATGGATAGACGAAGGAGAGTTCAGTAGCCCTACCGAGGTGTTGGACGAGGCCTTTCGGCTGTTGGGGAAGCGGGTGGGGCCATCCGAGTTGGGCGATTTACTCCAAGAGGGGCTGGATTCCCCGGTGGCAGAATGGCGAGAGGCTGATCTGGATGACATCCGGGCATCGATTCGCAAACGACTTGGGACATGACCGTTTTTCGCTCCGCCCTGGCCATACAAGACGTCTGGGAAGCCGCTGCCTGGTTCACTGAGGTTGAGGATGCTGCTTTGGCGCTCCGATTTGTCGATGCCATTGAAGAGGCCGTCAAACAGATCTCCGCTCAGCCATATCTCGGCCCGGTGGCGCGGGGGCTTTCCGGGCGGTTGAAAGGAATTCGCTACTGGCGTGTATCTCGGTTTCCTCATCACCTCGTTTTTTACCGGGTCGATGAAGACGTGGTAACCATCATCCGCATCCTCCATGGGGCAAGGAAGCTCGACGATTTGCTCTGACGGACTGGCTTTCACCGGAGAAAGGGCAGGGGCATTCAATCCACATACAGGAACTCATTCGAGTTCAACAGGGCGAGGCTGAGATCCACGTAGGCGGCGAGGCGCGGGTCGGCCTTCTTCGCCGGAGCGGTGGGGCTGGCGCTGGGCTCGGTGCGGACGAAACGATCAGACAGGGTTGGATCGGAGAAGAGACCCTCTATGATCGGATCGGCGGCGGGCTGCCGACCGATGATGAGTTGGTCGGCCGGCAGGGCGCGGTCGGTGAGGCGGAAACGGGCGATGGCGCCGTCGAACTGATGGTTCGCGGCGTCGCGCCCGCCGAGATGCAGCTTGCGGTCGGGCCGCGAGATCGATCCAGCGAAGGCATGGGGCACCACGACAGACTGCGGCTTGGCGGCCGGGTCGGACAGGTCCTTCACATGGAAGGTCACCGAGCCCCCGTCCTTGCTGGCACCGGCGGCGATGACGGCGGCGACGTAGTAGGGCTTTTGCCGTTCGATGCGGAGGTCCGATGCCAGCACCTCGTAGCGCGGATTGCCCGCGGTGTCCAAGCCGGTGAGCTGGACGATCAGGTTGCCCGGCTTGTATTTCGACTTCTCCGAGGTGATGCCAAAGGACCAGCCATAACTATCCGCGGTGAGATCGCCGCTGTCGTTCCAGCGGGAGGCGATGGTGCGCACGGCCGCGTCGGGGAAGTAGGAATCGAGCGAGATGACCGCCTCCACGGTGAAGGTGTCGCCCTCGTGGCGCGGGTTCTTTACCACTTCGATCTTTTCGAACAGCGAATTGGGCTGGAGATTCACCGCCTGCTCACCGGAGTAGGAATTCTTCGGGAAGGGCTTGAAGGCCGTCGTTTGCACCTTCGGCGCGCCCTTGGCGGGAGCATTGTTCACGGGGCCGCCGGCGATTTCCGTGCGGATCGCGGTGAGGAAATCGCGGGCCTGACTGCTTTCCTCACCGTTCGGCTGTCGTCCCAGCACCAGGGTGAAAGCCCGGTCGATGCCGGCGTCCTCGGCAGGTTCGGCGGCGGCCAGGGCGGCGATCTGCGAGGCGCGCTGGTTGAGGAAGGCATTGTTCAGCATGACCAGCGCCTGCGGGGCGGTGGTGGTGACATCGCGCCGGGTGCAGGAGTTGAAACCGTCGGGTCCGTCGAAGGTGTTGAGAAACAGCGTGCGGGCGTTCTTCATCAGCTTCTGGTATACGGCGCGCCGCTTGGTGTCTTCGCCGCTGATGCCCTCGCCGCCCATTTTGAGATCGATCTCGCGGCCGGAAGCCAGGGCGGCGTCCCGGATCTGCTCGGCCTCGAGGCGACGAATGCGCTGGCGCCAGAGCAGGTTGTTCTCCGGGTCTTCCTGGATCGCCTTTTCACTGGCCTCGACCACGGCGGACTGGCGCCAGGCGGCTGACGACATGATCAGGCGGTGCATTTTCTTGAGGCTCCAGCCTTCGGCGACGAGCCGGCGCGCCAGCCAGTCCAGCAGTTCGGGATGGGTGGGCGGCGTGCCCTGTTTGCCGAAGTCATTGGCATTCGGCACGATGCCGACGCCGAAATGCGACTGCCACAGCCGGTTCACGATCACCCGGGTGGTCAGGGCGTTGTCCGGGCGCGTCATCCAGTCGGCCAGGGCGATCCGGGCGCCGCTGCTGTGGGCGGGGCGGGCGTCTGGCGCCGGCAACTGGGCCGGGTCGGGGTCGAGGATGGTGAGGTAGCCGGGATGGAAGGTCCGCTCCGGCGCGTCGAAGATGCGGGTCACCGGCCGGTCGGTGCCGAGGTCGGTGACGGAGTAAACTTCGGGCAGGGGAGCCGGCTTCAGCGAGTCAAAGGTCTTGAGTTGGGCCTGCAGCTCCGTGTAGCGCTTTTTGGCCTCGTCCTTGAGCTTGGTATCGACCTTTGACGCGGCATCCTGCACCTGACGGTCGATCAGCATGTGGATCTGGGTGTCCCAGGGGGTGCGCTCGGCTGCGGGCTTCTGATAGACCGCCTGCAACTCGGGGGAAAACATCTTCACCATGCCGGCGATGGCGCTCTCGCGGTGTTTGACCAGCAGGCTGTCCATCTCGGCGCGGATGGTGGTGGTGGCGGTTTCCCACTTCGCGAGTTGGGCGGCATGGGCGGCTTTTTGCTCGGCCGTGGCGGCCACCGTGTCCACCGGAAAGACCGAGGCGAAAAAGGCCTGGAGCCGGAAGTAGTCGTCCTGCAGGATGGGATCGAACTTGTGGTCGTGGCACTTCGCGCAGCCCACACTGAGGCCCAGCATGGCATGGCCGGTGATGTCCGTGATGTCCTCCAGGATGATGTTCCACTGGCTCGGCGCGTTGCGCTGGTTCCACTCGTAGGGCCAGAGCCGCAGGTAGCCCGTGGCGGTGATGGCCTCGGGATTTTCCGGCTCCAGCTCGTCGCCCGCGATCTGCCAGCGGATGAACTGATCGTAGGGCATGTCGGCATTCAACGCCCGGATCACCCAATCGCGGTAGCGCCACATGTGGGGGCGATAGGCGTCGGCCTTGTAGCCGTCCGATTCGCCGTAGCGAACCAGGTCGAGCCAGATCCGGCCCCAGCGCTCACCGTATTGGGGAGACTCCAGCAGTTCGTCCAGCAGAGCCTGGAAAGCGGCATCGGGATCGGCGGCGTGGGCGCGGGAAAAGGCCTCGATCTGCTCGTAGCTCGGTGGCAAGCCTGTGAGATCGAAGTAGGCCCGCCGGATCAGCGCCCGCGGCTCGGCCAGCGGGGCGGGGGACAGGCCTTTCGGCTCCAGTTTTCCTAAAATGAAGCGATCCACATCATTCTTCGCCCAGGCTGCCGCATCCTTCACGGTCGGCACAGCTGGCGAGGCCAGCGGCTGGAAAAACCAATACGCACGGTCTTTCGCCGAGATCCGGTCCTCCGGGGCCTTTTCCGGCGCGGCGAGGGCGGAGACATGCGGCAGCGCGGCGGTGGTCGCGAGCAGGAGCAGACGTCGGATCGATCCGTTCATGACGAGGCGGTGCGGGGGATTCAGAGGCTTGGGTGCGGGGCAGTTCGTGAATGCTGAGGGAACGGTACTGGAAACCCCCGATGAGACAAGCTTTACCCCTGTAGTCGGGCATGGCGCGATCTTGGACAGAAAATCTTTGCGCCGGTCCCATTTTTTCATCCGGATCAGCCCGTTGCGCCTTGTCTGCGGGCCATGAGGGCCTCGCGGTGCGGTGATCGACGACGGGGAGTGGCAAATCCGATGCGGCAGGGTGAGGCGGGAGACTGGAGGGTGTCTTTTCGTCACCCAGTGGATCGCGCGCCGCTATTCTGCTCCCACGGCCGGGCAGCAGAAGGCCGAATCGGCGGTTGATTCTTGGCCGTTTTCCGGCCTCTTTGGGGCATCATGCTGCTGGTCATCGACAACTACGATTCTTTCACCTACAACCTGGTCCAGTACTTCGGCGAACTGGGCGCGGAGCTGGAGGTGTATCGGAACGACCGGATCACGGTCGATGAGATCCGCGAAAAGGCGCCGGAGCGCATCTGTATCTCACCCGGTCCCTGCACGCCGAACGAGGCCGGCATCAGCAATGCGGTGATCCGCGCCTTCGGCGAGTCGACGCCGCTGCTGGGGGTGTGTCTGGGGCACCAATGTATCGGCCATGTCTTCGGCGGCGAAGTGGTGCGGGCGGGCCGGCTGATGCATGGCAAGACCTCGCCGGTGCGGCACCATGACGACGGGATTTTCCGCGGTCTGCCGAATCCGTTCGAAGCGACCCGCTACCACTCGCTGATCGTAAAGCGCGAGACCTTTCCCGACTGCCTCGAGATCACGGCCGAGACGGCGGAAGGCGAGATCATGGGCCTGCGCCACCGGGAATACCCCATCCACGGGGTCCAATTCCACCCCGAGTCGATCCTGACCCAGGAGGGGAAGAAACTGCTGAAAAATTTCCTCGATCTGTGATCTCAGGTATCCGGCGGCGGCGCTCCGGATGAGGAATTTGACGGGGAAAGCAACCCGCCGCAGCGCCCGATGCCCCAGAGGCACGGCCGGAGGCAGGACCTCCGACCGGCACGGGGCAGGGAGGGGGAGGGCTTACTTCTTGACCGGATTGCCGGCGGCTTCCCAGTCGCCGAAGCCACCATCGAGGTGGATGATGTGCTTGAACCCGAGCTTCTTGAAGGTGGCGAGTGACTCGGTGCTGCGACCGCCGCCCTGACAGTGGACGAGGTAGGACTTGTTCCGATCGAGGGCGGCCACCTTGCTCTCGAAATCAGGCGCGCGGAAATCGATCATCGTGGCGCCGTCGATGTGGCCGGCGGCGCACTCGGGCGCGGTGCGGATGTCGAGGACGACCGGCTTGTCCGCTCCCGCGAGGAGCTTGGCAGCCCCGGCGGCATCGACATGGTCGACCTGGGTCGCGGCGGCCGACTCGGGCGCAGCCGGAGCAGGCGTGGCCGGAGCAGGCGTGGCCGGAGCAGGCGAGGCCGGAGCAGGCGAGGCCGGAGCAGGCGTGGCCGGAGCAGGCGTGGCCGGAGCAGGCGTGGCCGGAGCAGGCGTGGCCGGAGCGGCCGGGGCCGGAGAAGGGGTGGCCGGAGCTCGGGAGGGCGGAGAGGGG
>JAEUHH010000034.1 GCA_016795505.1 Verrucomicrobiales bacterium | reverse complement strand
GGGACAGCATCGGCCCGCCAAAGCTGGTCTGCGGCCCTACACGGCAAAAACTCGCAATCGCCCCGCCCGGAAAAACCACCCCAAATCACCGCCAAATCAGGCCAAGGCTTGCGTCAGCGCGAACCTGTGGGACGGCTGTGCATTCCCTGCTTTCAATGCGTCGGCGCGGAGACTTTGGCTTCGTTGATTTCGCGGCGGCGGCGCTCGACGATGTTGTCGGCGATGTCGACGATCATTTCCTCCAACAGAAGCCGGAGATGGCTGCCGGCGCGGTAGTCGGCGGGGGCGATGTATTTGATGCGGTCGGCAGGACCGGAAAGCTGGTAGGCCTTGCGGAAGCTGGCGCGGGTGGCGTCCTCGGGATTGTAAACGGCGATGGCGTGACCACCGAATTTCTTCATCACGGTGAAGCAGGGCACGTCGGTCGGGCCGTCACCGAGGTAGATCATGTTGCGGAACGGGACGGGGCGCAGCTCCTCGGGCATGTGGTCGTTCACATCCTCATTGGGCTCCAACATGCCTTTGTTGATGCGAAACAGATACTGGGTCTTGCCGGTGTGGCTGATGACGCGCTTGGGGAAGGCGATGCGGCCGGTCTCGTCCTCGGCAAACTCGCAGCCGAAAACGCGCTTCACGTGGGTCATGAGGGCGCTGCCTTCGATGAGCGTCTTGATGCCGGAGGAGACGATGTAGTGCTCGATCTTCACGCCCATGGAGCGGTGCTCGGGCTCCAGCAGGCTGTCGAGGCCCTCGAACATTTCGATGACGCCTTTGTAGAACTTCAGGTCCCGGCCGAGGGCGCGGAGGTCGTCATTCGACGGGCGGTCGAGCTGGAGGTAGTCCAGCATGGTCTTCAGGTAGGCCAGCTCGCTCTCGTAGCCGTCGCGCTCGACGAGCATTTTGCACCGCTTCCAGAATTCGCCGGGATTGATGCCGAACTTGGGGAACAGCACCTCATCCTGCATGTAGGTGGGGCTGAGGGTCTGATCGTAGTCGTAAACGATCGCGATGATATTCTGCGGGGAGGCCATGAGAGCGGGGGCTGGGAGATGACGGGCGGATGTTAGCACGGAGGCGGGCATCCGGCCAGCACAGCCTTTGTCAGAGGCGCAGGGCGTCGCGCAGGGCGGGCTCGAGGTCGGGAAAGTCCCACTGGAAGCCCCGCAACCGGAGCGCGGCGGGATCGACCCGCTGGCTGTGCAGGAACAGCTCCCCCAGACCGCCCGGCAGCCGCTCCAGGGCAAAAGCCGGCGCGGGCAGGAAGGCGCGGCGGTCGAGCAGCCGGGCGAGTGTCTCGGTGAACTCGCGATTGGTCACCGGATGCGGGGCCACCGCGTTCACGGGTCCGGCATAACGGGCATCCTCGACACAGGTGACAAGGATGCGGGCGACATCCCGCACATGGACCCAGGACATCCACTGGCGGCCGCTGCCGAGGCGTCCGCCGAGGTAGAGCCGGAAGATCCGGCGCATCAGAGGCAGGGCGCCGCCGGTCTCGCCGAGGACAAAGCCGATGCGGCAGAGGGCGAAGCGCAGGCCGATGTCGCCGGCTTCGCGGGCGGCGGACTCCCAGGCACGGACCACTTCGGCGAGGAAGCCAAAGCCGACGTCGGCATCCTCATCGACCACATCGTCGCCGGTGTCGCCATACAGACCGATGGCGGAGGCGGAGACGAGGGCTCCGGGTCGCTCGGACGAGCGCATTTTTTCGATGCCCCGGACGAGGGCGCGGGTGCCTTCGCGCCGGGTCTCGAGGATCAGGCGCTTTTTCTCCTCGGTCCAGAGGCCGAAAACGGGCTCGCCGGCGAGATGGATGATGGCATCGAGCCCCGAGTAGTCAGCCAGGTCGGGGCGGCTGAAGTCCCGGACTTCGCTGGCTCCTGGCACGATGCGCTCGGGCGTGCGGGAGTAGGCGATGATCTGATGGCCGGCCGTCTCGGCCTGTTGAATGACGGCGCGGCCAATGAAGCCGCTGGCTCCGGTGATGCCCAGTCGCATGTGTGGGTTGTCTTTCAGGTGGTTTTACGTTGAAACGGCGCCTGGGGGACGAGACGAACGGAAATGTGCCCGAATTCGGCCTCTTTCGCGACCAAAAATGTCAAAACCGACGCTGGAAAGCCACGGCCGCGGGGTGCATCGTGGCTCCCTGCCGGCACGGGAGGTGTCGGCGATTGATCGTCCCCCCTCTTTTCGCGCTAACCGCCATGATCCGCCACTACGTCTTCGACATCGGGAATGTGATTTTGAAGTTCAGCTTCGGCATCACCTCGGCGAAGCTCGCGACCGATGCGGCGCTGCCCGAGGGGGAGATCATGACCGCGCTGCAGCCGTTGCAGCTCGATGTGGAGTGCGGCCGGCTCTCCACGGCGGACTTTGCCCGAGCCGGAATGGAGCGGATCGGCTACCGCGGCACGCCGGAAGCCTTCATCGGGGCGTTTCAGGACATTTTCACGCTGAACGAGCCGATCGCCGACCTGGTGGCGGCCCTGTCGGCGGCGGACAAGCCGCTCTATCTGCTGTCGAATACCAGTGAGATGCACGTGAGCTGGTTCACCCGCCGCTACCGGGTCTTCGATCACTTTCACCAGGCGATCTACTCGCACGAGGCGGGTTGTCTGAAGCCGGACGCGGCGATCTTCGATCACACGGTGGAGAAACTGGGCATCGATCCGGCGGCGGCGGTCTACATCGACGATCTGCCGGCAAATGTGGAGGCGGCGGCAGCGCGGGGCTTTCGTGCGCTGGTGTATGATCACCGGGACCACGCCGATTTCCGCGGGCGCTTCGAGGCGCTGACGGGCTTCAGCGGCTGAGGTCTTCCTGGTAGATGACCTTGAAGCCCTCCTTGTGGAGCACGGCTTTGCCGAATTCGTTGTCCTCGAGGCAGAGGACGAGGGCGGGCCGCCCGTTCGGCTGGGTGAGGATGGGATAGATGAAGTGGATGTTCGTCTCGGCGTTCAGCAGGGCGCGCAGACAGCCGGCCAGACCGGCGGCACCTTCGACGAGTTCCAGAGCCACGACCTCCATGCTGGAGTAGGGAATGCCGCGCTCGATGAAGAGTGTCTCGACGAGATCGGGATCGCTGAGCACCATCCGGACCACGGTGGTGTCGATGGAGTCCTGCACGCTGATGCCGAGGACGAGCACGTGCTGCTCGCTGAGCAGGCGGACCACGGAGAGGAGGGCGCCGGGTCGATTGGGCAGGAAGACGGAGATCTGCCGGACGGGCGTCCCGAGCAGGGTGGCATCTGGGGTGTCAGCGTCCACGGCGGGGGAAAAGGGTCATTCCACAGTCACACTCTTGGCCAGGTTGCGCGGCTTGTCCACATCGCAGCCCCGAGCGACGGCGAAGTGGTAGGAGAGCAACTGCAGCGGCACGACGGAGAGGATGGGATTGAGGCACTCGATGGTCTTCGGCACGTAGATGGTGTCGTCGGCGATCTCCGCCATCTCGGTGGCATCCTCGCTGGTGACGACGATGACGGGACCCTTGCGGGCTTTCACCTCCTCGATGTTGCTGACGTTCTTGTCATAGATCGAGTCCTTGGGCGCGATGAAGACTGAGGGCAGTTTCTCGCTGACGAGGGCAATGATGCCGTGCTTGAGCTCCGCGCTGGCGTGGCCGCTGGCGAAAATGTAGGAGATTTCCTTCATCTTCAGGGCACCTTCGAGAGCGGTGGGGTAGTTGAATTGCCGCCCGAGGAACAGCATGCCGGGCGCGTCGATGTATTTCAGCGCGATCTGCCGGATGGCTTCGCTCTGAGCCAGGATGGAGCGGATCTTGTCGGGCAGGGCGCGCATCTCGCGCAGGATCTCCTGGCCCTCGGCCATGGACAGGTGCCTCATCCGGCCGAAGAGCAGGCCCAGCAAAGCCAGCATGGTAACCTGTGAGGTGAACGACTTCGTCGCCGCCACGCCGATCTCGGGTCCGCAGTGGAGGTAGCTGCCGCCGTCGCTCTCGCGCGGGATGGTGCTGCCGACGGCATTGACGATGCCGAGCACGGGATGGCCCTTGCGCTGGCCCTCCCGCAGGGCGGCGAGGGTGTCGATGGTCTCGCCACTCTGGCTGAGCACGAAAATGAGGGTGTTCTTGTCCAGCGGCGAGTTGCGGTAACGGAACTCGCTGGCTATCTCCACCTCGGTGGGGATGCGGGCGAGCGACTCGATGAGATATTCGCCGACCATGGCGGCATGGCTGGCGGTGCCGCAGCCAACCAGGACGATGCGCTCGACATCGCGCAACTGCTGGGGGGTGAGATTCAGCCCGCCGAGCTTGGCGGATGCCTCCTCGTCCACAAGTCGGCCGCGGAAGACATTCTCCACGGTCTCGGGCTGCTCGAAGATCTCCTTGAGCATGAAATGGGGGAAGTCGCCCATCTCGGCCTGCTCGGGCGTGAAGTCGACGCGGCTGACTTCGAAATTGGCCAGGCCGCCATCGACCGTCTCGATCTTGAAATCCGATTCGGTGAGGCAGACCAGATCGCGGTCCCGGAGGTAGATGGCGTCGGAGGTGTGGGCGACGATGGCCGACACGTCGCTGGCGAGGAAGTTTTCCCCCTTCCCCAGTCCCACCACCAGCGGACTGCCGAGCCGGGAGCCGACGAGGAAATCCGGCGCGTCGGTGTGCATCACCACGATGCCATAGGTGCCGGCGACCTGAACGAGCGCCTCGCGGACGGCTCCCACGAGCCGCTGCTGCGGCGTTTCATCGGTGCGGGCTTCGTAATGCTTGCCGATGAGATGGGCCAGCACCTCGGAGTCCGTCTGGGAAAGGAAGACGTGGCCCTCGGCCTCCAGGCGATTGCGGATCTTGAGGTAATTTTCGATGACACCGTTGTGGACCAGCGCCAGGCGGCCACTCCGGTCGAGATGCGGGTGCGCATTCGCATCGGTCGGGGCTCCGTGGGTGGCCCACCGGGTATGGCTGAGGCCGCAGGAGCCCTCCACCGGGGAAGTTTGGAGCAGTTGACGAAGATTCTCGATGCGTCCCTCGCGCTTCCGCGTCTGGATCGGCTGGCCGGTGTTCATCACCGCCAAGCCCGACGAGTCGTATCCCCGATATTCCAGCCGCCGGAGGCCGTCCAACAGGACCGGCACCGCATTCGACTTACCCACATAGCCAATGATTCCGCACATACCTTGATTCTCGCGTCCTGTTCACAAAACGCGGCAATAGAAATTCAGTTTTTATAATAAGTCAAAAAAATTATAAATCAAAAGCCGCTCCTAAAAGCGAATTTTATGCCACGATAAGACATGCCCGAAAGCATCTCGACCAAGACCCTCCGTTCCACACTCACAATCATCATGGGCGGCGGCCGCGGCACGCGCCTCTTCCCCCTCACCCACCGCCGGTCCAAGCCAGCCGTCCCGCTGGGCGGCAAATACCGGCTGGTCGACATCCCGATCAGCAACTGCATCAACTCCGGCCTGCGACAGGTCTACGTGTTGACCCAGTTCAACACCGAGTCCCTGCACCGGCACATCGGCGACACCTACAAGTTCGACCCATTCAGCCGCGACTTCGTCCACATCCTGGCCGCCCAGCAGACGCCTGGACACGACGAGTGGTACCAGGGCACCGCCGACGCCGTGCGGCAGAACCTGAGCTACTTCTCGGAGAAGCCCTACCAGTACTTCCTCATCCTCAGCGGCGACCAGCTCTACCGGATGGACTACCGCACGCTGATCAAACAGCATCGCGAGACCGGTGCCGACGTGACCATCGCCACCACGCCGGTCAACCGCGAAGCGGCCCGTAGCTTCGGCATCATGCAGACCGCCGATGACGGACGGATCACCCGTTTTTGCGAAAAGCCGGGCTCGAACGACGCCTTGCTCGACGAGTTGCGTATCTCTCCAGCCGGCCTGCGCCGCGCCGGATTGCCGGAGGATGGCGAGCACTTCGAGGCATCGATGGGCATTTACCTGTTCAACCGGGCCGCGCTGAAAAAGTGCCTCGACAACGACCTCAAGGACTTCGGCGGCGACATCATCCCGCAGTCGATCCAGACGGACAAGGTTTACAGCTTCGTTTTCAAGGACTACTGGGAGGACATCGGGACCATCGGCGCCTTTTTCGAAGCCAATCTGGGGCTGACCAAGGTGGTGCCCAGCTTCAATTTCTTCGACGCCGAAAATCCCATCTACTCCCGCGCCCGCTTCCTGCCCGCCAGCAAGATCAATCAGGCCGTCGTCGAGGAGTCGCTGATTTCAGACGGCTGCATCATCACCAATGCCACCATCCGGCGCTCGATCGTCGGCCTGCGCTCGGTCATCGAAGGCGGCTGCGAGATCATCGACTCGGTCATCATGGGTGCCGACTATTATGAGAAAACCCAGGTGCTCGATGACGGCTCGGTACTGAAGGAACCGATCCGCATCGGTCACAACACCCGCATCCGCCGCGCCATCATCGACAAGAACGCCCGCATCGGGAGCCACGTGGTCATCGACCCCGGCGACCGGGTGAATGCCGACATCGAGCCCTACTGCCACATCCGCGACGGGGTCGCCGTGGTGCCGAAAAGCGCCAACATTCCCGACGGCACGGTGATCTGACGTCTCCGCGCTGCCCGGAGAAACGTCTCAGCGCATCGCGATGCCCGAGCGGTTCACCGTCATCACCTCATCGGAAGCGGTATCGCGGATGACTACCTGGGTCGGACGGACATCCAGGACCTCATAGTCCTGCTCCCCTCCCCCGGCCGTCCGCGCGCGGAAGACATCGCCCTGTTTCACCACATACTCGAACGGGCTGCCCGGCAGCAAAACCGTCGCATAGGTGTCGCTGGAGCGCCCAGGCACATCCTTGACCAGCAGATGCCGGGCTCCCGTACGCGTGTCCTCGACCGTCACTTGGGAGACGTCGACCATCTGCCCCTTGCCCATCTTGCTGCTGATGAATTTCTCATTCAAATTCGCCACCCGGTAGGTGGTGCCGGGAATCGTCTCGCCCTGCTTCACCTCGACGGGTTCCTGACCCGGCTTGGTAAAGACGCGCATCCGGGCCGTGCCTGTGGCGGCTTCCACGCCTTTCAGCATCACCGGCAGCGGCGCCTCGCGATAGCTCTGCATGCGCATCTGAGCCACCGCCGTGGTCTTGGCATCCGTGCCACCAGCCGGTGCCTCAATCACCTGGCCACGAATCGGCGCGAGGGGCTTCTCACCGGCTTTCGGCAGGGTCCTGTTCATCGCCACTGACGGACCAGCGGGCGACTGACTGGCTCCCTGCGTCCCGGGAGCGGTCGCGGACTCTTGTGAAGTCGTTTCAGGGCCACCAGAGGCGGCCCCGTTCGCAGCCGCCACCGCCGAGGCCGGGGCAGCAGTGCCGGTTGTGCCCGTATCCCCCGCCGCCGACGTCGCCGAAGCAGATGCGGCACCTGTTACCTCCGATCCAGTAGAAGAAACGGATGCCTGACCAGCCGAACCAGCTTTCTCAGGGCCCGTTCCCGCATCGACGAGTGCGCCGAGAGATTTCATCACCTCTTCCTCGGTCTTCTCCGGATTCAGCGTCGGGTCGGCCACACCGGGAGCCGGTTCGGCCTCAGCCACCTCCAGCAGCGCCGTCGGGTCGAGCAACCAGTCGCGCAGCTCCAGATGTCCCGCGGCTTCCGCCAGATTTGCGGCGGTGTTTTCGCTGTCATCGAGCGCATAAGGATTCGCCTGATGCCGGATCAGGGCTTTTACCGCATCAGTGTGTCCAGCTTGGGCCGCAATCATGAGAGGAGTCAGATTCTCAGGACTGCGGGCATTGACGTAGGCACCCTCGACCAGCAGCGCCTCCATCGCCTCCGGCTGGCCTTTGACAGAGGCCAGCAGCAGCGCCTGATCCAGCGATGCCTGGTCCGCTGTCTTGCCCAGGATTTTGAGAACTCCCGCCCGGCCTTCAAAGGCGGCGAGCCGCAGCGCGGTCCAGCCTTCGGCATCGGCGGCGTCCCGCTCGGCTCCACGGCCCAGCAGGGTTTCCACGATGGAGGCCTGTCCGGACTCCGCCGCCCCCATCAGGGCGGTCCGGCCGGCTGCATTCTTCGCACGAGGGTCTGCCCCGCCTGCCAGCAGAATGTCCACCAGTTCCACTCGGCCACCCGCGGCCGCCCGCATCAGGGCGGTCTCGCCGGTGTCATCAGCAGCATTTACATCCTGTCCCGCTTCGCGAAAAAGGCGCACCGCCTCCAGATCCCCCGCTTCGGCTGCCATCAAGAAATCATTGGTGGTGAGGTCGTAGTGCTTTTCCTCCAGCGCCTCGACGGCGGATTTTTGAGGATCGGAACACGCCCCAACGAAGCAAAGGACTCCGCCCAACACCAAAGCCCCTCCCAAGCGAAGCATCGGCTCTGGCAGGGTAGTAAGCGAAGTCAGTTGAGAAAATTTCATGACAAAAACGATGAGGATTAAAGATTTTTATAAAAAACACCGGAATATTTTAAGTTCAATTGGTATTTCGGAGTTCCGAAGCATCTTTCCCGCCTCTGGCGCCCCCGGAGAGCGATCGAGAGTGTCGTCCCATAGAAGATGGCGGTGTGGTGGGCACTCCAACCGGGATATCAACCTTCAGGAGGAACTGAACAGCCCGGCAGCCATGGCGGCGAGGCCGCGGTGGCGACCCCGCCCCTCCTCAAAATCCGGGAAGTTCCATGCCAACCGATGCGTAGCGTCCCGTGAACGGCAGGGATATGGTGGCGTTGTTCTTCGGAGCAAAAATAGAACCACCCTGAAACCATGAACAAAGAACCGACTACGTGGAGCCCGTTTCGGGAGCTTGCCGACCTGCAAAACCGCCTGACCAGCCTCTTTGACCGCCATCTCGGCGGGACGGAACTGGCATTGAAGTCCGACTGGACCCCGGCCGTCGACATCGCCGAGGATGACGTCGCCTACACCATCACCGCCGATCTACCGGATGTGAAAAAGGAGGATGTCGATGTGTCCGTCGACAATGGCGTGCTCACCCTCTCCGGCGAGAAACGGCACGAATCGCAGTCCGGCGAGGAAAGCGGAAAGAAATTCCATCGCATCGAGCGGAGCTTCGGCCGATACATCCGGACCTTCCGCCTGCCCGATGAAGTGGACGCAGCTCAGGTTACCGCCGTTTTCAAAGACGGCGTCCTAAAGGTTACCCTGCCCAAATCAACGGAACCAAAGCCCGGAAAAGTCGCCGTCGCCGTCTCCTGACGGGTCGTCATACAAATTCCTCTCCAAGGGAGGCCGTGTCCGTGCAGTCGCTCGTGCGATGGCGGACACGGTTTTCCTTTGGTTAGGATCGGTCACTTGATCTTCTTCAGTTCCGCTTCGGTGTAGGGCGCGCGGACCTCGGTCTTGTCCCGCCACGCCTTGACCATGTCCGGGGTGATCGGCGGTGCGGCATTGCCCCATTCATTCCGAATGTAGGTCAGCATCGCGGCCATCTTCTCGTCGGTGATTTCGGGATTGAGCCGCAGCCCGGGCATCACCGGCTGGATCTCCGGCACGGTGTAGGTCTTGCCCGCGACCGTGATCGGCCCCATCGCACCGTCCAGCGCCAGAGCGATCAGGCGATTGGCCGGCCCAGTGACCCACTCGGAGTCCACCAGCGGCGGCGAAATGAATTCCTGCCCTTTCCCATGCGGCTGATGGCAGGCGCCGCAGATGACCGCATATTGCTGTTTGCCCAATTCAAATAGCCGGCGATGCTCGTCGGTTTTCAGGAAGCTGTCGGCGGCTTTACCGGAAAAATCGAACATCGCCGCGACCTGATCCCGCTTCTTTTCATCCGGCAGCCCGTCGGCAGTAGCCAACACGGCCGGCTTGGCCGAGAGCGGCAACGGCTTGAATTTCTGCCCGAGGGCCTTTCTACCCGCCAGCAGCCCGTCGGCGAGGGAGTCCGCGAGTTTCGCATCCGAAGCAGCGAGGGAAAACAGTGAATCGATCAGCGCCATTTGCCGCTGAGCCACCGCCACGCGGGCCAGTTCCCCCATCAAGCGGACTTGCGCCCCACCGCTGGCTTTGCTGACGAGGGTGAGCAACTCCTGCCGCGCCGCCGGATCGTTCGACTTCACCACCGCCGCGATCAGCAGACCGCTGATCTCCCGACCGGCATCCGTGTCGGCAACACTCTTCAGGAAAGCCAATTCCCGGCCCGCCAGTCCGCTCAGAGCCAGATCACGCCCCAATGGGGCCTCCTTGGCGTCCGCCGGCGTGGCCAAAGCCAGCCGCAGCGCGGCAAAAGCAGCATCGCGGACTGATTCCGTTTCCGAGGCGGAAAATCGACCCAGGCTGGCCAGCACCTGACGTCTCAACACAACCGGCAGCGGCTTCCCAGCCTCTAAATACCCGGAAACCACCGAGACGACCTCGCCTGCCTTGTCTCCCAAAGCCAAAGACTCTGCCGCGTGAATCGCCTGGGCCGCGAGCGCCGGTTGCGCGGGATCGAATGCTGCAGCCACATCGACGGGCGATAGCGCTCCCAAACCCTCCAACGTCCATACCGCATGCATGCGGCCAAGTGGAGAGGCTGCGGAATCGGCGACCAGCTTCTTCAATGCGCCAACTGCCTCGGCGCCATCGGCCCGTTCCACCAGCAGCCGCTGCGCCGTGTCGCGCCACCAGCCGTTCGGATGGGACAAATGACCGACCAGCTCAGCCACGGAGGCTTCGCGAAGCCGCGGAGTTGGCCCCGGCTCTCGCCCTTCGTGCACGACCCGCCAGATGCGGCCCAAGCCCACCGGCTTGTCTAGGCCCCGCTCCTGCACCTGCTGTCTCAGGTAACTGGTCATGTAGGCCGCGTGCTGGAGAATGCCCCGATAAAAATCGACCAGATACAGCGTGCCGTCGGGAGCCGTGTAGCTGTTCACGATCCGGCTGCGCTCGTCCGTGGAGGTGAAGAACTCCCGCCCATCGTAGGCCTGATCGATCGTCAATCGGCCATCTTTTTCCGCGATGATCGCCCGCTTCACCAGGTTGCCACCCGGTTCATTGATGAACAGATTACCACGAAACTCAGCCGGAAACTGGTCGCCCCGGTAAACGGCCAGGCCCGACACCGCGGTCGGCTGAATGAGGAATCCCTGATCATTGAGAAAGCCCTCGAGATAGCCCCGGTTGATCCCCGGGGTGATCCGAGCGGGCCACATCCGCTGATTTTTCATCTTCGCCGTCACCGGGGAGCGGAACTCGTGATTCGGATTGGCCACCGTCACACCGGCGGCCACTTCCTCGGCCGAGACACAGTTCGAGTTGGTATTGGTGAAGAGGCGGCCAAAATCATCCTGATCGATGCCCCACTGCCCGCGGAACTCGGTTTTCTCCTCCACCCATTTCCCCCCGACCCGGCGATACCGCCGATCACACTTGGAGCTGTAGATCCAGTTGTCGAGCGCATGCCGCAAGCCGTTGGGCTTGTGCTCGGGATTGCCTCCCTTGGCGTAGTCGGCATCGACCACGCTTTTTTCGCCCGCTTTCGGCAACCCATCCGGACCTTCGACAATCGCTACCTCATAGAGCGATTCCCCGTCGGCAAAGAGCATCGCCCGGTCACCGGCAGTCAGCGCCACCGCCCGCGGCATGACCAATCCATCGAGGAACACGGCATTTCGATCCGCCTTTCCATCGCCGTCATCGTCCACCAACACCGAGATGCGGCCGGTCGGTTGGTCTTCGCCGTGACCATCGATGTCCGGCATGTAGCCGCGCATCTCGACCACCCAGATACGGCCGTTCGCATCAAAGGCGAGCGCCACGGGATCATGGTTCATCGGCTCCGCGGCGACCAGTTCCACCCGGAACCCCTCCGGCACCGCGAAGGTCGCCAGAGCCTTGTCGGCTGACACAACGGGCGCGTCCGGGATCTTCCAATGAGCCGGCGGCGGCTTCATCTCGTGTCCGTCTCGGTCGCCTCGCTGAGCAAACAGGGTATGATCTCCGATCAAACAGGGTATGATCGCAAGCAGGGCGGCCGGGCGGAAGGGCAGTCGAGACATCGATTTCATGGCTGGAAAAGGGCGGCAGACCGTAGCACACACGATACGACGATCCAGCCCCGTGGGCCGCATTTCATTGACGGGATCGCCGATTTTTGACAGGATTGTCTGACAATCTTCCCCGCATCCCCATGAAATCTGCCATTTTTCTCGCCGTCCTGGTCCTGACGGTCGTTCTCTCCCCCGCTCCGGCCTTCGCGGCCGATCCACTCGGTGATTTCGTCAAGATCACCCGGCTGCATGAGCAAAAGAAGCAGCCAGAACTCGCCGCTGCCTGCCGCCAGTTCCTCACCGATCACCCGGACACCACCGCTGACGACTCAGTGCGCTTCTATTTGGGCCAGGCGCTCGCGTCGCAGAAGCTCCACGACGAGGCCATCGCCGCTTTCACCGCCCTGCTGGAGCGCCATCCCGCATCGGATTTGCGCGTCGATGCCGCCATGCAGCGCGGCGAGTCGTATCGCAACTCGGAGCGGCTCCAGGAATCGGTTCCGGATTTCCAAACCGCCTGGGATGGCTATCGGGCTGCCGGCAATGGTGAGAATGCCGCCCATGCAGCCTTTCACCTCGTGCAGGCGCATCAGGCGAAACAGGAACTTGAGCAGGCCAAGGCTCTCGTCGCGACACTGCAAAAGGACTATCCGGCGAGTAACTACACGCGGAATGCCGCGAGCCTCGTCGGCATCAAGCCGCCCGCCAACGCCGCCCCGAAACGCCCGGCCGGGCCTGCCGTCGGCACTGCGGCTCCTGACATCGACTTTGTGAAGCTCTCCGATGGCTCGCCTCTGAAACTGTCGGGATTCAAGGGCAAGGTCGTGGTGCTCGACTTCTGGGCGTCCTGGTGCGGCCCTTGCCAGGCGCCGATGGCCAAGATGCAGACCTACCGCGAGCAACACCCGGACTGGGGTGACAAGGTCGAACTGGTCGCGCTGAGCATCGACAACACGAAGGAGGCGGCCTCCAGCCACCTGGCCGCGAAGGGCTGGGACAAGACGACCAACGTGTGGGCCGGTGACGGCGGATTCCGCGCCCCGGCTCCCGTCGCCTATGGCGTATCGGGTATTCCCACCGTATATGTCATCGATGCCGCCGGCCAGGTGGCCGCCACGGGCCACCCGGGGTCGCTCGACGTCTCGAAGATCGTCGGCGACCTGCTCGCCGGGAAGCCCTGACCACCCCATCGGAGCGGCTACTTCTTCGCCGCCGGCGGAGCCACCGCAGTCGCGTTCGCCGGATCGGTGATCATGGGAAAATCATCGGTGCGGAACGGAGTCAGTGGCAGCCCCTCCTTCGAGCGCACATTGCACACCGGGTTATCCGCCCAGGCATAGCGGACTGCAACCGGCTCGGCCACGCCATCGGCCCAGACTTCGATAGCGTCGTTGCCGGTGATGACCGCCTGCGCCTTCTTCCATTGGCGGTCGGCGCCACAGATGATGAAACCGCGCACCTCGTCGACATCGACGGTGCGGAGACCGGTGCCCACGTGATCGAAGCTGAGCATGGCTTTGCCGCCGGCCACCTTCATTTCCCGATAAAGCGGACTCTGATGGGCGAGGTTTTTGAAACCATAGTCCCGGGCCAGAGCCCAACGCGCGAGCCTGGCGGCGACGTCGTATTTGTTCTTTGGGTGAATGTCGTTGGCCTCGCCGAGGTCGATGATGACGGCCTCGCCGGTGTTCGGGAGGCTGAGGGTCTTGGTTTGCGCCTCGCGAAGCTCGGCCCATTGCGCATCGAACTGGTCAGGCACCTCGGCTTTGAAATCGGCCAACTGGACCCAGTAAAACGGAAAGTCCCCCTGCTTCCACTCGGCACGCCACTGCTCGATCATGAACGGGAACAGCTTTTGATACTCCCACGCGCGCCCGGCGTTGCTCTCGCCCTGGTACCAAATGACGCCCTTAATCCCATAGCCGAGGGTCGGATGCACCATGCCGGCGAAGATGTTGCCAGGTCGCGCGTTACCGGAAAGCTGCTGCTCGGGCGACTGCGGCGGTCGCGGAGCCGGTTTACCGGACGCCTTGGCCTCTTCGGCGCTGACCTTCCACGCCGCGAGAGCCTTCTCGTAGGCAGCTTTGGCCTCGGCGGACGCCAGTTGTGCTTCGCGCTGTTTCCAGCCATCGACGAGCGATTTGAAACGTGGATCCTTCTCGATCGTCTCGCGGCGCACCCAGGCCTCGGCGGCGGAGCCACCCCAGGCATTGTTGATCAGCCCGACCGGCACCCCCAGGATCTCGTGCAGGTAGCGGCCGTAAAAGAAACCCACTGCTGAGAAACCACGGCAGGTCTCCGGCGTGGCGGCCTTCCACTCGCCTTTGAAGTCCTGCTGCGGCTCCTGCGTGCCCACGATCGGCACCGTGATGAGCCGGAGTCCCGGATGGTTCGAAGCCAGGCTCTCGATGTCGGCCTTCCAGTCGCCGCTCACCGTCATGCCCATGTTGGACTGCCCCGAGCACATCCACACCTCGCCGACGAGGACATCCTGGATCGCCCGCTTCGAGCTGCCTTCGATGGTCAGCACGGACGGCTCGGCATTCGCCGGCACGGGGTCGAGCTTCACCGACCACTTGCCATCGGCAGCCGCTTCGGCCGATTTGGTCTGTCCGGCGAACGTGACGGTGACCTTGGTGCCGGGCTGATCCCAGCCCCAGATGGGATTTGTCTGCTTCTGCTGGAGCACCATGTGGTCGCCGATGATGGCGGGCAGTTTCAGTTCCGCCCGGGCCGTGAGCGGCCACGCCAAGAGGGCGCAGGCCAGCGGGAGATGACAGATGACAGGGGAGATTTTCATACCCGCAAGGTTGCCGGTTCCCCGACCAGCCGAAAAGCTGAAAGTCAGGCGCATTGACGGCGATGTCGGAAAGCCGGACAGCGTTTCCCTGAGACGAGAGAGCGAGAACACCCTCCGATCCCGATCAAAGCTCCCGCCTGAACGACTCGAGCGACTCACGGCGAATCGCCTCGCGCAACAGGCGACGCAACCTCATCTCGTCACGCTCCCCCTCGATAAGTGCGCGGATGTCGGCAGGCACCTCGCCAAATCGAATGGTCAAAGCTTCCAGCAGATCATCCCGCCGAGCCGCCAGCAATCCTTCATGCTTTCCTTCCTGTTTTCCTTCCTGACGCCCCTCCTGACGCCCCTCCTGACGTCCCTCCTGACGTCCCAGTTCCAAACCCTGCTGAAGGCCATCCTGTCGATATCGTTGCGCGAGTGTCATGGCGGTATTTCGAAGTTCTGGATCGCGGATCTCCCCCAGCCTATTCTCGAAGTCTCCTCTGTCAATGTCCGACCCCAGCACGAAGCGAAGCAATCGCTGAAATACCTCGCGTGGCACCAACAGGATGAGTGACTCGTCCCATACGACTTCGTCCAGCAAACGCCCGAGCCGCTCCGCCTTCATCGCCCTCAAGATCAGCCGGCCTGCGGGTGTGCCAGGGATTTCGTGAAAATCCATCGCGCCCAGTTGGATGTGTCGATAACCGAAGTCCGGAATGAACGGCCTCAGGGCATCCTCCAACCCATACGGGAGATCGAGCAATGGCCTCAGCCGCTCCGGCAGATCCCAAGGCTCCGCGTTTTGCGACAGCACCACTGGCAAAATGACCGGCAGCAAGTTACCTGGCGGCTGATTCGCGGCCTCTTTCTCCCAAATTCGCACCAGATAGCGCAAGATCCGCAGGGGCAACATTCGATCCGGCGAGCTTTGGTGCTCGAACAGAATATACACGTAGCCGTTGCGCCCCGTCTCACGGATCGGCACCGTAAACAACAGGTCGGTGTGGGAACGACGATAGTGGGAATCGACAAATGTCCCGGGCGACAGTCGCATCCCATCCCAGTCGATCGCGGCAACGACCGGGGCCGGGAGTTGCTCACGGAGGAGCGCCGCTGCATTTTCCGGAATACCAAAAGTCGCAGCAAAAAGTTTGTCGTTCGGCTGATGCAGATCGTCGTCCTCTTTCCTGTCTTCCATAGATACTCACCCTCCGCAGATCCTCCGATCAGTCAACTGATCCTTTCCCGCACGCGCACCCGCCTCACCGGCGCGCAATGACGCCCCGTTTTCCCCTTCCCGCTTCCCGGCGGATGGGATTAGGATCGCCTCCATGAACAGTTCCGACGATTCCCCCACCCCGTCCCAGCCCGCTGCCTCCTCGCCCGCTTCCCGGCGCGGATTCATCAAGACCGGCGTTGGCGCGCTCGCCGCGACCGGCACCTTCGGTTTTCCGGCCATCACGCGGTCGCAGTCGCCCAATTCGAAGCTTGGCGTCGCCCTGATCGGCGTCGGCGGCCGGGGAGGCTCCCATGTGGCGGCGATGCTCGATCTGAAGGAGGACATCATCGCCCTCTGCGACGTGAATGAGAACCACCTCGGCGCGGCCCTGCAAAAGGCGCCGAAAGCCCGCAGCCACGCCGATTTTCGGGATCTGCTGGGCAAACTGGAGGACATCGACGCTGTCATCGTGTCCAGCACGGAGCATACTCACGCCTTTGGCATCTTGCCAGCCCTGCGGGCAAACAAGCACGTTTACAGCGAAAAACCGCTGACCCGCGACGTGCGGGAATGCCGCATGATCATTGAGGAGGCCGCCAGGCGCCCCCAACTGATGACCCAGATGGGCACCCAGATCCACGCCTCGGAGAACTACCGGCGCGTCGTCGAACTGATCGAAAGCGGCGCCATCGGCAAAGTCACCGAATGCCACGTCTGGGTCAGTCGCGCCTGGGGTTGGCAGACGGAGGAGCAGGCCAAAACGAACAAGGACATCATCTACACCCCCGACACGCCCAAACAGGGCATGCCGGTGCCTGCCGGGCTCAACTGGGATCTCTGGATCGGACCGGCCCCCTATCGGGATTTCCACGAATACTACTTCCCCGGCCCGCGCTGGTATCGCTGGTGGGATTTTGGCAATGGCACCATGTCCGACCTCGGCAGCCATCGCAACGACCTGCCTTTCTGGGCGCTGAAGCTCGATGCCCCCCTGACGATCGAAGCCGGTGGTCCGCCCCCGCATCCAGACATCGCACCAGCCTCAATGTGGGCCCGCTACACTTACGGAGCCCGCGGCGCCGACCTGCCGCCGCTCACGCTGACCTGGTATCAGGGCACCGAAAAGCCCGACATTTGGCACCAAGGCAAGATCCCCACCTGGGGCGACGGTGTGCTCTTCATCGGCGAGGAGGGCATGCTGCTGGCCGACTACGGGAAATACGTGCTGCTGCCCGAGCAAAAGTTCGCCGGCTTCCAGCCACCCAAGCCCTACATCCCGCCCTCGCCCGGTCAGCAGGCCGAGTGGGTACTGGCGTGCAAGGGCGAAGGCCCAAAGCCACTCTGCCACTTCGGCTACTCGGGACCGCTCACGGAGGCCAATCACCTGGGCAACGTGGCTTACCGCGCCGGGAAGAAGCTGGAGTGGGACTCGAAAAACCTCAAGTTCCCCAACGCTCCGGACGCCGAGAAATTCCTGGGTCGCAGCTACCGCGCGGGCTGGTCTCTGGAGGCGTGATCCGCCTACCCATCACGGCTTTTTCACCGCCGCGCGAATGGCGCGGCCGGGCAGTGCTCCGTCCACGATGCGCCCCTGGCTTACCACCGGAACGCCGGCCACGAGGACGTGGGCGATGCCCTCGGACGGCTGTTTCGGATCGGTGAAGGTGGCTTTTTCCGCCACCGATTCGAGATCAAACAGGGTCAGATCGGCGATGCAACCGGGTTGGATGCGACCGCGGCGCTTCATCTCCGGCACCCGCGCCTCCAGACGGCGGGCGGGCAACAGGGACAGCTTGGATAGGGCGGTCATCAGATCGATTTCACCCCGATCGCGCACGTAGTGGCCGAGGATCCGGGCACAGGTGCCGGCATTCCGCGGATGACCGGCCAGTCCATCGCTGGCGACAAAGGTCGCCGGACTCTTCAACGCCGCCGTGACGACCGCCTCGGTGTTGGAGTGAATGATGACGAGGCCGCCCGACTCCCGGTAACGACGAAAGCTTTCCTCCGTGAGCCGTTCCCCGGTGGCTCCCCACTGGAGGTCGCCGTAGCCGATCCCATACTCCTCCTGCCAGCCCGGCCCGAACATGGCGGCCGAAATATCGGTCATTCCCGCCGTCCACGGATACATCTCGGCCGTGACATCGAGCCCCCGCGCCTGAGCCTCTGATACGAGGCGCAGCAGATCCGGAGTCGACGCCGCACCCGTGGCGGAAAGGTGCACGAGATGCAGCGCCGCGCCGCTGGTCGCACTCATGCCGATCAATTCCAAAGTCGAACCCACACTCCGCGCGGCCCGCTCCCGCAGATGGACGTGACAGGCGGCCCGGCTCTCCGCCGCCTGCCGAAACATCGCGAGGATCTCCTGCGACGTGGCCGCTGGCGTGTAACGGATACCAAAACCGACTGCGACTGCCCCCGCGTCGAGGCCCCGCTGGATCCCGGCGGTCAACGCGGCGAGCTGGGCATCGTCCGCCGTCACCATGGCCGCACGGCTGTCGGATTTCGGCAAAAAGCCGGGAAAATCCCCCATCACCCGCATGCGCACCGGAATGTGTCCCACGGCAACGCCGTGATGCAGCGGCAACTTGCCCTCTTTCGCCCGATACCAAGCCGCCACGTCGTCGGTGCCGACCTCTAGTTCCAGGATGCTCGTTACACCGTCGCGGATTTTGAAGGCGTAGCTTTCGTCGTCCCACGTATGCTGGTGCAGGTCGATGAACCCCGGGGCCACCACCAGCCCACTGGCGTCGATCACCTCCCGACCCGTCAGCGGCGACTCGCTGATGCGCTCGATAGTGTCGCCGCGGATGCCAATGTCACGGATGGCATCGAGCCCCGTCTCGGGGTCCATCACCCGGCCACCGCGGATCACCCGGTCGAAATCCTGGGCTCCCCCACACCCCGGCCAGAGGAACAAAGCCAGCAGCCCGAGCGCGAGAATTGAGTGTCTGATAGCCATGCAGATCGTTCTCCCAGTCCAATCCTCGTTTCAAGCCTGACTTCCTCCCTGAATCCTCCGCCTTTGCGCAGCCCCCCAGTCGAGCCAACGCCAACGCGCCGGGGTTTCTTCTTGCGGCTGGCGCCGTTTTGCGGTCCGATTGCAGATGCGCCAAGCCGCTTCTTTTCCATGAAACTCCCGCTCCCGCCCCTCATTGCCACCGTCCTTGGTCTCGCGCTGCCTTCCGGCGCACTGGCCGCCGAATTCGCCGTCGAAAAAGCCGACGACGGCATCGTCATCAAGATCGACGGCAAACTGTTCACCAAATACGTGACCGGCGACACGGTGGGCAACAAGCCCTACTTCTACCCCGTCATCGGTCCCACCGGCAAGGGCATGACCCGCGCCTACCCGATGGAGGATGTGGATGGCGAGGCCCAGGACCATCCCCACCACCGATCCTTCTATTTCGGCCACCAGTTCATCAACGACTTCGACACCTGGCACGAGGAGCTGACCTTGAAGGAAAGGGCCAAGGGCGACGCTACCAAACTGGCCGAGCTGAAAAAGAAACTCGGCGCCACCCGCCACCGGGAGACCGTCCAGGCCGAAAGCACGGGCGACCGCGCCAGACTCATCGCCACCAGCGACTACGTGGACGCCACCGGCAAACTGATGGCCACCGACCGGCGCACCTTCACCTTCCACGTAGCCGCAGACGGCTCGCGCGTGGTCGATTCCGAGATCGTCTTTACCGGGGCCTCCGACGACGGCGTGACCTTTTCCGATGCCAAGGATGCCGGCTTCAGTCTCCGCGTCGCCCACAGCATGAGCGTAAAGGCCGGCGAGGGCGGACGCATCGTCAACAGTCTCGGCGATCGCGACACCGACGCCTGGGGCAAACGTGCCCCGTGGTGCGATTTCAACGGCCCGGTCGGCGGCGAGCATCTCGGCATCGCGGTGCTGAATCATCCCAGCAGCTTTCGCCACCCCACCCCGTGGCATGCCCGTGACTATGGCTTGTTCACCGCCAATCCTTTCGGCCTGAAGTCGGTCGCTGGCGAGAAAGAAGACGGAGCGGTCACCCTGAAAAAAGGCGAGACCTTCACCCTGCGGCACCGGGTCATTTTCCACCGCGGCGACGAAAAGGCGGCCAAGATCGCCGAAGCCTACGAGGCCTACGCGAGCGAAAAGCCCTGAGCCGCAGGAGCAGCGTCCCTCACAGCACTGCCAGCAGGTGGAGATGGGTCACCGCCGTCTCCCAGATGCCGGAGGCAAAGAGCAGCAGGTCGAATGCCAGCAACTGGTGACTGAGCACCACCAGCCAGAAGACCCGCTGGTAGGCGCCCTTCGACGTCTTGTGTCGGAACCAGTGCTGCGCGCACAGGGCGCCTGGCCAACCGCCGGCGAGTTCCATCAGGTGCAGCGTCGATTCCGGCACCCGGCCCCGACCGCGGATCGAGGCGCGCTTGTCCAGCCAGTATAGCCAGACCGTCAGCAGCGACATCCCCAGCAGCCAGGCAGCCACCACCGCGGCATGGGTGGGCAGAATGATCAGCGCCAGGACCGGCAACAACAGCAGGATCGCCTGAGCCGAACCTCGCTCCGCCAGCGCGCGCAACCGACGATGAATCAGCTCGGCCTCCGCCGCACAGGGACGTCCTTTGGGGTCCACCCCCGGCACGAATCGGACCCGATCACCTTTTGCGGGAATGAGATCGCGCACCAAAAAGCCCCGGATATGAAGAAACCAACGCTCACCGCCGTGGAGCACAAACCCGAATCCCTGGTCTGTATTCCACTCGATGATGCGCCCCAACCGACGTTCGGAAGCAGGCGCCGTTTTCTTCAAAAATTTCATTGAATATGGTTTTTATAATCCAAGAAAAGGCAGATTTCCACCTTTTCTTTACCTTTTTCCGCCGATTTCATCGATTTTTACACGCTCCCGGTGGATCGTCGCGGGATTCTGAGCCATCGCTTGCTGCCGACTGACCCATTGTGGGATAGCCCGAAGCCCGCGCCCATTTTACTGCCGCCACCGTGACTGAATCCTCCTCACCGCTTCCCTCGGACTCGACCCGGCAGCATCTCGTCGCTGCCGCCGAGACTGGAGCGCGGCTCGACAAGGTCCTCGCCGACGTTTTTCCCGACCTCTCCCGCTCACGCCTGCAGGATCTCATCCGCGACGGCCATGTCTCCGTCGCCGGTCGTCCCGTCACCAAGCCACGCCACCCCCTCGCCGCAGGCGACGCTATCCGCATCGAGATTCCCCCTCCCACGCCGTCCGTAGCCGCCGCCCAGGACATCCCGCTCGACATTCTCCACGAGGACGAGCACCTCATCGTCCTCAACAAGCCCGCCGGCCTCGTCGTGCACCCCGCCGCAGGGAATGCCGATGGCACCCTCGTCAATGCCCTGCTCCACCACTGCCGGGGCCAGCTAAGCGGCATCGGCGGCGTCGAGCGGCCCGGCATCGTCCACCGCCTCGACAAGGAAACCAGCGGCTGTCTTGTCGCCGCCAAGACTGATGCTGCGCATCAGGAATTGGCCCGCCAATTCGCCGATCGAGAGACGGAAAAAACCTACCTTTGCGTTGTCCAAGGCGTCCCCGCCCTACTCCACGGCCTGATCGAGAACCGCATCGGCCGCCATCCGGTGAATCGCCAGAAAATGGCCGTCCGCCCCGAGCCCCATGGCAAAGAAGCCGTCACCGGCTACACCGTGCTCCACACCGATCCCCGCAGCACCTGGGCCCTCGTCCGCTGCGACCTCCATACCGGGCGCACCCACCAGATCCGCGTCCACATGAAGGAAAGCCTCGGCTGCCCCATCCTCGGCGACGAGATCTACGCCCAGCCCACCCGGCAGTCCGAGCAACCCGGCAGGCTCATGCTCCACGCCCGGCGTCTCGCCTTTACCCATCCCATCACCGGTCGGCGAATGGCCTTTGAGAGCCCTCTTCCGCCCGCCTTCACTCCCTATCTCCCGCCCGGCGGTCCAGAATGAATGAGCCGCTCGTGCGTCGTGGTGCACCCCATTCGCCGACTCCCCACCGGTTCTCGTCCCATCACGCCAGCACCTCGCGCAGGACATTTCCATGCACATCGGTGAGCCGGAAATCGCGTCCTGAATGGCGAAAGGTGAGGTCCTCATGGTCGAGCCCAATGAGATGCAGCACGGTGGCCCACAGGTCGTACACCGTGGCTTTTCCCTCGACGACATGGTAGCCCAGCTCGTCGGTTTGCCCGAAAATCGTGCCGCCGCGCGCACCGCCGCCAGCCAGCCAGATGCTGAAGCCGAAGGGATTGTGGTCGCGGCCGTCGCTGCCCTGCGAAAACGGGGTGCGGCCGAATTCGCCGGCCCAGATCACCAGTGTCTCGTCGAGCAGTCCGCGCCGCTTCAGATCGACGAGCAGGCCGGCGATGGGCTGGTCCACCTGGCTGGCCATGTTGCGATGGCCTTTCTCCAAACCACCATGCTGATCCCACGGATTCGGTCCCTGGCCGCCGCCGGGAGTCTGGGGCAGACAGGTGAGCTCGATGAAGCGCACCCCGCGCTCGACCAGACGCCGGGCGAGCAGGGCCTGGTGGCCGTAGGCACGGGTCATGGGGTTGGCCGCCTCGAAGCCGTAGAGGCGTTTCGTTTCTGTTGTCTCACCACGAAGATCGCACAGTTCGGGAACGGCTGACTGCATGCGGTAGGCGGTCTCGTAGTTGCGGATGGCGGCCTCGACCGGATCAGGCCGCGCGGCGCGATCGGCAAAGCCGCGGTCGACGGTGCGGATGAAATCGAGCCGGGCGCGCTGCACGCCGTCCCGCTCGCGGGGCCGGATGTTCGGCACGGGCTCGTCGGCATCGACCTTAATGACGGAGGCCTGATGCTGGGCGGGCAGAAAGCCGCTGCTCCACTGGCCCACGCCACCGTGGGGCGTCTCGGCCTCGCCGCTTTTCAGCACGACATAGCCGGGCAGATTGTCATTCTCCGAGCCCAAGCCGTAGCAGGTCCACGCACCGGCGCTGGGGTGGCCGATGAAGGGGAAACCGGTGTGGAAGAAGAAATTTCCCTGAGCATGCTCGTTGACCGGGCTGGTCATGGAACGGATCACGGCGAGGTCGTCGGCGCAGTGGGCACGGAGATGGGGAAAGAGATCCGAAATGGGCAGGCCACTCTCCCCGCCGGGGTGGAAATCAAAGGGACTGCCGAAAATGTTGCCATTGTTGTTGAACTGGGTCCGCTCGACCGGAACCGGCATGGGACGCCCGTGCAGTTCACGCAGCCGCGGCTTCGGATCAAAGGTATCCAGATGCGATACCCCGCCCGACATGTAGCAAAAGATGACGTGCTTGGCGCGGGGCCGGAAATGAGGATCGCCGAGCCGGCGCGCGGGGGAGATCGCCGCCGCGCCCCGTACGCGTTCCAGTCCGAGCAGACCGGTCAGCGCGACGAGGCCGAAGCCGGTCGAGGCGCGGGTGAGAAGTTCGCGGCGGGAGGGCATCGTTTCAGTGAAGAGTGAAAAGTTTAAGACGAGAGAGGTTGGAAGCGCGCAGCTATTGATCAGCATTCCGTGGCAAGGGGATTCGGATACGGCGTTTTGGATTTCCCATTTCTTACTTTAGGTAGATAAACTCCTTCAGGTTGAACACCGCATGGGCGAGGTCGCGCCAGCGGCGCTGTTCGAGGGGGATGTCGTTGCCGAGACGTCGGAGATCGGCCAGTTCGGAGTCGGCGGCGGCGACAGCGGCCTCCAGCCGGGACTTTTCGGCACGTTGCGAGGGTTCGAGGGCCGCGACGACAGCCTCCTCGGTGACATAAGCCGCAGTGTCACCGGATGCGGCACGAACTTCCTCGGGGCTCAGGGCGCGGTCGTAGAGGCGGGCATTGAGCAGGCGTCCGCGCAGTGTCCGGTTGCTGCCGGGCTCGGTGCCATGGCGCAGACCGAAGATGACCTGACTCTCGCCGGCAGCGTAACGCACCAACGGTGCCTTGCGGATCGGCTCGCCATAGGGACGCCCGTTCCGATAGGCGCGGATGGTGCCGTCGGCGGCATAGACGAGCGCCAAATGAACGGGCCGGTCAGCCGACTCCGTCTCGACAGGCCCTCCGAAATCGAGAGTGCGGGCGAAGCCGTTGCTCCCCGCCAGCCAGCGGGCCGGCTCGCGCTCGGCATAGACCAGACTGTCGAACACGACGCCACGGAGATCCTGCACCGTCATGACGCCACCGGATCGCTGATCCAGGGTGTCGAGCCGGACCAGAGCCTCCAGAGTTTTTTCTTTGAGATCAGCACGGAGCGGCGCGGCAGCCAGAAAACCCCGTCCATCGAGGATCAATGCGCCGCCTTCAATCCGCGCGCTACCCACGAGGCGCCCATCCTGCCCGCCGACGAGTTCGCGAAGCCCACCACGGGCAAAATCCCACGCTGCCACGGGCCGCAGATCGGCCGGCTTGGTGGTGGCGCTCCCCTTACCCTCCTGTTCACTCTGGAGGCGCTGCCGCACGGGATCCATGATGGCTGCAAGCGCGGCGCGGTCACGCTCAATCTGACCGGTCAGCTCGGAAAAACGCTCCGTTCCAGCGCGATGCTCCTCATCGAGGGCGTAGAGGAAATCCCGTGCCCCGGCGATCTCAATCTCGGAGGGTGGGCGCGACAGGGCAGCTTCGAACAGATAGCGAATGCGGGCTTCATCATCCTGCCCACCGAGTTGGGATGTCCAGCGCCCGGCCTGATCGATGATGAACGGGTCGTTCAGCAAGGTGAGCGACTGCGCCGGGACGTTGGTCACATCCCGCCGGCCCGTGGCGCTGGCGGGCACCGGAAAATCGAAGGTAGTGAGCAACGGGTCGAGGTCGTTGCGCTTCACCCTCAGGTAGACCGATCGCCGCGGCGTCCCCCCACCGACCGGGGGGCCATAGCGTTGCCCGTCGAGCTGTCCCGCGACACTGAGCACGGCATCGCGAATGGCTTCCGCCTCCAGCCGGTGGATGCCGTAATGCGAGAGCAGCCGGTTCGCCGGATCGCGTTCGGCAGCGGCGGGCGCAGGTTCGGCCGCCTGCTGCCAGGTCTCAGTGAGCACGAGGTCGCGGATCAGGCTTTTGAGCGACCAGCCTTGTTCACTGCGGAAGCGGCTGGCGAGATAGTCGAGCAATTCAGGGTGCGACGGCTGCTCCCCGAGCCGACCAAAGTTATCCGGAGTCGCCACCAGCCCCTCGCCGAAAAGGTGATGCCACACGCGATTGACGATGACTCGGGCCGTGAAGGGGTTGTCCTCCGCCACGAGGTCACGGGCGAACTCCAGCCGACCTGAGCCACCCGCCGCATAGGGCGTGTCGTCGATGGCTTCCAGAAAGCGCCGTGGAACGGGATCACCCAGCTCCTTGTGATTGCCGCGCACCATCAGTGGCTCATCCCGACCGGAACGCTCAAAAATCCCTGGCGCCCGGGTCGGCAACGGGACGGCGGCTTCCAACTTTCGGTAACGGGTGACCAGGGCACGGACTCCGTCCGGCAGCGTGTCCAGTTGATTGGGCAGCCAGCCGCCTTCCAACGCTCCCTGTAAAAACCACGCCGCCTCGTCGTCGAAGGAAGCCGACGCTCCACCTTTCCACGACTCGATCGTCCTGCGCAGGCCCGCGACCACCGCTTCCGGTGCCGCCCCCTCGATCGGCCCCAGCCAGAAATCGGCGGGGTCGGGTGGAGCCGGCGCCCCTTTCTTCACCAGCCGCACCTCGCGGACGCCGAACCACGAACGGGGCTCGTCCTTGACCAGAATGGGTGCATCTCCGGCAGTGGCAAGCTCCAAGTGGAGACGATCCCCCTTCCAATAAGCCACATCGTAGCGCTGCCAGCGCCACTCGCCGCCACTCAGGTTCGTCACCGGATAGATGGTGCCGCTGCGGGGATAGTGCTGAACGGAGTAACGCACCGAACTCCCCTCCCCTGCCACATGGACATAAAGATCGTATTCGCCATCCAGCTCGAATGGGGCGGATGCCAGCACGGCCCGGTGCCGGGTCGAAAGACGATGCGAATAGACACCTGCCGGCAGGATGGCATCGACAACGCCGTCGCCTTCCGTTGATAGGGTGAAATCACCCGCCGCGGCCGGCTCGCCATCAATCAACTCCTCCCCGTAGCGATCCCACTCGGCTAAGAACGCCTTGCGATCCGTGATCTGCCAGCGCCGCACCGTCTCTCCGCCCCCGGCGAGGCGCCGCGCCTCCACCAGCCGGCTCTCGCGCTCCGCGCGGGCCCGCGGCCAGGCCTCCACACCCGCATGACTCAGCCGGCCGAGACGATGGAGAGGATGCTTCTGGTCCGCCGCGGCCCGGTCGAGCCGCTCCCGCCACACGGCCGGATCGGCCGGCAGAGATCGCAGCCAGTAATCCGCCAGCGCAGTGCGAATGTCGGGCTTGAGGGCGGCGAGTTCGGCCCGATTTTTCTCTAGCACACCCGGTGCATCCACCGCGATGGTGGCCGGCAGCGGCGCAGTAAAAATGCCATAGAGGGCGAAGTAATCATCCTGGCTGATGGCATCAAATTTGTGATGATGGCAGCGCGCGCAGGACACCGAGAGTCCGAGGAAAGCCTTCGTCACGGTACCGATCTGGTCGTCGGTGAAGCGGACCCGCTCATCGAGCGCATCGGTGGGCGAAAAGCCATGGAAGACCATGCGCAGATGACCCACTCCGAGCGCACTTTCGTTCAGGCCGAGCGTCGGGTCGATGCGGGGTTGCTCCAGCAGATCGCCGGCAAAATGCTCGCGCACCAACTGGTCATAGGGCACATCGGCATTCAGCGCGCGGATCAGGTAATCGCGGTAGCGCCAGGCATGGGGAATCTCGGGATCGCCCTCGCTGCCGTGGGTGTCGGCGTAGCGGACCCAGTCCATCCAATGCCGCGCCCAGCGCTCGCCGAAAGCCGGCGAGGCCATCAGCGCTTCCACCCGACCGGCAACGGCGGCACGACGGTCCGCTTCCCAGTCCGCCAGGAATGCCGCGACTTCCTTCACCGATGGCGGCAGTCCGGTGAGGACGAAGTGGAGGCGCCTGACCAGCGTCCGCGGATCGGCCGACGGCGACGGCTCCAGGCCCTCGGTCGCCAAACGGGCGCGAATGAAGCGGTCGACGGGATGCACCGTGCCCGCCACCTCCGGCACCGGTGGCGAGGTAATGGGCTGGAAGCTCCACCACCCCTGACGCCGCTTCCGGATGGCTTCCCAGTCCGTGTCGGCTGCCAACTGCGCCTTGCTCGGCGGGGCATCGCGGGGATCGGGCGCGCCCATTGCGATCCATTTCTCAAAATCGGCGATGATGGCCTCGTCGAGTTTGGCCCCGGCTTTGGGCATCTTCAGGTCGGGCAATTCGTGGCGGATGGCCTGCATCAGGAGACTGCCGGCCGGATCCCCCGGCACCAGTAGCGGCCCGGAGTCGCCGCCCTGCTGCCAGGCGACCCGGTGATCGAGGATGAGCCCGCCCTTTTTCTGTCCTCGGGAGTTGTGACACTCGTAGCATTCCTGCGCGAGGATCGGCCGGATGCGGCTCTCGAAAAACTCGACCTGATCGGGAGACAACTGCGCTGACGCATTCCGATCCAACAGGGTCAGAACGGCGATCAAACAGGGTATGATCGAAAAACGCAACATATCAGTCAGGCAAGTAATCGCTCCCGGATGCGGTCGGCGGCTTCGCGGCACTGGTGGCCGAGGGGCTCGAATTGCTCCGGCGGGAGGCGGAAAATCGGGGCCATCACGGTCACGGCGGCGACGGGATAGGCGTAGGCGTTAAACACGGCAGCAGCGACACAATGGATGCCGGCCAGGCCCTCGGCGAGGTCGGTGGCATAGCCGCGGGCGCGGATGCCGGCGAGATCGGTGAGCAAGGCAGCGCGGTCGGCCCGGGTGGTTTCGGTGAAACGCTTCAGGGTGACTACCGCGAGCCAGTCCTCAAGTTCAGGCTCTGGCAGCGCAGCCAGTAGGGCCTTGCCGGGCGCGCAGGAATACAGTGGCACGCGCAAGCCGACCTCGCCCATCACCTTGACGGCATGGCGCCCGGAGACCTGCTCCAGCACGACGCCCTTGGTGCCAGAACGGACCATGAGTTGCACCGTTTCACCGGTGGCATCGCGCAGCTCGCGGAGGGCCTCATGGGCGCAGAGGACCAGACTTTTGTCATGGATCTTTGGCCGGCTCAGATCGAAGAGTCGGTTACTCAGGGTAAACCGCTTGTCGCTTTCCCGCCGGTGCAGATAGCCGCGCTCGTGAAGGGTGTGGGTGATGCGGAACGCCGAGTTTTGCGAGATGCCGAGCCGCCGCGAAAGGTCGGCGACCGAAAGCCCACCCGGATGGTCACTGAGCAATTCCAGGATCGCCAGAGTGCGGTCGGTGCTCGGCGACAACGCTTGATCGTTCAGGGCGGAATCGGGGGCAGCAACCGTCATTCTATATTTAGTTTATGATCTGAATATAGAATCGAGCAAGTCCCGCCCAATGGCGGGATCGCGGAGGGGCACTGAGGAGGGATCGCCACGACCGAGAGAATCGGAGCCGCCACTCAAGGCAGGTCTGTCGAGTTGCTGCGTTTGATTGACCATGCGCGCTCAGCTCGAGCAATCTCGTAGGCATCCCGTTGACGCCTGAAAAAGTCAGTCATCTCATTCAAAGTCGGCGCCGAATCGATGAGCGATTCATAGCCTTCGTCATTCAATCGCGGCATTCCTGTAGTCAAACGATCCAGCCCTGTATCAGCGTTATGCGGAACGCCAGCCTTCGAAAAGGCCTGAATGTAGTCCTGGATCGAATACCCCTGATCACGCATCAATATAAACAAGTCATACCAGTCCCGTGTCTTCGACCGGGAAGCCGAAACGAGAGCCTTCGAATCAAACAGCTCCGAAATCTCGGCGATGCGGCAAGCGCTTTCCGGGTCAGTGGCAATTACCTTTGCGAGACTTGAACTGGCACAGAAGAAAGTCACCTTGACCTTCCCATTAACCAAAAAGTCCTGCTGTGAAAGATGAAGGTCCATTCCGGCGATCTCAAATTCATCCCAAGCCGCCGGGTCGTCATTCCTCTCAAATACGAAGCCTGCTTCAGCGGCCATTTCCACCAATCGCGCGAGGCGGGCTTTTGGCAGATGAATGTCACAATACAGAAAATCGAGATCCTCACTCAACCGATGATCAATCCTCAAGGACAATGCCGAACCTCCGACGAGAACGAAACCCCTCAGAGCGGGTTGCTCCTTCAAAAATTCCCACAAAACCTCAGCTTCTGGCGTTAGCACGGCGAAATCCCTCTGCGATGTGATTGAGAATACGTTCTACGCGAGGGGTCACCCGGCATACCTCGGGTGATCCCTCCTCTTCAAGGACTCTCCATTCCCGCTCCAGCCTATCAAGTCCAAAGACGAGCGCGAGATCCAGTAGCAAATCAAAGCGCGGCCGACACAATGCCACGCGAATGCGGATGGAGTCGCTGGCGAAGCGATTCGACCATGCGAGGCCCGGATATTTCTTCCAAACAGGATGGATGGGGTCGGTCACGGCAAGCTGAAAGTCCAACGCTTTTGGAAGGATAACCTCAACTTTCCGTTCCTGCGAGCCTGAAGCGAGGCCGGGGCGTTCGCGTTCAGGCCATCAATGCCTGCACCGGCTTGACCGGCTCCACCCCGGTGAGGCGGCCGTCGAGTCCCTGGAACTTGAAGGTAAAGCGCTCGTGCTGGAAGCCGAGCAGGTGCAGGACGGTGGCGTGGAATTCACTGATGTGCAGCGGATCGCGGACGATGTTGTAGCTGAAGTCGTCGGTCTCGCCGTAGATCGCACCGCCTTTGGCTCCACCGCCGGCCATCCACATGGTGAAGCAGCGCGGATGGTGGTCGCGGCCGTAGTTTTCCTTGGTCAGGCCGCCCTGGCTGTAGATGGTCCGTCCGAACTCGCCTCCCCAGATGATGAGGGTGTCGTCGAACATGCCGCGCTGCTTGAGATCTTCGATCAGGGCGGCACAGGGCTGATCCACGTCGCGGCACTGCGAGGGCATGCGGCCGGCGACATTCGAGTGGTGATCCCAGTTGTTGTGGTAGATCTGGACGAAGCGCACTCCGCGCTCGGCGAGGCGACGGGCCATGAGCACGGAGTTGGCGAAGGAGCCGGGCTTTTTCGCCTCTTCACCATAGAGCTTAAATATGTGATCGGGCTCGGAGGCGATGTCGGTCAGTTCGGGCACGCTGGCCTGCATGCGGAAGGCCATCTCGTACTGTTGGATGCGGGTGTGGGTTTCAGGATCGCCGACTGTTTCGTAGTTGATTCGGTTGAGAGCGTTGATGCCGTCGATCGTCTGCCGCCGCACCGCATCTGGAACACCAGCGGGATTGTTGATGAACAGGATGGGATCGCCCTTGCTGCGGAAGGAGACGCCGGCATGTTCGCCCGGCAGATACCCGTTCGACCACAGCCGCGCCGAGATGGCCTGCTCCTGCTCGCGGTTGGTGGGCGTGGCCACGAGCACGACAAAGGTGGGCAGGTTCTCGTTCATCGAACCGAGCCCGTAGGAGGCCCAGGCGCCAAGACAGGGGCGCCCGGTGACCTGATTGCCGGTCTGCATGGCGGTGATGGCCGGCTCGTGGTTGATCGCCTCGGTGTGCAGGGAGCGCATCCAGCAGATGTCGTCGGCTTTCTGGCCCAGATGGGGCAGCAGGTCGGCATTCATCCACATGCCGCACTCGCCGCGCTGGGCGAAGCTGAACTTCGACGGGGCGACGGGAAACCGCGCCTGGCCGCTGGTCATGGTGGTCAGCCGCTGGCCCTGGCGGATGCTGTCGGGGAGGTCCTTGTCGTACCATTTCAGCATCTCCGGCTTGTAGTCGAACAAGTCCATCTGCGACGGCCCACCAACCATGTGCAGGTAGATGACGCGCTTGGCCTTGGCCGGAAAATGGGAACCGGCCGCCTGATGCGAGGAAGCGGCCAGAGCGGCCCGCTCGCCGACGAGAGAAGCCAGCGC
Organism: Verrucomicrobiales bacterium; assembly: GCA_016795505.1. Taxonomy (GTDB): domain Bacteria; phylum Verrucomicrobiota; class Verrucomicrobiia; order Verrucomicrobiales; family DEV007; genus JAEUHH01. The sequence goes on along the minus strand of JAEUHH010000034.1, from coordinate 40,484 downwards.
GGCAGAGCCAAGCAGATTCCGTCCGCGCGCAAAGAAATGGCGCCGGGTCTGGAGACGGTGGAGTTCGCTGAGGAGGGAGTTCATGAGTCGGATGAGTTGATGCTTCGATCTGGTAAAACTGCCAAGCCGCAATGCGAGGCAGCACGTCGCTGGCGCTCGTCAAAGCTCAAAAAGCGGTCACATTTCAACAAGTAAGCTGACGCGACATGCAATAAATCGAGAGTCCTGGTTCCAATCGTTGGAGTGAGCGCTTTGGCCAGGCGAGAGGCTTCGGCAGCCATGGCTTCGACATCCACGATCGCACGCAGGTAGGCACCCTCGGATCTGTTTTCGGCATATTGCTCCAAGATCGTCTCCGCCCCCTTGTCAGTGACGATTGAACGAAGCACAGCACGGTGGAGCGCATTCTCAAACTCCAGTTCAGTCAACCAAGTCACGGTGATGGGTTCGATCAGGCTTTCAACGATGGCGGAAGCCTCGTCCGAGGTGGCTTCGCTCAGATACAGTGAAACGAGAAAACCGGTGTCGGCGTAGGTCATGTCGCTTCTTGGCGGTCTTCATCCATCAGTGATTGCACGACTCCTGCCGTGCAAATGGCGTCGCCGAAAATTGCCCGCCGTTGCGAGGCAAAATCCGGCCATTTCATGGTGGTGGAAATCGGTTGAGCCGGAATCGGCGTGATCACCGCGACGACTTTTCCATCACGCACCAAATGGGTGCTGTCAGAGGAAGTTACAAGGTCGTCCAATTGGGTCGAATCCCGCTTTACGTCTTCCAGTAGTGCCGTTTTCATCCCAATCAGTCTATCACTTGTTCAGCACCTCATCCAGATTCATGAGCTGGTTGCCCACCATGGTCCAGGCGGCGAGTTGGGCGGCGTCCAGTTTCGGGTCCGCAGTGCTCTCGCCGATTTCGAGGAGCGCCTTGGTGTCATCCGGGCTCGCCTGATAGTGGGCGAGCAGAGACCGGTGGCTGTCCGTCACGATGCCCCTCTCCTCCGGCCGCAGAGGCCGCGCCAGCACGCGGCGGGCGAGATAGTCGACGGCTTTCGCGGCATCGCCGGCACTGTCTCGCATCGCCTTTTGGGCGAGTTGCCGGGCCGCCTCGATGAACTGCGGGTCGTTCATCGTCACCAGAGCCTGGAGCGGCGTATTGGTCCGTTCCCGGCGCACGCAGCTCACTTCGCGGCTGGGCGCATTGAAAATCTCCAGACTGGCGGGTGGCGCCATGCGCTTCCAGTAGTTGTAAACGGTGCGGCGGTAGAGATTCTCACCCGTGTCCTGCTGATAACGGGCGTTACCCATGCCAACGACTTCCCAGACGTTCTCGGGCTGGTAGGGCTTCGTGCCGGGACCGCCCATGCGGGGCGAGAGGGAGCCGCTCACCGAGAGCATGTAGTCGCGGATCATCTCCGCATCCATCCGGAAGCGCGGGCCGCGGCTGAGCAGGTGGTTGTCGCGGTCGCGCTCGAGTTTCTCCGGCGTCACGGTGGCAGCCTGCCGGTAGGTGGCCGACATGACCATCATTTTGAAGAAAGCCTTCGTATCCCAGCCGCTTTCGCGGAAGGTCACCGCGAGCCAGTCGAGCAGTTCCGGATGCGTGGGCGTGGAGCCCATGATCCCAAAGTCATCCACCGTGGCCACGAGCCCGCGGCCGAAGACCTCCTGCCAGAAACGATTCACCGTGACACGCGCGGTGAGCGGATTGGCCGGATCGACCACCCAGCGGGCCAGGCCCAGACGGTTGCGCGGGGCATCCTCAGGCAGCGGATGCAGGGATGCGGGGACGGCGGCCTCCACCGTATCGCCCACCTTGTCATACTGGCCGCGCATCAGGATGTTCGCCATGGCGGGGCTGCCTTTCTTCTCCTCCTGGATGTGGGTCACCGGGCTGCGCGCCTTGATCGCGTCGCGCTCGCCCTCCAGTTTCCCCACGGCGGCTTGGAGATCCTGATAGGGTTTGTCCAACGAAGTGAGATAGTGGGTGAAGAGCGTATCCGTCTGCTGCGGATTGCGCTTCGCCCCGGCCGCGAGCAAGCCCCTCAGGTTCGGATGCTCGGCGAGAGACTTCACCTCTGCCGCTGCAAGGGCGCGGGAATAGATCCGTACATCCTGCACCGATCCGCCTTCGAAGACCTGTCCGTGACTGCGCTGTCCGATCCGCAGGGGCGTGGTGGTGCGGATGCTGGAGTCCGGCTTCAGCGAGTTGTTCACCGCCCGCACCTGCTGCTCGACGCCGTTGACGAAGATCTTCACCCCGCCGGCCTGACCGCGACCATCGTAGGTGACCATGACATGCTGCCACTGACCGGGATTCAACGCCGGACGCGCCGTCGCGACCTTGATGGCCTTGGCGGGAAACTCGTCGATCAGATGGGCCGCCACATTGCGCCCCTCCTGCCAGAGGTCCCAGCCCCGGAAGCCGGCTTTCTCATCCATCCGCGCGAGGATGGCAGTCGATCCCTCCGCCTTGGCCGCCTTGACCCACGCGCCGTAGGAAAAGGCCTGATTTTTCTCAAAATCCCCCTGCGGACCGAGGTCCAGCGTCGCCCCGGCTTTCACCACCGGAGCGGGGCCAAATTTCCCGCCAGGAGCCCATGTCAGCTCAGACGCCGCGGCGAACTTCGCCGCTCCCGGCAGAGTGGCAGCGACGACGGCGCCCTTGCCTTCCGTCAGCGGCAGTTGAAAGGCCAATCCCTCGCGCGGCATCGTGGCCTCGAGGATCGCCGGCGTCGCCTGGGACACCCACTTGTCGAAATCCGGTTTCGCAGCGGCGCGACGATCGTTGCGCTGCTTCGAGGCGGCGGCAATCTCGCCGGGCAGAGCGTCCCAGCGCGGGCGGTCTTCCATCGACGGCACGACGAGGACGGGACCACTGTCTTTGACATTGCCGTCCTTCGGCGCCTGAGTCGTGTTCCGGAAAAAGGCAGCGAGGCTGTAGTAATCCTTCATCGAGATGGGGTCGAACTTGTGGTCGTGGCACTGGGCGCAGTTCGCCGTCAGGCCCAGCATCACCCAGCCGAAGGTCTGCACCCGGTCCGCGGCGTAGTTGGCGAGATTCTCCTCGTCGATGGTGCCGCCCTCGTTCGTGGTGATGTTGCAGCGCTGGAAACCCGTGGCGATGAGCTGGCTCTCCGTCGGATTCGGCAACAGGTCGCCCGCGAGTTGCTCGACGATGGATTGATCAAAGGACAGGTTGCGGTTGAACGAGTCGATCACCCAGTCCCGGTAGAGCCACATCTCGCGGTAGTTGTCGAAATGCAGCCCGTGGGTGTCGCCATACCGCGCCGCGTCGAGCCAGTAGCGGCCGCGGTGCTCGCCCCATCGGGTCGATTTCAGAAAGCGGTCCACCATCGCCTCGTAGGCGCCCGGGGACGGGTCGTTGACGAAAGCCTCCACCTCATCCGGCGTCGGCGGCAGGCCGGTGAGGTCCAGTGCCACCCGGCGCGCCAAAGTATGGCGATCCGCCTCGGGAGCCGGCGTCAGACCCGCCGCCTCCAACCGCGCCAACACGAATCGATCGATGGGATTCTTCTCCCAGTCGGCCTTCTTCACCTCCGGCAGGGCGGGAGCCTCGGGATTGATAAAGCTCCAGTGCGGCTGCCACGGCGCGCCTTCGGCGATCCACCGCCGGATCAGGTCGATCTGCTCCGGCTTCAATTCCTTGTGCGAATCCGGCGGCGGCATGATCTCGTCCGGATCGGCCGTGACGAGCCGCTGAAAGAGCGGACTGTCGTCCGGCTTGCCCTTCACCACGGCGGCGTCCTTCCCGTCGGTGCCGAAAAAGCCCGCCTCCGTATCGAGCCGCAGCCCCGCCTTCCGCGTCCCCGGGTCCGGCCCGTGGCAATGAAAACAGGCATCGGCGAGGATGGGACGGATGTCCTGGTTGAAGCGCACCGGCTGCGCCTGGCCCTCAGGAGCGGCCAAGCCAAGGCCCAAGCCGGCGGCGAGCATCGCCCCCAGTCGGGAAGGAAGAGTCAGAGTAAATCGCATTTTCACGGAAGCTAAGTTCGCTCATCTACAGGGCCCGCGCCACCCGGGGTTGCCGGAGGTGCTGCCGTCACGGGATAAGATGGCCCAACCTCTCCCCTTTCTTACGGCGAGAATGCGCCAGAAAGACTCCGTCGGACGGGATCACGCGATTGCCGGATCGCCAGAAAGCCGGAACCATGGGCTTTTCCGCAACCCACCACCCCACCCTGTCATGTCCCGCCACCTCTGGAGCCCGCTGCTCATCGCCCTGTCGCTTTCCGCCCTCCCGGCACCCGACGCCCGCGCCGTCGAAGCCTTCGAGTTGGGCGAGTCGAATTTCACCGCCGAACGCCCCGGAGGAAAGGAAGCCGACTCCATCGTCGGAGATTTCGTGATCCGGAACGACCGGGTCTCCGCCGTCATTTCCGGCAACCTGCCCCTGCGCCGCGCCAACATGAGCACCTTCTACGGCGACGACGGGATCACACCCGGTTGCCTCTACGATCTGACCCTGTTGGATCGGAACAACGACCAGATCACCATCTTTTCCCCCAGCGGTCAGCGCGGCGCGGTCAACTACGTCCGCATCGTGAAGGACGGCAAAGACGGCGAGGCGGTCATCGAGACCTTCGTCTCCGCCGCCAAAGCCGGCGGCCTGTCCCGCCGCCATGAATACCGGCTCAAAGACGGCTGGGACGGCCTGCTCATCGTCACCACCCTGGCCAACGAAGGCACCGAGCCGAAAAAAGTCACCCTCACCGACAGCACCACCCAGATGCGCAGCAAGGGCGTCGTCAACGGGATCAACTGGGCCGACGCCGTCGACCCGGCCGACCGCTGCGGCTATGCCCACGCCTGGGTCGCCGAAGGCGGTGCCGAACTGCCGAAAGCCAACGATCACACCCTCGCCCCCGGCGAATCGATCACCGTCGCCCGCTTCCTCGCCGTCGCCACCTCGCCCGCCGCCGCAGTCGGGCTCGTCGAGACGCGCCGGAATGCCGCCGCGACCGGCACCCTCACGGTGACGATGAAAGACGAAAAATCCGGAGCCGCCATCACCGATGGCCGCGTCGTCATCGGCACCGCACCCGACCGCATCGTCCCCGCCTACCCCGATGACTCCGGCCAGATCACCCTCGCCGTCCCCGCCGGCACCTACCTCCTGTCGGTGGAGGACATCGGCCGCACTTGGATCGAGGACCGCGTCGAGATCGCCGCCGGCGCGAACGTGGCAAAGGACTATGCCCTCGGAGCCGAGTCCGGCGTCGCCTTTGCCATCACCGACGATCAGGGCCGCTCCATCCCGTGCAAGGCCCAGTTCAATGCCCTCGGCGACACCCCCAAAGTGAATCTCGGCCCCACCGACCGCGCCCGCGGCTGCGTCGACCAGTATCTCTCCGAGACCGGCGCCTTCCGCGTCGCCCTGCCCCCGGGCAGCTACGAAGTCATCGTCACCCGCGGACCCGAGCACAGCCACTACCGGGAAGAGATCACCCTCGCCGCCGGCCAGACCCACACCGTCAAAACCACCCTGAAACGCCTCGTCCAGACCCCCGGCTGGGTCGCCGTCGACTATCACAGCCACTCCACCCCCAGCGGAGACAACACCTGCGGCACCGACGACCGGCTCATCAATCTCGCCGCCGAGCACGTCGAGTTCGCCCCCACCACCGAGCACAACCGCCTCTACGACTGGCTGCCCCACATCGAGCGCCTCGGCTTGACGCCCTACCTGAAGACCATCCCCGGCATGGAACTCACCGGCTCCGGCGCCCACTTCAATTCCTTCCCCCTCCAGCCCGAGCCCTCGCGCCAGGATGGCGGCGCCCCGGTGTGGAAAAAAGACCCGCGCCTCAATGCCATCACCCTGCGCGACTGGCAGGGCGCCGAGCCGGACCGCTGGATCCATGTCAATCACCCCGACATGATCGAAAACTTCATCGATCGCGACAAAGACGGCCGCGCCGACGGCGGCTTCGCCTATTTCGGCGGACTCATCGACGGACTCGAGTCGCAGAACTACAGCACCAGCGACATCCTCGCCGACGCCCCCTACCGGCTCACCGCCCCGCGCGGCGGCGGTCTCGCCCGCGTCGTCTCACCCATCCGGGAGTTTATCTGGCTCCAGTTGCTCAATCAGGGCCTCAGCCCGCGCGCCATCGCCGTCTCCGATGCCCATCACGTCCACGGCAACGGCGTCGGCGGCTGGCGGACCTATGTGCAGAGCAGCACCGACGAACCGGAAAAGATCGACTGGCGCGAGCTGAGCCGGAACAGCAAGGCCGGCCGCATGATCCTCAGCACCGGCCCCTACCTCGAAGTCACTACCGGTGCCGGCATCCACGCCGGCGGACTCGACCGCGTCAGCGGAGAAGTCGCCTTGAAAGTCCGCGTCCAGTGCACCGACTGGCTCGATATCGACCGCGTCCAGGTGCTCGTCAACGGTCGCCAGGCGCCCGAGTACAACTACACCCGTGAGAAAAATCCCGAGATGTTCCAGGATGGCGTGGTGAAATTCGACCAGACGCTCAAGCTCAGCCTCCAGCAGGATGCCCACCTCATCGTCGTCGCCATCGGCCAGGGTGAGAGCCTCTCGCTGAAGACCGGCTTTGGCAGCAGCGGCCAGTCGCCTCTCAAGCCCATCGCCTACAACAATCCGATCTTCATCGATGTCGATGGCGGCGGCTTCCAGCCGAACGGAGACACCCTCGGCTACGACCTCCCCGTCGGCGGCCTGACCGTGGATGCCGTGAAAAAGCAGCTCGGCGAGAAGTGATCGGCGGCACCATCCATCCCCGTCCCGGTATTCCTCCCACCAAAGCCGCCTGCGGCGGAAATCCGAAATCCTAAGCTCTAAATCCGAAACAATTTCCAATATCGAATTCGGAAAGGCTCAAAACCAAGAGCCCGTTTGCCCCAACGAAGCCGCGGCCACCAACCGCTCCCGCCTGCCCCAACGGGGCATCGCATCCCAGCCCAGGGTGCAACCCTGGGAAAACGGGAACAACGTGACCAATGCGTTCTGAAGGAACGCCGCATCGGCCGGTCGATGGGGCGCGAATCGTCGAGAATGCGGCGTTCCTTCAGAACGCGGGCCTGATCCCGTTTATCCCACCCAGAGCGTTGCTCTGGGCTGGTATGCGTGGCCCCGTTGGGGCCATTCTCTCATCCCTTTTGCCACTCTTTCCTTTGCCACCCGTTCCCTTGTCCTCACTCCTTTGCCCCAGGCTCCGAGCCTCTGCGTGAGACTTTATTGCTGCCTGACGGCGGGAATCCGCAGTCCGAGCCTTCAAACCCGGAACCAATCAAAGGTCACTTCGCGAGCAACTCTTTGACCTTGGGCGCGATGGCGTCGGCCCACTTTTGATAGCCGGCCGGGCTGAGGTGGAGCAGGTCGGGCATGATCTCTTTCGACAGGGAGCCGTCGGGGCCGAGGAAGGTGGCGCCGATGTCGAGGAAATGGACGGTCTTGCCATCAGCCAGGCGGGCGATGAGCTGGTTGGTGGCCTCGTTCTGCTGCCGCATCTTGTCGTCGGGAGTCGCGCCACGGGGGAAGATGGCCAGCAGCAACACCTGCATCTGGGGCTGCTTTTCCCGGAGGAGCTTCAGGATCTCGGCGACGCCGGCGGCGGTCTGCTCGGGGCTGCTGGTGTATACTGCGCCACCGTGCTCGGCCATGGGGCGGCCCTGATGGCCGGTGTTGTTGGTGCCGATCATGAGCACGGTCAACTTGGCCTTGAGCCCGTCGTAGTTGCCATGCTGGAGGCGCCAGAGGATGTGCTCGGTGCGATCGCCGCCGATGCCGAAGTTCGCCGCCTTGAGGGGCTCCCAGGTCTGGGCCCACACGTCCTTGCCCGCTCCGGCCCAGCCGGCGGTGATGGAATCGCCGAGGAAGACGAGTTCGGCAGTGCCTTGTTTCGAGATCGCGTTGAAGGACTCGTGCTTTTTCTCGGTGCCGGGGTGCAGCACGGGGGTGGTGGCGAGACTCGGCGCAGGGGTCTGGGACTGTCCGACGGACAGGCAACCGGCGAGGAGGATGACAGAGAGCGGGAGGGAGATTTTCATGTGGATTCGCTGTGGAAAGAGGCCATTTTGGCCACTCCCTGCCGCCTCTGCAAGCGCGGAATCCCGCCACGGCCGCGGCGCAGCGCAGGTCAGATCACGTCACACCGGGGATGGGATCGCGCCTCAGACCGCCGGGGTGTGGCGGCGGCCCATCTCCGGCGCGCCGGGCAGCCCGATCGGCTGGCGGCCGGGCCGGGCCCGATCGGGAGCAGCCGAGCCATCTCCATCGCCGCCGCCCGCGGCTTCGTCGTCGAAGTCATCGTAGTAGGCGGCGGAGTAGTAGTAGTAGTTGTAGTAGTTGCTCGCCTTGCTGAGGTCGACGGCATTCAGCACGAAGCCGAAGAAGTGGGCGCCGGCTTTGCGCAAAATGGTGACGGCGTCGCCGACATCCTTTTTCGAGGTGGCCTCGGCCTTCACGACGAGCACGACGCCGTCGCAGACGCGCTGCAGGGAGCTGGTCTCGCTGAGTCCCAGCACCGGCGGGGTATCGACCACGATGCGGTCGTAGTGCTGGCGGAAGAGGTTGATGAGATCCTCGAAGCGCTTCTGGCACAAAATCTCGGTGGTGCCGGCGATGACCGGGCCGCGGGGGATGATGTCAAAGGCGGAGGACCGGTGTCCCACGGTCTGGATGGCCTGCTCGGGAGTGCAATCGCCGAGCAGCAGGTGGGTCATGCCAAGCTCGTTGCTGACGGCGGTGAAGCCATGGACGCGGCCGCGGCGCAAGTCGCAATCGAGCAGCAGAGTCTTGTCCCCCATCGACCGGAAGGCCCATGCGAGGTTCGACGCCTGGGAGGTCTTGCCCTCCTGCGGCCGGGCGCTGGTGACCATGATGACCTGGCACTGGTGGTGGCGGTTGGGCCGGAGGATGATGTTGCTTCGGATGACGCGGATGGTCTCGAGCAGGAAGTTCGGCACCGTGGCGCCCTGTGCCGGGGAGCGGTGGACATCCTCGAGGAGTTCTTTGCGGGCCATGGGCACCATGCCGATGCCGGTGAGGCCGGTGTAGTCCTCCAGGTCCTGGATGGTGGCCACCGAGGTGTTCATCATGTTGAGCAGGATCGGCATCCCGAACGCGCCAGCCAGGGCGATGAGGGCGCTGATCATGGCGAGCTTGAACTTGTTCGGCGAGACGGGCTCGTCGTCGCGGAGGAAGATGTGGCCGCGGAACTGCACGTCGGCCCAGTCGCGCTCTTCGTTGAACATGATGGCGGACAGGCGGTCGGTCAGATTTTTCCGGGCGGTTTCGAACATGGCCTGCCCGTCGCGCAGCACGTCGAGGTCGTAGACGTTTTTGTCGTACTTCGCCAGTTCGTCGTAAAACTCGGGCATGCGCGCCTCTAAGGATTTCTCCTTTTCCTGCAGGGCGGCCAGCTCGATGTCAAAGCGCTGGCGGGCGGTCTGCATCTCGACGATCAACTGGCGCTCGGCCTCGACCAGCTTGGCGGCGATCTCGCGCATCACGGCGTGGTCGGGCAGGAAGGTCTGGGCTTTCTCAGCCTGCTCCTGGACCAGTTCGCGGCGCAGTTTGTCCAGTTTCCGCCATTCCTCGACTTCCTCGACCATGTCGGGCTGGACGACGGTGATCTCGTTCTCCAGCTTGGGCGCGGCGGCATTGACCGGGGCGCGTCCGCCGAGGCCGGGAGTGCGGACGACAGTGCCGACGTCGACGACGGTTTCCTTGTTGAAGGCGGACAACAGCGAGAGCATCTGGACGACGGACTCGAAGTCGGGGCGGTCGGCCGACTGGACCAGCGCGGCATCGATGCGGGCGAGGTCTTCGCGGTAATTGGTGTCGAAATTTTTCAGGCGCATCCGCACGCGGTTCAGCTCCAACGGCACTTCCATGAGGGCCTTTTGGGCAATGGCGGCCTCGGTGAGGTTCTCGCTCTTTTCCTTGCCGAGGATCTCGTTGTGGCCTTCGGCGATTTTTTGGGTGAGGCGCTCCATCTCCTCGGCATAGCGGGCCAGGGCTTCCTCGCGATAGTTGGCCCAGGTTTCCTCCTGGGATCGCTTGTATTCCTCGACCAGCACCTCGGCGAATTTTTTCACGACCTCCTTGTCGTAGGCGAAGACGACGAGATTGACGTGGTTGGTATCGACCAACTCGCGTCTGACGGTGGGCACGTGCTTCAGCACGTCCTCGGCGGTGGCGCGGGGTCCGAGCAGGCCCATCTTTTGGGCGGCCAGCAACTGCATGCGGCCGGAGGTGAGGTTGGTGAGGAAAAAGCGGTTCAGCACCGAGCCGGATCCGCGCAGCTCATCGACCCGGTTGTCGCGCACGGTGGCTCCGTAGGCTCGGATGTAGACCAGCGACTTGGCCATGTAGAGCGGCTTGCTGTAAACGTAGTAGCAGACGCCGGCCATGATGCCGAGCGGCAGCATCAGCACCATCAGCCGGCTGTGTTTCACCAGGCTGAGGGCCTGGGTGATGAGTCTCACCGGATCGAACTTGGGCTTGGTGGGCGTCTGGGTTTCCATGGTGGAAGGTGGGAAAAAATCGAATGGTCAGCCGGCCTTTGATGGCGGTGTGGCCGGTCGGTCAAGCTGTGGGTCCTCGCCCGGACAGGCGGCGACTCATCAGCCCTGCACGGACTTGGCGCTTTTCGAGGGGCCGAGGAGAAACTTGAGAAAACCAAAGTCAGCCGTGAAAAGGCAGCGCATCGTGTAGGCCGCCAGCCCCAGGATCGGCACGCACAGGATCAGCCCGAACCAGAACCATTTCGCCGTCAGCGAGATGGACTGCTGCCGCAGGCTCATGACGGCAGCAACGAGGAGAATGAGCCACGTCACGAAGAGCCCCACGTGGACCATGATGTGGTCATTCAGGGCATCGAAGGTCAGGAATCGGAAGACTATCTCTCTCACCGCGGCGGCTCTCCAAGGTTGGTTTAATGGGGTTCACTTTAAAGGTCCGCCAAGCGATGTCAACGCCTCTGTCCGGCCGATGCCGCGGGCATTTTCCGATCCAACCGGGTTGACTCGGAGACCGAACCCTGTTGACTCGGAGACCGAACCCTGTTGATTCGTGGCCACCGCCCCATGACCTATCGCGACAGACTCCACCAACGCATCGCCGCCTCCGGCTCCCGCCTCTGTGTCGGGATCGACCCGCGGCCCGAGGCCCATCCGGGTGGATTGGCGGAGATCCGGGACTTTGTCACCCGCGTGATCGACGAGACGGCCCCCCACGCGGGAGCCTTCAAGCCGAACATCGCCTATTTCGAGGTCCTCGGCGTGCCGGGCTACCAATTGCTGGAGGATCTGATCGGCCGGATGCGCGGGACGGGCGTCCCGATCATCCTCGATGCGAAGCGCGGCGACATCGATGCCACCCAGGCCCAGTATGCGCGGGCCTATTTCGATCTGTGGGATGTCGATGCGGTGACGCTAAGCCCCTACATGGGCTACGACTCGGTCGAGCCCTTCCTCGGTCATCCCGGAAAAGGCGTCTATCTGCTCGGCGTGACGTCGAATCCGGGAGCGGCCGATCTGGAGACGCGTCCGCTGGCGGATGGCCGCGCGGTTTTCGAACTGGTCGGCGACATGGCCGCGCGTCGGCCCGACGAGATCGGTCTGGTGGTCGGCTTGACCAATGCCTCGGCCGAGGTGCTGGCCAAGATCCCCGATGTACCGCTGCTGATCCCCGGCCTCGGCGCCCAGGGCGGCGATCTGGAGGCACTGGCCGGTCAAAACCGGACCGCGCCCTCGGTGATCAATGTCTCCCGCGGTCTCCTCTACGCCGAACCCCACAAATCACTCGCCCAGAAAGCCCAAGAATATGCGCACCGAATTGCCGACGTCCTCGGATGAGACCATCGCCCTGCTGAAAGACTACGGCGCGGTGGAGGAAGGCCATTTCCTGCTCGCCAGCGGGAATCACTCCAACTACTACGTGAAAAAAGGGAAGCTGGTGCAGCATCCCTGGGAGTTGCAGCGCATGATCGAACAGCGCGTGGACGCGATGCGCGCCCTCGGCCGCATCGATGTGGTGCTGAGTCCGGCCATGGGCGGCGTGCCGGTCGGCCAGCAGGTCGGCCTGGCCCTCCACGCCCGCACCATCTACGCCGAGCGCAACGCGGCCACCAACCAACTGGAACTGAAGCGCGGCTTTGAGATTTGCCCCGGCGAGCGACTGCTGTTGGTCGAGGACGTCATCACCACCGGCGGCACGTTGCTGGAACTGACCGACTTCATCGAGTCGCAGGGCGGCGAGGTGGCCGGTGTCTTCGTCGTGGTGAATCGCTCGGGCAAGACCACTGTCGGCGTCTACCCCGTGGTGAGCTGCATGGAGGTGCAATTTCCCGTCTATCCCCCCGACGCCGTTCCCGACTGGCTCGCCGCCATCCCGGTGGTGCGACCGGGCACGAAAAAGGTCGAGTAGCCCCCTGCCCCGACGCGTGGAACGGGCAGAAGCCGGCGTTTTTTCCCGTCTCTGTATCGGAAAATCCCCTTGACGCGCCCGTGGGGCTTTCCAAAGGTTATCCATGGGTGACCTGCCACTTGGATTAAGTTTTGACGACGTTCTGCTCGTCCCGCGCAAGAGCGCCATTCTGCCGGCCGATGCCGACCTGACGACCCGTCTCGCCGACGGGATTCCGCTCAACATCCCCATCGTCTCCTCGGCGATGGACACCGTGACGGAGGCCGAACTGGCCGTCGCGCTGGCCCGCGAAGGCGGTATCGGAGTGATCCACCGCAACATGCCCATCGCCGAGCAGGCCGAGATGGTCGCACGGGTGAAACGGTCGGAGAACATGGTCATCCCCGATCCTTTCACCGTCCGTCCCGAGACCACCCTCGAGACGCTCCAGCAGATCATGCGCGAAAAAGGCGTCAATGGCTTCCCGGTCGTCGATGCTGATGGCAATCTCGCCGGGATGGTGACCACCCGCGACATCTGGCTGATCGAGAATCCCTCCGGCACCGTCGCCGAAGTCATGACACCGCGGGAAAAGCTCGTCACCGCCCCGGTGAATACCGGCATCGAGGAGGCGCGGCGCCTTCTCTACAAAAACCGCATCGAGAAGCTCCCGCTCGTCGACGACAGCGGCAAGCTGGCGGGCTTGATCACCTCGCAGGACATCGAAAAACGCGACCGCTACACCAACGCCGCCAAAGACCCCAACGGCCGCCTGCGCGTCGGGGCCGCCATCGGCGTGGGCGAGGATTGCTTTGACCGCGCCGAAGCCATGATCCAGGCCGGCGCCGACGCGGTCTTCATCGATGCCGCCACCGGCCACACCACCCGCGTCCTTTACGTCATCGAACGACTCCGGGGCGAGGGCCGGGTGCCGGTCGTCGCCGGGAATGTCGTCACCCCGCAGGGCGCCGCCGACCTGATCGCCGCCGGTGCCGGTGCCGTCAAAGTCGGTGTCGGACCGGGCTCGATCTGCACCACCCGCGTCATTTCCGGCGTCGGCATGCCACAGTTTTCCGCCATTCAGGAGGTGGCCAGCGTCTGTCGCGAGAAAGGTGTGCCCGTCATCGCCGACGGTGGCATCCGCTTCTCAGGAGACTTGGTGAAAGCCCTCGCTGCGGGAGCCGACATGGTCATGCTCGGCTCGCTCCTCGCCGGCTGCAAGGAGAGCCCCGGCGCCATGGTCAACTACCAGGGCCGCACCTGGAAGGAATACCGCGGCATGGGATCGCTCAAAGCGATGCGCAAGGGCTCCGGTGACCGCTACGGGCAGAACTCCAGCGGCAAACTCGTCGCCGAAGGCGTGGAGGGCCGCGTGCCCTACCGCGGACCGCTCAGCGAGACCGTTTTCCAACTCCTCGGTGGCCTCCGCAGCGGCATGGGCTACATGGGGGCCGCGAATCTCGACGAGTTGCGGCAGAACGCCACCTTCGTCCGCATCACCGCCGGCGGCCTCAAGGAAAGCCACGCCCACGACATCACCATCACGGAAGAACCGGTGAACTATCAGAGCGGCGGGTGATGGCACCGACTGGTGCTCCATCCACCTTTGATCCCACCGATTTCCCTTCCTCTGCTCCAAGCATCCATCCATGGAAAATCCCATCGCCGTCATCGACTTCGGCTCGCAATACACCCAGCTCATCGTGCGGCGCATCCGCGAGTTCGGTTACTTTTCCAAGCTCTATCAGCCTGGAGAACTCCGCGACACCGGCTCACCGCCCGCCGTCATTCTCTCCGGCGGACCGCGCTCAACTCTGGAGCCGGATGCTCCCGACATCGACTTCGACTATCTGAAAAGCCTCGGCGTCCCCGTACTCGGGGTCTGCTACGGCATGCAGTTGCTCAATCTGAAGTTCGGCGGCTCCGTCGCCCCCGGCCACACCCGCGAGTATGGCCCCGCCACCCTGCTCACCTCGCCCGGTAACCCGCTCTTTGATGGCGTCCGCGACCACTCGCAGATCTGGATGAGCCACTCCGACACCTGCCGCATGCCCGAGACTGCCCGCATCCTCGGTGAGAATCTCGATGGCATCCCGGTCGGGCTCCAGTGGGCGGACAACTTCTTCGGCATCCAGTTCCACCCCGAGGTGTCCCACACCGACGAGGGAAAGAAGATCCTGCGCAATTTCCTGAACCTCGCCAAGAACCCCACTCCTTTCCGGATCGAGTCCTTCAAGGACCACCTCATCGAGCGCGTGCGCCAGGAGGCTGCCGGTCGCAAGGTCGTCTGCGGCGTGTCCGGAGGCGTCGATTCCTCCGTCCTCGCCGCCCTGCTCCACGAGTCCGGCGTCGATACCCGCTACATCTTTGTCGACAACGGCCTGCTGCGGAAGGACGAAGCCCGCGAAGTGCAGGATCAATTCCGCACCGTCGGCATCGAGATCGAGACCGTCGACGCCTCCCGGCAGTTCCTCGACGCCCTGGCCGGTGAGACAGATCCCGAGCAGAAACGCCGCATCATCGGCCGGCTCTTCGTCGACGTGTTTTTCAATGCCGTCGGCGACGACGTCGAATTGCTTGCCCAAGGCACCCTGTATCCCGATGTCATCGAGAGTGCCACCAGCGGCTCCATCGCGTCCACCATCAAGACGCATCACAACCGCGTCGACCGCATCATGGAACTCAAGGCCCAGGGCCGCGTCATCGAGCCGCTCGACGAGCTGTTCAAGGACGAGGTCCGCGACCTCGGCCGCACCCTCGGCCTGCCCGATCCGGTCGTGAAACGTCACCCCTTCCCCGGACCCGGCCTGGCCGTGCGCTGCCCCGGCGAGATCACACCCGAAAAGCTCGAGATCATCCGTAATGCCGACCGCATCTACATCGACCTGCTCCGCGACCGCGGCTGGTACGACCGCGTGTGGCAGGCCTATGCCGCCCTCATTCCCACCAAGACCGTCGGGGTAAAGGGAGACGAGCGCTGCTACGAATACGCCCTCAGCCTGCGCGCCGTCACCAGCGAGGACGCCATGACCGCCGAGTGGGTCCATCTCCCCTACGAGCTTCTCGCCGAGATCTCCAACCGCATCCTCAACGAAGTCAAAGGCGTCAACCGCGTCCTCTACGACATCTCCACCAAGCCGCCGGCGAGTATTGAATGGGAGTGACTGCGGGAATCTGCCGGGGAGACTAAAAAGCTGGGAAAGGAAGCCGATGCCCGATCAGGGGGCTCCTCACCGGAGTCGGAAGAAGGCCGCCCTCCACCTGCCCGACTGCCAACACGGACAGCCGGCACTCCACATACGCCCCCGGCCTCAGCGGCGGCTCACCCGCTGCTTCAATCGATCGAGCAACTCCGGCCGGTCTTTCAATTTCCTCTCAAATTGCCTCTGCAGGGTGGCGACCGGCTCTTTCACTCCGGCGTCGATCAGGTCCATCATGTGGTTGGCGAGGTCGTTCAGTTGTTCGGTCAGGCCGGACTCGCGGGCGGTGACGGTGGCGCGGGGCATCACGTCAGCCCGATGCCCACCGAAGATGTTTTCCACCTGGAGTAACCAGGCTTCGCCCCCGTCCTTACTGAAGACCATCCAGACCACCACCGTCTCGGACGCCCGCATCTCAAAGGCCCGCCGGTTGGACACCACAGGCTGCAGCGCCTCCACGCCCCAAGTGCCGTCCTTCAGCACGCCAAACTCCAGATTCTTGCCGTTCCAACGCACTTTGCCGGGCGGATTCGACTCGGAATCGTCAGTGGAGGCATAGACGACGCCCTCTATGTCTTTGGGGAAGTCCTTCACCGGCCGGGCGGTGGCTTCAGGCACCATGGCGAACGGTCGCTCACTGATGACTTTCAATGAGGTGATGAACCGGAAATCGTCGCTAATGAAATACCAACCGGTGGTGCCATCGGAAAACAGGATGCGCACAATGTCCACATCGGGAAAGATAGTTTCATATGCGCCGCGGGCCGACCCATCAGGATTCACGGCGCGCAAGGCCTCACCATCGAAACGCAGCCCCTTCAGCGCCGAGGTACCGCGGAGCCTCCAATCGACATCTTTGAGCCGGCTGGCGAAGGCCACCGCCTCCGGGTCCGGGGCATCGGCGGCCTGGGCATCGACGCGGGGCAGCCACAGCTGAGCGAGGAGCAGCAACAACAGGCAAGAGGTGAGACGGCACATGCCGGCGAGCATGGACAGGACTACCGGCCTTGTCAAACTCACCACCGGCTCATTTCCTCCACCCACTCATCCGCCAGCGGATCGCCGGCTGCGGCGATGGCCTGATCCACCTGCCCGGGATGCCGCGCACCTATGAGCACACTGGTCACGCCCCGGCGACCAATCACCCAGCCGAGAGCCAGGTCGGCCATCGGTCGGCCGGTCCGGGCGGCGAGCGCGCGCAATTGCTCAACCACCCGCCACCCCCGCTCGGTAAAGTAGATCGGCTGATGCCCGGGAATCACATCGAAGCGTGTCCCGGCAGGCACGACGCCATCGGGCCGATACTTTCCGGTGAGAAAGCCGGCCGCGAGCGGGCTATAGCTCAAAATGCCGATCCCCGCTTTGAAGCAATGGTCGATGATGCCGTGTTCGATCTCGCGCTGCACCAGATTGTAGGGCGGTTGGAGGGTCGCCATGCCGCTGGTCGCCCGCAGGTGGTCGAGGGTCCAATTGCTGCAACCGGCATGCCGAATCTTGCCGGCCTGTTGCAGGACGGCCAGTGCCTCCAGCGTCTCCTCCACCGGCGTCGCAGGGTCCCAAGAGTGCAGTTGGAACAAATCGATCGCCTCCACCCGGAGCCGGCGCAGGCTCTCCTCGGCCGAGGCGATGACCCGCTCCCGCGTCAGCGGCACGGCGACCTTCGTGGCGATGATCATGCCATCCCGGCCGCCACGATCGGCCAGCCAGGCACCGATGACGCGTTCTGATGCTCCCTGATGGTAAGCCGCCGCCGTATCAATCAGGGTGATGCCGCACTCGCGCGCCCGGTCGAGCACGGCAAAGGACATCGCCTCGTCGATCTCGCGACCAAAGGTGACGCAGCCCAGCCCGATCGGGCTGACGCTCAGTCCGGTGCGTCCGAGCGGGCGGGATTCCATGTCAGCGGAGCTTGGGCAGACTCGCCGCCGCGATGGCCTGACCGTGGCGTTTTTCCTGCTCCCCGGGTTGACGGAATCGGATGCGATCCGCCAGCTCGGGAAACTCCGCCGCCAGCACACCCTGCGCCTCCCGGAGCAGGAGATCGCCCCCTGTGCCTGAGGTCACCCGGCCGAGGGCGAGGATCTGCCGGATGTCATAGTAATCCGCGTAGTGGGCCACGGCATAACCAAAATAGCGCCCCACCGTCTCGAAAATCTGCGCCGCACCGGGTTCACCGGCCTCCATGGCATGCTGGACCTTCACGAGACGCTCCGGCAGGCCCATCTCGCCGGGAAACACATACCCCGCCCGTGGCGCGAGCCGCCCCACGGCTTGCTGCGACAGATACTGGGCTCCGACACCGAGACCGCCCGACCACTCGTCGGCGGGCGCATCGTTCTGATAGTCAATGGGAGCGAAGGCCAACTCATTCAGCCAGGTGGTGATGCGTCCGCCGGGCGTCACGTAGCCGACCGCCTCGCTGGTGCCCATGGCCACGCCCAGCACCCCGGTATCACCGGTGGCCATGGAGCCAGCCAGAGCGGTGACATCGCCGTCGTTCGCCACCACGAAGGGAACGCCCCATTCCTCACCCAGTTCCACGAAGAGGCGCCGCACCCGGCTTTCGAACACATCGTCCGGCACGCCGCGGAACAGGGACGCCACCCGCACCTCGTTGTTTACATAGACACCGGCGGCGCTGCCACCGATCGCATCGACCCGCGGCAGATGCGCGGCGGCCCGCTCCAGGCTGTGGCGGATGCCGTCGAGATGGTACTGGGGATCGCTCTGGAAGTAGGGATCCCAGGTCACCTCCTCGGAGAAGACGACCTTCCCATCGATCACCGCCGCGCATTTCCGATCGCTGCCACCGAGGTCGAATCCGATCCGGCAGCCATCGAGATGCCCGCCGATCTCGACCGCCGACTCGCGCGGGGCCGGCAGCCGGTCGAACGGCACACCCACCACTTCAAAGGGCCGCAAATAGACCTTTTCCCCCATCAGTCGGTAATCAAAAGCCCGCTCGCCGCCTGCGGAATACTGCGCCGCGATGGCCTCTACCAACCGGTCATCGCAGCCGCCTAGAAGGACGCGATAGCCGCCCCGCTGCCAGAGGAGGAACTTCACCAGGCGCTCGACGTAGCGGCGGTTCAGGTCAACCGCTCCCGCCTGGCTCGTCGGCAGCAAAGCCGACTCATGGACCGACACCGTGCCATCGGGCTGTTCCAAAGCGACCCCGAAGGGCACGCCGCCACCGGACTCGCGGACGCGGGCGGCAAAGGCGCGATTCCACAAAGCCGCGGGCACAAAATGGGATTCCAGCGGAGGCGGGCACTTCAGCGTAATGTTTAGATCGTCGGACATGGTTGAGGGCGAACGATAGACACGCCGGCTCCGCTTGTCAGCGCCCGAATGGCGGGATAGTTGAAGGACTGTCGGCACGGTGAAAGTATTGCTCGCGCTTTTCCGATTCAGGCGGACTTTGCCGATTCCCCGTTTTCCTCCCACCCGCCCGCCGTTTTTTCATGGACACACCTCCCTTCAACACGCTCGGCCTGTCGCCGATGCTGCTCCAAGCCGTCGAATCGCTCGGCTTTGAACGCCCCTCGCCCATTCAGGCGCTAGCCATCCCCGTAGCCCTGGCGGGTCGGGATGTCGTCGGCCTGTCCGAGACCGGCTCGGGCAAGACCGCGGCATTCGGCTTGCCCATGCTGCAAGCCATCGATGTGTCGCGCCGCGAGACCCAGGCCCTCATCGTCTGCCCGACCCGCGAACTGGCCGTGCAGGTGTGCGAACAGGTCCACATCCTCGGCTCAGGCTACGGAGAGGATCTCATCGTCGCGCCGGTCTATGGCGGCGCCTCGATGGAGCGGCAGTTCAAGCTCCTGGCCCGCGGCGCCCAGATCGTCGTCGGCACGCCCGGCCGCCTGCTCGACCTGTGGAGCCGGAAGGCGCTCGTGCTAAGCCGCATCCGCATGGTGGTGCTCGACGAGGCCGACCGCATGCTCGACATGGGCTTCCGGGACGACATGGAGGAACTGCTCGGTGCCATGCCGGCGGAGCGCCAGACCCTGTTCTTCTCAGCGACCATGAACCGCGAGGTCGAGCGGCTCATCCAGAGCTTT
Source organism: Verrucomicrobiales bacterium (assembly GCA_016795505.1). Taxonomy (GTDB): domain Bacteria; phylum Verrucomicrobiota; class Verrucomicrobiia; order Verrucomicrobiales; family DEV007; genus JAEUHH01. The sequence continues at coordinate 20,821 of JAEUHH010000034.1, read as the reverse complement.
GGCCGCGATCCCGAACTGGTTCAGGTGAAACGCACCGCCATGACCGTGGCGTCGATCGACCAGATCTGCTACGAAGTCCGCGAGCGGTCCAAGGTCGAGGTCCTCTCACGCCTGCTCGACATCGAGCCGCCGCGCCTGGCCATCGTGTTCTGCAACACCAAGCGCAGCGTGGACGAGTGCACCGAGGCCCTGATCGCCCGCGGCTATGCCGCCGACAGGCTCCACGGCGACATCACCCAGATGATGCGCGAGCGGGTGCTGAAGCGCTTCCGCGAAGGCAGTGTCGAGTTGCTCGTCGCCACCGATGTCGCCGCGCGCGGCCTCGATATCGAGGAGGTGGATGCCGTTTTCAACTACGACCTGCCCCAGGATCCCGAGGACTACGTCCACCGGATCGGCCGCACCGGACGGGCGGGACGTTCGGGGCGCGCGATCAGCTTTGTCTATGGCCGCGACATTTATCGCCTGCAAAACATCGAGCGTTACACCCGGCAGAAGATCCGCCGCGACCGCATCCCGACTCAGGAACAGGTCGAGGGACGCCGTGCCGACCAACTGCTCGAAATGGTTCGCGACACGCTGGAGAGCGGCGAATTCGCCCATCATGAGGATCTCATCGACCGCCTGCTCGAGGCCGGTCACACCGCGACCGACATCGCCAACGCCCTGTTTTCCCTGCTCTACGGCATGCACAGCCGCGAAGGCGAGGAAATCGCCGAGGATCGCGCCCCGGCTCCCCCGCCGCCCCGCGATCGGGAGCGTGACCGCGACCGTGGCGATGCACCGCCCCGCGAGAACCGCCGCGAGCGTGGCACCCGCTTCGATCGGGAGGAGCGCTTCGCCCCGCGCCGCGGTCCGGGCGGCAACGAAGGCATGGTGACCTTGTTCGTCAGCCTTGGCAAGACCGGAGGGATGCGCCCTGGCGATCTGGCCGGCATGCTCTACCGGGAGGCCCAGCTTCCCGAGGGCGCGGTGGGCCGCATCTCGCTGTTCCCCCGCCACACCCTGGTGGATGTCCGCGCCGACGTGGCCGATGACATCATCGAACGCTGCCGCGACTCGAAGCTGCGCGGGAAAAAGATCCGCATCGACTACGACCGCGGCGCCTGACGCGGCACCTCAGAACTTCCACTCGGCGCCGAGGATGAAGTTCCGGCCCGCCCCGTTGATGCCGGAGCCGTGGACGCGATAGGCCTCGTCGGCGAAATTCTCCACCGCCCCGGTCAGAGTCAGCCCGTTGCCCAGCTCCCAGCCGCCCCGCAGGGTGCCGATGACGTAGCCCGGAGTGCCGTTCGGCGGAATTCGCTGGGTGTCGAGCCGGTCGCGCTCGGGCAGATTGTCCTGGCTCGCCGCACCCAGCGCCAGCAGTTCCACCCACAGTCCACCCCCGGCACTCTCCCACCGGATCCCGGCTTCCGCGGTGAATGGCATGATGCGGCTGAGCGGCTCCTCCACGGTTCCATTGTCCAAGCGACCATCCTGCCACGAAAACCAGCCAAACAGGGTCAGTTGTTCGGTCAGACCCTGTTCCGCCTCGAACTCCACCCCGTGCACGTATCCATTGCCGGCGTTGAACTTCGACACCTCGAAGGCATCATCGACGATTCTCCCCGTCCGGCGCCCCACGATGAGATCGCTGATGTCGGTGTAGAAATACGCCAGCGACCCGCTGGTCCGCCCCCCAGTGCCGCGCAATCCCAGTTCGTAGGAAAGGTATTTCTCAGGTTCCAATCCCGGCGAGGGCGTCTCGATCTCACCTGTGCGGGCCAGGTCCAGCCGCGAGAGGTCCGACAGATTCGGCGCCCTGAAGCCCTGCGAGACCCCACCGAAAAGCGAAACCGTTTCATCCTCGTTCAAATCGTAAACAAAGCGCCCGCTGCCCACTCCGCTGGTCCAGTCGTCTTCGCGGGAAAACGGATTGCCCGTCACCGGGTCCTCGGCACGGCCAATCTCCGCCCGGGCATAGGTGAACCGGCCACCCAGCCACACGTCGAGCTGGTCGGTCACGCCGATGCGATCCTGCACGAAGGCGTCGGCGAGATGGTACCGCGAATTGTCCGGCACCGGGCCCTGGATCGCCCGTCCGGCCAGACTGCCGTCGGGAGCGAAGTTGTTCCGGAAGGAATCCACCTCGTCGAGGTAGTAGCTGGCGCCATAGGTGAAGTAGCCGAGGTCCGAGTCGGTCGAGAACTGCGCCATCGCCCCATAGCTGTCCACCTCGAAGCCGGCGAGGTCGCTCCGGTCGTCGCCCACCTTCCGGATCCGATACTGCTCCTCCGCCTGCCGCTGATGACTCACTCCGACGAGGTAATGATCGATGAATCCATCGGTCTCACCCTCCAACTGGATGTATGTCAGGTAGCGATCCTGATCCAGCGAACGGCGCTGGTCATCGCCCACCGAGGTTCCGCGAAAACTGAGCCCGTAGATCGTGCTGTGGGTGCGCCAGGCATCATTCTGATGCACCTGCTGGTGGAGAATGGTCAGCCGGGTGTCGTCGTTGAGGAAAAACTCCGTCTTGGCGTCGAATTCCCACTCGCCGTAGCCCGTGTTGGGATTGCGCCCCTGACCGCCGGTGCGCAGATCACCGTATTCCTTGCCCGTCACCCCGAGGATGAAGCCAAAGCGATCCGCCTCCGAGGTCGATGCCTCCAGCCGGCCGGTGTAGCTTTCCTCCGCGGTCGAGAATCGCGAGTAGGCTCGGCCTCCGGTGAGGGTGCCCGACTCCGCATAGAGTGGCCGGGCGGTGAGGACGTTCAGGGTGCCCCCGATGGCATCGCTGCCGTAGAGGACCGACCCCTGGCCTTTCACCAACTCCACGGCGCGCACGGAGTAGGGGTCGATCGTGTTCCAATATTGGTTCGGACCGTCGCGGAACGTCGCATTGTTCAGCCGCACCCCGTCGATCAGGGCCAGGTTGCGATAGCCGGTGAAACCGCGGATGAAAGGCGATCCCTGACCGTGGGCCGTCTTTTGCACAAAGACGCTGGGCGTCTCGTTCAGCATCTCCGGCAGGCTCCGCACCAGGCGGCGCGCGATGTCCTCCGCCTCGATCACCGTGACGGAGTTCGGCGATTCCGCCAGCGACAGCGGCTCGCGGGTGGCCGTGACGATCACGGTGTCCAGCGTGCTGTCCACCGGTCGAACCACTGGCGCCGCTTCCTCGGCAGAGCCGGTGGCCAGCACCAAGGGAAAGACTGCCAGGACGACGCTCGAAGAAGAAAGGAAGTGCGGTTTCATGTCTGGATTTGGGGGCGAATGACAGTGCCCCTTAGACAACGATCCCGGCTGGTCGGCAAGCCCGGCTCCACCCTTTCGCCAAAGTGGTCAAAAACCGACCACCGACTCGCTCACTCCATCCGCAGCTTGCGGCGCAGGGTCGCCCGGTTCGCCTTCATTTCGGCGGCCATCCGCGCCAGCTTGCCATCGAATCGGCGGAGCAATTCCCGGATCAACTCCGCCTCGAGTATCTCCGAAAGCTCATCATAACTCGGCGGAGGATCACTCTGCAAGCGGTCCCCGGCCCAGCGGCTCAGCTCGCGGCACAACTCGTCCGGCAACACCCCCGGACCGCTCATGCCTGCGACCCGTCCCACGCCGAGATAGGCTGGCAAATGAGCCGGCTCAAGGCGTCGGGCGCCCGCGCCAGCCGTGACGGCATAGGACACCACGTTGCGCAGCTCCCGCAGATTCCCCGGCCAGTCATGGGCCGCCAGACGCTTCAGCGTGGCCGCCGATGCCTCCAGCCGCCGTCCCGGGGCCACCTGTCCCGCGAAATAGTCAGTCAGCACCGGCAGATCCTCGATCCGCTCGCGCAGCAGTGGCAACCGGACCTCCAGCACCTGGAGCCGATAGTACAAATCACTGCGGAAATCCCCCCTCTCGACCGCCTCGCGCGGATCGGCGGCGCTCGTAGCCAGGATCCTGGGCAGGCCAGCCCCGGCCGCATCCAGTCGGCTCATGATCAACCCCTGCCCGACTGCGTCGAGCGCGAGCACGTCCTCGATCACCAGCACGCCGCCGCGGGCGCGCTCCAGCGCCGTGCCGAGGTCTCCGTTTGCCTCCACACGCACCCGCGGGCCATCCTGCCGACCGGACTGGGACGCAATCAGGTGCGCGACCCGCGTCTTTCCCGTACCCGTGCCACCCCGGATCATCACCGGCTCGTCGCTGGCACAGGCATGGGCGATCTGCTGGAAGACCGGCCGCATCGCCGCCGCCGCACCGATAAACGCCGGCCCCTCGTCCGACGGATTGTCCCCCGGCCCGACCGGAGCAGGACCCTCGCCGATCAGGGAGACCAGCGCCGCCGAGAACGCCGTGAAGTCCAGCGGCTTGGGAAAAAATTCCCGCACCCCGATCCGCCGCGCCGCGATCGCATTCTCGATCCCCCCGTGGGCGGTGACGACCAACGTGGGCAGCCGCCCGCTCTCGGGCAGACCGGCCAGGAAATCGAGCCCATTCTGGTCGGGGAGGCCAATGTCGAGGATCATCCCGTCGAAAGGTCCCGCCTCCATCAGCCGGCGCCTCGCCTGGGCCGCCGTCGGCGCCACCTCCGACACTGCTCCACACTGCCGCACCGCTGCTGCCAGGGCCAGGGCCAGGGCGCGCTCGTCTTCGACGATCAGGATCTTTGCCACCGCACTCATTCGCTACCATCGGGAAACCGGCACCGCACCACCGCACCGCCACCGGGAATGTTGTCCACCTCGACCGATCCGCCGTGCGCCTCCATCACCTCGGCCGCAAGGGTGAGCCCCAGGCCCATGCCGCCCTCGCGCTCCGAGAAAAACGGTTCCCGCCACCGCACCCGCGCCGCCTCGCTGAATCCCGGCCCGCCATCCCGGATCTCCAGCACCGCGCCCGGACCGTCGGCCGCCGGATGGAGGCTCAGCTCGATCCGCCCACCCAGCGGCATGACCTGCGCCGCGTTGACCAATAGGTTTCGCAACACCTGCTCGATCCGCGGCCCGTCCACCATCACCGGCACCGGGTCGGCTGGCGTCCATGCCACCGTCACCCCCGCGTGGTCCAACTGGGGCGTCAGGCGACCGATCACCCGACGCGTCAGCTCGACCAGATCGTGCCGCTCCCGTCGCGCCGGAGCCGCCTTGGCGACAAAGAGCCACTGGTTCACCAGATCCGTGATGCGATCGACCTCCTCGCGGATCAATTCCACCCCCGGCTCGTCGCCCCGCGCCGCCAGCAGATCCGCGTGCAGCCGGATCGCCGCCGCCGGATTGCGGATCTCATGCGCCAGGCTCGTGGCAATGCGCCCCAGCGTGGCCAGACGCTCCGATTGCCGCCTGAGGGCCTGCTCCTCGCGCAGGCGGCGATGGCCTTCCTCCAGCGATCGCGCCAGCACCCCGATCTCATCCGCCCGGCCCGTCACCGCCGCCGGGATCGGCTCCGGCGCGTCGCGGTCGAGATGGGGCAGCCAGCGACTCAGTGCCGCCAGCGGATTCACCAGCCGTCGCGCCACCAGAAAGGCCAGCCCCCCGCCCAGCGACGTGACGATCAGCGCCGGCAGCAGCCACCCGGCCGGATGCCGCAGCAGCCCCGCCCCGTCCCGCACCAGCACCAGATGGGCCGAGCCATCCGCCAGCGGCGCCACCGCCACGTCGCGTCCCCCGACCCGCGTGGAGTTCGCCGAGGTGCCCGCCAGCGTGTCCACGGCCGCTTCCAACCCCGCCGGCAGCCCCCCGACCGCCTGTCCCGCAAAGCGAAAGCCGACCCCGACCCCGAGGACATCGGCCAGATTCCGCGCCAGCTCCGGCGAGCGAGGCAACCGCAGCCGGTCCACCATCCGCGCATTGGCCGCCGCCATCTCGGCGAAGGACCGCAACGCCTCCTGCCGGTGCGACCAGTCGAGCCACCCCACCAGCGCCAGCGAGGCCGCCAGCACAAAGCCGGAAAAGGGAACCGCCAGGCGGCGAAACATGCCCCCGCCCGCCACCGCCTCGGCTTTGGTCCTCATCATGGCCGCGAACATGGCCAAAAATCGTCCACTTGCCCAGCAAAACCACCCGGAATGGCTCATTTTCGATCATACAGGGTTGCCTCTCCGATCAGACCCTGTTCCATCGGAGACACCCCAGCCCCCCTTCCCTCCTCCCGAGCCACGAGTTTTCACCGACCGACATCGGTGCTACGCTTTGCGTCCCCGTCACTCCGGCCCGACAGGCGACAAACACGAGCAGACGACTTTCCCCAGCCCCGACCCATCCCCACCTCACCCGCATGAAGGCCCTCCCTCTCTCCCTCGCCATCGGTGCCGCGCTCCTCGCGCAGCCGCTGCTCCGCGCCCAGGACACCCCCGCCGCGCCCGAGGCGGAACTTCCCCTCCCTGATCTGGCAAAAGCCCCCGAATCCCCCGAGACGCCCCACGCCGCGTGGCACACCGACTATCAGGCCGCACTCGCGCGGGCCAAGGAACAGAAAAAGCACCTCCTCATCGTCTTCACCGGATCCGACTGGATCCCGCTGTGCCGCATCTACGACCGCGACATCCTCAACCAGCCCGAGTTCATCGACTCCGCCAGCGAGCACTACGTCCTGGTCCGGATGGATTACCCCAAGAAAACCCCGCAGCCCCCTGCCGTGGCCCAGCAGAACCAGCTCTTCATGCGGGCCTACCGCATCTCGGCCTTTCCCACCCTCATGGTCACCGACCTGGAGGGCCGGCCCTACGGCGTGAATGGCTACCAGCCCGTGACCCCTGCCAACTACGCCAAGGTCATCGGCGCCATGCGCCAGTCCGCCACGGTGAGGGACCAGTACTTTGAGAAAGCCGCCACCGCCACCGGCGCGGAGAAAGCCAGCCTCCTCACCAAGGGCGTGCCGAATCTCCCCGGCAACCTGTCCGCCCGCTACTACCGGCCCCAGTTGGAGGAAATCATCGCCCATGACCCGCAGGACGAGACCGGCAAGGTGGGCAAGTGCAAACGTCTGCTCGCCGATGTGGCCTACTCCGACAAGATGCAGGAACTGGAGAGCAAGGTCGAGTGGAGCGAAATGCTCACCGTCACCGACGCCTACATCGCCGAGAACGGCCTCCAGGGTGCCGAGCGTCAACAAGCCCTGCTCAACAAGGCCAGCGTGTACCAGAAACAGGGGAAACTCGCCGACCTCATCCGCACCCTGCTGGAAGTCGTCGCCATCGATGCCAAAACCCCCCAGGCCCAGCAGGCCCAGGGCGCCCTCGACAAGCTCCGGGCGAAGAAGTTGCAGGAAGAGCTTTCGCCCCGCCGATAATTAATATAAGTTCAGGGAATTTCCGCAGTCGCCACCGTCGCGACTGCCGGAGCAGCGCCCGGTCAGCTCCGCGCCCGCCATCACCCCCGGCCGGGCGCTTCCCGCTGGGGTCGGGCGAGGATGAAACCCGCCTTTTCCCCGAACGCCCTTTCCATGACGCCCCTGCCGCCTGCCGTCGCCCGGATCTCGTCTGTTCCGCCCTCCCTCCGTCTCCTCGGTGCCGCCCTGGCCGGCCTGTTCCTCGTCGGTTGCGCCAGCGCCGGCAAGCAGAAGACCAGCGGCCCCGTCGATCCCCGCATCGCCACCCCGCCGCACAATCTGTCCGCCGCCGAGTACCCCTTCGACGACGACGGCACCTACCGCAAAGACTGGGTCGCCAATCCCGCCGCCGCGCGCCGGTCCGGCCGCCGGACCCAGCCCGCGCCGGCTCCGTCGTCGCCCCCGCCGGCGCCCGCCCGCCAGCAGGCCCCGGGCTACGCCTACCAGCCGCCGCCCAGTGCCCCGGTCAATCCCACGCCCTACCCGGCCGCCCCGGCGCCGCGTCCCACGGCACCTCCGCCCGTACCCAAGCCAGCGCCCGCCCCGCCCAAGCCCGCCGCCGCCCGCTACCACACCGTGGTGAAAGGCGACACCCTCTTTTCCATCTCGCGGAAATACAACGTCACCGTCCCCAAGCTGAAATCGACCAACGGCCTCAGCTCCGACACCATCCGCATCGGCCAGACCCTGCGGGTGCCCTGACCGGTCTGGCGGATGCCCCCCGCGGCCTCTGCCATCCGTCAGCCGAAGACCGTCTTCAGGTAGTCCAACTCCCGCTCCACGTCTTCCCCTTCGGACAGCGTATCCGCCACCGCCTCCCGCAGCGCCGCGGCATACCGCTGCCGCAGACGATGGATCGCCACGCGCACGGCCGTCTCGGACATGCCGAGATCCTGCGCCGCCCCGGCCAGCTCGCCCGGGGCATCGGAGCGCATCAGGCAGGGCTTCAGCCGGGCGAACAACCCGCCTTTTCCCCGCTCCCGATAACCGGCCTCGAGATGGGCGATCACTTGCTCCAGCAACGTCGTGGCCCACTGCCGATCATAGAGGACATCCGGCGACTGACGATCCGCCACTGCGACAGCCGCCCAGCGCTCCTCAGCGTCCGACAGGTCCAGGGAGAAATGGACCGCCTGGCCGCCCCGCTTCTCCCGTCCTGCGTGCCGCCGGGCGTTGATGAGATAGTGCTTCACCGAAGTCAACAGGTAGGAGCGCAGCCGCCCCCGCTCTGGATCGGCCCGGGCAAAGTCGTTGCGCTCCAGGAAGGCGGCGAAAAAGCCCTGCGTCAGATCCTCCGCATCGTGCGTGGTGTGCCCCAGCGACCGCACGTAGGCATAGACCGGCGGCCAATAGATCCGGCACAGCTCCGAGAGCGGCTCCAGGTCATCCGTCCCCTCCCGCCGCGCCGCCCGGACGATCAGACTCCACCGCGTCTCGGGAAAAGCACTGGGACGGTCGTGATCGGGATTCATGCTTGCTCGGACACCGTAGGCGATTCCGGGCAGTTGTCTCTCATAGATCCATCAACAACGCCCGGTTGACTCCCTCACGGCACCGTCACCCGCACGATCGCGCTCGACCCGTTCGTGTAAAGCACCAGCGCCACCACTTCGCCCTGATCATTGAAACTCCGCGTCGCCCCCAGGCTGCCCGGCACCGCCTTCAGCACGTGCAGCGCCTTCACCGTCTTGCCGTCCACCGTCGCCCCCTCCCGCAGCAGCACCCGCAGCGCCCCCACACTGTCCACCCCCCACAGGCCCGCGTCATTGGCCCGCGTCACCGTCGCTCCGGCCAGCGCCCCACCGATCAGCGGCCCCGTCGCCCCGCCCGGCTGCGCCAGCGCCGTGAATTTCCCCCACACCGGCCCCACTCCTGCCTCGGCCACCTCGCCGCCCTCCCGGGCCAGCAGCAGCGGCGCCACCGCTCCCGCCGGACGCGACCAGATCCCCGTATCCGTCCCCGTCGTCACCGCACCCGCCAACGCCGCCAGATAGGCGGTGTCTCCCTCGCCACTGAACAGCGGTTGCCGGAAACCCTTGTAGGTCACCCCGCCCAGCGGCGCCCCGGCTCCATCCGTTGCCGCATCGCCCTGCCGAGCGACCAGCGTGTCGTAGTTCCCCGAGGCCGACCCGGCCAGAATCGCCAGCGCATTCGCCGTCGTCACCCCGCCCACCCCGGTTTTCAGCTTCACCAGGCCCCCGATCCACTCCCCATCCGCCCCGAACGGCAGACCAAACGCCCCAAACACCGTTCCCGCCGGAGTCCCCGCCGACGTGCCGCCCGTCTGCGCCACCGAGGTGACCGCCCCCGGCGCCGCCTCCAGCACGTGCTGACTCCCCGTCGCCAGCACCGCCAGCACCGGCACCCCGCCGTCGGGTCCATCGTTCCGGTCCTGCGTCTGACCCGGCGCCGAGGCCGCCAGCGGATAGAAAGCCTTCAGCGTCGAGCCCATCAGCGCCTGACCCTCCCGCAGCGTCTGCACCGAGCCCCCCGCCGGCGTCCAGCGGTGCAGCACCGTGTCCGACGCCTTCGTCACCCCGCCGACCCCGTCCACCAACCGCCCCTGCCAGTCGATCCCCGTCTCGCCGAGGTGAAACGTCAGCACCGGCTTCACCCGCGCCCCCGCCGGAGCCGCCAGCGTCTCGCCCTGGGCCACCGCCCGCCGCAGCGAGCCGCCCAGATCGGTGAAAAGCCCCTTCGTGCCCGCCGATGTGATCGCCAGGAAGGCCACCCGGCCCCCGTCCGAGAGCTGCGGATCGCCCAGACTCTTGAAGGTCGCCCCGCCCGAATCCGGCGCCGCCTCCCCGGTCACCACCACGGCCGAGCTGTCGAGGAAAATGCCGTAGCCGCTCGCCGTGCCCGCCTTCCACTTCGCCCGGTAGGCCACCTGGCCCGAGCCGTTCGTCGCCGGCGGGTAGAGCGTCGCAAAGACCGCCCCCGCCGGGATCAGCGGATGCACCCCCGCCCCCGGCACCGCGTCGCCCTTCCGAATGAGCGGCTGGATCACCGGATCGACGATCAGATCGAACGCCGCCGTCTGCTCGATCAGCCCCTGGCTCCCCGAGTAGATCCCGCCCAGCCCCAAGCCGCGGGCGCGCAGCAGTCCCGTCGCCGGGAGCGACAGCCCCGTGCGCTCCCAGTCCGCCGTCGTGCCGACCCGGCTGCCCTCCCCCAGCGGAGACCACGAAGCGCCCCCATCCGTGCTCAGGTCGAACGTCACCCGGCCCAGTTCCGGCGCCGCCCCACCGCGCCGCCACCCGACCGTCGCGCCATCCGGGATCTCCAGCATCTGCGGGGCAGGATCATTCTCCAGCCGGGCAAAGCGATGCCACGCCGTCGCCACCGGCGCCCCATTGGGCTGGAGCGTCGAAAACAGGCCTCCGATCAGTATCTTCCCATCGCCCTGGATCGCCACACTATAGACCCAGTCCCCCGCCCGCGGGTCGAAGCCCGCATCCAACGACCCGTCCGGCAGCAGCCGCGCCACGAAAGACCGGCTCGTCGCCGCCGGCGCCCCATTCGGCTGGAGCGTCGTGAAGGTGCCCCCCGCCAGGATCTTCCCATCCGCCTGGAGAGCCAGACCATACACATTCCCATTCGCCGTGGGATTGAATCCCCCGTCCAGCGATCCATCCCCATGCAGCCGCGCCAGCCGCCAGCGCGTCGTCGCCGACAGGGCGCCATTGGGTTGCAGCGAGGTGAATGCCCCCCCGATCACGATCTTCCCATCCGGCTGTACCGCCAGACTGCCCACCCAGTTGTCTGCCTTCGGATCGAAATCCTCATCCACCGACCCGTCACCCAGCAGCCGCGCCACATACTGCCGCTCCGCCATCGTCGGCGCCCCGGCCGGTTGCAGCCCCGTGAAGAGTCCCCCCAGCAGGATCCCGCCCCCCGGCTCCAGCGCCAGACACAGCACGACGTGATTGGCCATGGGGTTGAAGCCCCCGTCCAGCGAGCCATCCGGCTCCAGCCGGGCGATGAACTGCCGCGTCGTCGCCACCGGCGCCCCATTGGGCCGCAGCGAGTCGAAAGCCCCGCCCAGCACGATCCGCCCATCCGGCAGGGCCAACACCGCATAGACCGGACCATTCGCCTGCGGGTCGAATCCCGCATCCACCGACCCGTCCGGCAGCAGTCGCGCGATGCGCCGCCGCGAGATCGCCGGCTGCGACAGGTCCGGCTGCAACGTGACGAAATCCCCCGCCACCAGGATCTTCCCATCCGGCTGGACCGAGACACTATAGACCGCCGCACTGGGCCGGGGCTGGAAGGACGCGTCCAGCGTGCCATCAGCCAGCAGCCGCGCCAGGTAGGGTCGCGATACCCCTTGCACCGTCGTGAAATCCCCCCCGATCAGGATCTTCCCATCCGGCTGCACCGCCGTCGTCAGCACCGACGTGCCCGAGACTCCCGCATCCGTGCCGTCCGGCTCCCCCGGAGCAGCAGCCGCAGGCTGCAGGGAAAGGGACCAAACCAGCGCGAGACTGGTACATAGGGCGACTGACAGACGTGGGCGGTGGTTCATGAGACAGCTCTGCCGACGGGAGACGATTCCGGCAGATCATGCTTGCGCCATCGACTGCTGGCTGTCAATGCCGCACCGCGTCCGCACCAGGGCCGATTTGCGACCGCCCCAGGGGCGGCTCCTGCGATCGGACCCTGTTCCCTCTCCGATCAGACCCTGTTCCCTCTCCGATCAGACCCTGTTGCCTCTCTGATCAGACCCTGTTGCATCGGAGATCCACGCCGGCTCCATCACTCCCAGTCGCTGTCTCGCCAGCCCTGGCGGCGCAGCGCCTCGCAGTCGGCCAGGGGGAGTTCGTGGAAGACCTCGCGGGCGGTCTCTTTCAGCTCCTCGTATTGGTCCAGCCATGCGGCCCGACGCTCCGGGGGCAGGCCGGCGAGCTGGACCAGGATGTGGTCGCGCTGGTAGAGGTAGTCTCGGCACAGGCACAGGATCAGCTCCCGGCGGGATTCGGCCAGTCTGACGGTGTATTCGAGCAGGGAATCTTCCGCCGCCTCATAGGCGGCACAGCTCTGGAGGAACGTTTCCAACTTGCCGTCCATCATCGCGAGCAGCGCATCGGGGTCCTCTCCCTGGGCGATGAGATCGGCGCGGTTCATCTCGACCAATCGCCTGACCACCTCTGTCTGCTGGATGCTCCGCAAATCCTCTGCCTCGTAGTAGCGACCACGGTAGTAGCCGCCATCGTCATCGGGCGGGGTCAGTTCCTCGGGTGCAGTGGACATCCTGATGAGTGTTGGCCTACGGGTTTAATCAGGTCAGGAGTGGCGTGGCAAGCGTTTTGAGCGTCACCTGTTCTTTCTAGGAGGCTCCCTAACGGATGCCAGGGGGGCCTCCCATAAGTTCTTGGGGGCACCCCAACGGATCACCGGGGGCACCCCAACCATTCACCGGGGGCACCCCATCCGTTTACTGGGGGCACCCCAACGGTTCACTGGGGGCACCCCAACGGCTTACTGGGGGCACCCCAACCGTTCACCGGAGGCTCTCCCACTTTTTACTAGGGGCTCCCCCACTGTCCACTGGAGGCACCCCAACTATTTGCTGGGGTGCCCCCTTTTCCGTCCAGGGGGGACGTACCGGCTCAATTGGTGATCGGGGTCATGTAGGTGAAGCTCCGCACGCTACCGTTGATGTAGGCGGCGACCCGGACGCTGAGCGGCCCGGTCAGCGTGTCCGGGACCAGCACGGAAAGGGAGGTAGGGGTGATGGTGCCGTAGATGGTGGCGCGCACTTCGGCATTGTTCCCGGAGCGGAAGAAGACGCCCTGGGTGGGATCGGTCTTCTGGAAGCGCAGCAGGTCGCCATTGAGCACGATCAGGGTGCCGGGCACGTAGTGATTCTCGGCGCCATTCTCCTGGCTCAGGATGGAGTCGATGAGGGGGCTGACCTTGCCCACCTCGCCGAGGCTCTCCAGGGTCAGGCCGGCGCGCCAGGCATCGCGGGCGGCGGCGGTGAGGGAGATGGCGATGTCGGCATTGATGTCGTCGGGATTGTGGAATCCATCGGGCGTGGGGCTGGTGCCGCCGCTGGTGGGGCGGAAGCGCAGCAGGCCGCGGATGTCGGTGGCGTGGTCGCAGCCGGTGGCGCAGGCGGTGATGGCGCCGACGATGGCATCGAAGGCGGCGGCGGCCTGCTCGGGGGTGAGTCCGCTGTCGGTGGCGACTTTGGCGAGGAAGGCCTCGCTGCTGATGACGGGCCCGAGGACGGGCCGGGTGGTGAAGCCTCCGTTGGGATTGGGGGCGACGTTGTATTTGAACGAGCTCATGGTCTGCGTTGGGTTGGGTTCTGGGTTGGGTTTGAGTTTCCGTTTGCGGCGGAAAGGCTTGCGCCGCGGCGGCGGCGGGGTGTCGTAGGGAACGAAGCCGGGGTCGCCCGGCTCGAGATACATGCCGATGCCATCCACGAACCGGAGATTCGGATCGTCCCAGGTGAAGGGCAGTCCGGTGAAGGGATTGATGGCGTCCCAGAGGAGCGGTTTCATGGAGAGGGTCCGGCGGGTCGGGCCGATTGCACCACAGTCTGGGGAGTGGTGGCAAGCTTTTTTTGGAAAAAAAAAGCGCGCCGCATCCGGCAGGCTCGATCAGCCGGGGTGGGATGTCGGGGACCGGCGGCCGCCGGCCGGGTCAGGGGGCGATGGCGACGACGCAGCCACCAACCCAGCAGAGGCTGCGGGCGCCCCGGAGGATAGGGCCACCGGGATACGGCCGCAGGGAACCACGCTCGATCCCGCTCCACAGGCGCCACTGGCCGTCGGCGGTGCGGACGGCGAGGTAGTCGCCCTGGGCAGCGAGGGCCACGGCATCGCTGCCGGGGCGGATCTGGGGCCAGGTGTCGCCGCCGGGCCGCCAACCAAAGGCGCTCATCTCGCCGCGGGGATGGAGCAGGTAAACCCCGTTCCGTACTGCGGCCCAGTCGAGCAGGTCTCCGGGTGCGAGCTGCGGCGGGGTGATCTCTTTGGCCCCGGACAGGCCCCAGGTGGTCAGGGAGCCGTCGCGGTGCCGGGCGATGGTGAACAGGTGGCCGCACCGCAGGCTCTCCACGTCGGCGAGTCCGGGCGGCGGGGTGACCTGGCCGGAGCGGTTGTCCCCCCAGGCGAGCACGGTGCCGTCGGCGCGCAGGGCGGCGACGTGCTGGTGGCCGCCGGCGAGCTGGGTGTAGGGCCCGCGCAGGGCGGGCCCGGCCGGGGTGCCCCACGAGGCGAGGCCCCTGGTCATCACGCTCCCGTCGCGCCGGAGCACGGCGACGCCGGCGGCGGTGACGACGGCAGACTGGGCCACGGTGATCTGGGCACACCAATCGGACAGTCCGGCGCTGGCCAGGGGATTGTCCGGCGCGATGAGGCAGGCGACGGTGCCATCGGCCCGGATGGCGAGGAGGCTCTCCTCCGACGGGGCATCGTCTGCCCCGAAGGGATTGCTCCACCCGGCCAGGGACACGATGTCGCCGCCGAGGGTGGCCAGTCCGTCGGTGAGCCAGGCGGGCGGTGAGCTGTCGGCGGCCAGGGGGATGGCCCGCACGGGACTGGGCGCGGGAGCGGCCGGGGTGGACGGTGGAGTTTCCACTCGATCCGTCAGGGTGGAACTGGACGCGGGCTTTTGGTCGAGCCCTACTGAGATCGGGTCGGGGAGGCCATCCCACCACCCGAAGGGGTGGAAGATGGCAACCGCCAGCCCGGCAAGTGCCGCCGCGCCGGCCAGACCGACGAGACTGCCGACGATGATGCCCCGCCGCGACCGCGGTGCGGGTGGGGTCGGCTTTTCCCCGATCCGGGCCAGGGCATCGCGGATCTCGCGGGCCTGCTGGTAGCGGCGGGCGGGGTCGCGCTCCATGGCGCGGAACACCACGGCATCGACGCGGGGATCGACGGTGACTTTGCGTGAGGGGGGATCGAACACGCCGGCGGGCCGCTCGCCGGTTAGCATCTCGTAGAGGACGACGCCGAGGGAGTAGATGTCGGCCCGGTGGTCGACGGTCTCGGGGGTCTCCCACACCTCGGGCGCCATGTAGTGCGGGGTACCCAGGGAGGTGCCGGTCACGGTCAGGCCCATGGCGAGGGTCTCGTCGCCGCGGATCAGCTTGGCCAGCCCGAAGTCGGCGATCTTCACGACGCCTTTCTTATCCACCAGGAGGTTGGCGGGCTTAATGTCGCGGTGGGTGAAGCCCTCGTCGTGGGCAAACTGGAGGGCATCGCAGATCTGGGGGACGAGGGCGAGCCCGCGCTGGGGGGGCAGGTCACCGGAGCGGATGAGGTGGTTCAGGTCGGTCCCGTCGACATACTCCATGAGGAAGTAAAAGAGGGTGTCGAGCCCGGCGGCGCTGCGGTCGATCTCGCCAAAGTCGTGGATGGTGACGATGTGCGGGTGGCTGAGCCGGGCCATGACCTGGGCTTCCATCTCGAAGCGCAGGACGAAGTTGTCATACCACTCGGGGGGACAGAGGAGGACTTTGAGGGCGACCAGGCGATTCAGCCGCGGCTGGCGGGCTTTGTAAACGGCGCCCATGCCGCCGGCACCGAGCAGTTCGAGGATCTCGATGCCGGGGAACCACGGCTGGAGAGCCTCCACCGTGGGCACGCGGGAGGACACCCGCGGGGCCGGTCCCGGGGACGCCGTGGCCGGTCGGGAGGTGGCCGGTGAGTCGGCGCGGGGCTGGCCGGGGTCTTTCGCAAAGGGCGCCGTCGCATCGGACAGGAGGCAGGCGGGACACAAGCCCTCGGGAAAGCTCGCGGAGACGGGCTTTCCACAGGTGGGGCAGGTGCGGGTGGTTTCCGGCATCGGTTCGGCGCTCCGGGCGGGAGCGTGCTAGGGCTCATCCTATGCCTCATCTGCCGCCCCGCGTCACGATGAAATCTCCGTGGCGGGGGGCTCCGGCGATTTTCTTCGAAAAAAAAGGCGCCCCGGCTGTAACACGGGGCCGGCCACGGTGCAGCAAGGGATACGCATGAATGTCTCCCCGCCTGAATTCCCCTACCCGCTGCCGCCCCGCCCGACGGAACGCTTCGACCTCGATGGCATCCGCCACAGCACCCGGACGTTCTCCGAACGGCAATGGGCCATCCTCGCCTGGGTCGGCCACGGGGCCACCAACGGCGAGATCGCGCTGGTCTGCCGGGTGAGCGTGAAGACGATCGAGGCCGAGATGACGCAGATCCTGCGCGCCTTGGCGATCGGCTCGCGGATCGATGCCGCGGTCGTGTGGACGCTGCTGCACGACGAGTGGCTGCTCCGGCAGACGGGAGCGGGGCCGCGGAATTAGGGTATCACCCCATTGACGATTTTTTTGAGACCACCCACCCTGCCCATCCCACCCAAACGCCCTTTCACGAACCGAACACCCATGAAACGCCAGACCCGACCATCCGCCGCCTCCCGGACACCGCGCTCTCTCTCAGAAACCCAAATCGAGGCGCTGGAGCCCCGGATCCTGTTCTCCGGGGCTCCAGTCGAGGCGCCGGAAGCCCCCCAACCCCCGGCGGAAACGGCGACCTCTCCGGAGCAACCGGGTCTGATCGGCGAGGCAACCGGGTCTGATCAGGAGGACGCCCCGACGGTCTCGGGCACGACGCCAGTGGCGCTGGTCGAGACGGGCGCGGCCTCGGGCTCGCTGAATGCGGCAACGCTGGAAGCCATCGCCGCAGCGGCCAGGCAGCGCTGGATCGAGTCGGGCCTGAGCGCGGAGCAGGTGGCGGCGCTGGATGCGGTGCGGTACGAGATCGCGGATCTGGGGGGGAATCACTTGGGCAAGGCCAATGGTTACACCATCACCATCGACGATGACGCGGCGGGCAGTGGTGCGTGGTTCGTGGATGCGACGCCGCTGGTGGATGAGGAATTCGCCGCCTCAGGCATGGCGCTGGCGGGTGGTGGGGCGGTGGGAGCCTACGATCTGTTGTCGACGTTGCTCCATGAGCAGGGGCATGTGCTGGGTTTGGGAGACTTGAGCGGTTCCCGCGTCGATGTGATGGGCGGGACGCTGACCACCGGGCTCCGCCGGCTGCCCGGCGACTTTCAAGCACTCGGGGCAACACCGGGGTCGATCATGGGGGATGCGTATCTCGATCCGGATTGGAGCCAGAAGGGAGGGGATATCGATGGGGAGGCGGCGGGGGATCAGTCGGGGGTGTCGATCGCAATGTCTGCCGATGGAAATACGGTGGCTATTGGTGCGCCGCTCAATAATGGGAACGGGTCTGCTGCAGGGCACGTGCGAGTCTACCAGTGGAATGGAACGACCTGGGTGCAGCGGGGCTCTGACATCGATGGCGAAGCATTGAGCGATGTTTCAGCTAGCTCTCTAGATCTTTCGTCGGACGGAACCATCCTTGCCATTGGGGCACCTCAAAATGATGGGAACGGGACGAACGCCGGGCATGTCCGCGTTTACGTCTGGAATGGTACGAATTGGGTGCGGCGCGGAACCGACATTGACGGGGAAGCAACGGGAGATTTTGCAGGACTTTCGGTCGCCCTGTCATCTGGCGGAGACATTTTGGCCGTTGGTGCCTATCAAAACGATGGGAATGGTACTGATTCGGGACACGTTCGTGTCTTTGTCTGGAACGGGACAGCATGGTCTCAACGAGGGGCAGATATCAATGGAGAAGCAGGAGCCGACCAATTTGGAATCTCGGTGGCTCTATCGGATGACGGCAACACGCTTGCAGTGGGTGCCAGCCAGAATGATGGAAGCGGATCGAATGCAGGACATGTGCGGGTCTTTCACTGGAATGGAAGCGGATGGACCCAGCGAGGCACCGACATTAATGGTGAGGCAGCTAATGATCGGTCTGGAATAGCCGTGTCACTATCATCAGATGGAGGAATTCTTGCTGTCGGAGCCAGCCTAAATGATGGGGGAGGAGCGGAGTCGGGCCACATTCGCATCTTTACTTGGAATGGGAGTGCGTGGGCGCAGCGTGGTTCGGATATTGACGGAGAGGCATCGGGTGATCGGTTCGGCATCTCAGTGGCGCTTTCTTCTGACGGGAACACCGTAATTGGAGGAGCCAATTTTAATAGTGGCGGTGGCATGAACTCCGGGCACGCTCGAGTCTACCGATGGAATGGGAGTGTTTGGAGTCAACTGGGTTCCGACCTCAACGGAGAGGCAGCTAACAATTTGTTTGGACGTTCCGTCGCCATATCTCAAAGCGGCGACGCCATCGCAGTTGGCGGAAACGGAAACCAAGGCATTAATGGACCGACCTCCGGCCATGTCCGCATCTTCCAGATGGGTGGCACCGGTAACGGACCTGGTGGAATCGGCTCCACCACCTCCGTTGCCCTCGACCCCAATGGCAATCTCCTCATCACCGACACGGACGGCGGCGACACGGATGACACGCTGACCCTGGTGGTCAACGGGGCGAGCTACCGCATCACTGACGCGACGAACCGGCTCTCCGCCGGCGCGGGTGCGGTGCAAATCGACGACCACACGGTCGAAGTGGCCATCGCCAGCGTGACGGGAGCAGATGGGATCGTCTTCGACACGCTGGGCGGTGACGACCGGGTGACGGTCGATCTGTCGGGCGGGGCCATCACCCATGCCATCGACTACCGCGCGGGTGCGGGCAGCGGCGACGCGCTGGCCTTCGCGGGAACGGCCGGCACGGCGGCATTCACCTTCAGCGATCTCCAGTCGGGCGATGTGGTGATCAATGGCGGCCCGCAGATCGCCTACTCGGGGCTGGACCAGGGAATCGACGCCGGTCTCGCCGTGGCGAGCCTGACGCTGATCTATGGCAACGCCTCGGAGACCATCACGATCGCCGACGATACGGCCGCCGGCTGGATGTCTGTCACATCGAGCGAAGCCCAGGCGATCCGTTTCCTAAACCCCACGCAGAGCCTGCAAGTCCGGGGCGGGGCCGGGGATGACACGGTGTCGGCGGCGGGATTCGACGCGGCCTTCGCCGGAGATCTGCTCATCGATGGCGAATCGGGCGAGGATCTGGTGAATCTGGACGCGGGCTACTCGCTGGCGACCGATCGGTCGCTGACCGTGACCAGCGAATCGATCCTGGGGAGCGCCGGAGCCGTCTACGTCGCCAGCGGCACGGGGAACATCGCTCTGGAGGCCACCGTCCAGATCGTCCTGGTGGAGTCTGCCTTGACGGTGCAGGATGGACTGCTCTCGCTCTCCACCAATCAATTTGACTACGCGGGTCCATCGTCGCCACCGTACGTGGATGCCGGCGTGAAACTCGATCTCGCGACGCTGACGGTAACGGGCTCGGGAATGGCTGATCTCTATGGCTCCGGAGTATTTGATAATGCCGGGGTGTCCATCTTGAATGGCAGCCAGATCGTCGGCACGGGCGATGTCGGGATCTACGGGGAATCGGGCGCGGACGCCGGGGTTTACATCGATGGGAGCACCATCGACACCTCCACTGCTGGGGGCGGGCATGTATCGATCGCCGGTCAGTGGGCTGGCATTGCCGGCATCTGGGTGGAGGACGCCTCCCTGCTGGCAGGCGGCAACCTGGATCTCGAGGGCATGGACAGCTCGTTCGGAATCTGGGTGGGCCCCTCGTCCGGCCTCGATGCCTGGGGCACGGTGACGCTACAGGGAACGGGATATGAGACCGGAGTCTATTTCAGCGGTCACGTGGGCGAACTCGGAATCGGCAGCGCGATGAATCAGGGTGTGGTGATCGAGGGGGGCTCGAACGACACTGGAAGCAGCCCAGCCTGGCAGGAAACGGCCGGCGTGACGATCGAAGGCTCCGTCTCCAGCTCGGGCTCGATAACGGTGACCGGCACCGGCGGCAAGGCAGGTATCTCGTCGGGCTACGGCGGGATGATGCTTGATACGAATTCGGGCGGCTTTGGGGGAGATATCACGGTCACCGGATCCGGAACGGAGCGGGGCGTCGATCTAGGCGACGATTCGCGCCTGTGGAGCGGCGGCAAGCTGACGCTGGAGGGCGTGGGCGGAGACGTAGGGGTCGATCTGGGCATGAACGGATTTTTGAGCGCTACTCAGGGCGACCTGATGATCACCGGAACCGCGACGGATGGTGTCGGGATTTCCGCTGGAGCGGGAACGGACCTCGGCGCGATGGGATCAGCCGTCGAGATCCGCGGCGAGGTGACGGCCACCGGCACCGGTGTGGCTTTCGACCGGGTATCGGTGAACGATGCCGTCGGTACCAGCGCCTCAGTGACCATCGTGGGTACCGGAGGCAATGCGGCGATGAATCGGGGTGTCGAGATGCTCGGCGGTCTGATCATCGGCAGTAATGTCTGGTTGTCTGGCTCCGCCACGGGCGAGACGGGACTTTTTCTCGAAGACGTGGAGATCCATAGCGGCCACGGAGGCCCCGCCGACCTGACGCTGGAGGGCGAGGGCGGACACGAAGGGGTCCATCTGGGCGAAAGCAGCTATCTCGTTTCGGGTCGGGATCTGACCATCATCGGCACGGCTGCCAACGGCGTGGGAGTCTCTGCCGGGATGAATACGAAGATCGGTGCGATGGGAACGCTGGTCGAG
>JAEUHH010000108.1 GCA_016795505.1 Verrucomicrobiales bacterium | reverse complement strand
GATGAACTCCGCGGCCACGCGGGCAGCGCCCTCATCCTCCAGCAGGAGTTGCAGCCCGTCGCTGTAGGTGACCAGCAGCCGCGGCCGAATCGGCGCGGACCACTCCACTTCCACGAAGCGGACCTCTTGGCAAACTGCGCGCGACCGCACGATGGGGCGTTTCTTTCGCATCGGCCTACGATGCCAGACGCCTGCGAGTTGAACAGGAGGCCAATTTTATTACGCTTACAATCAATCTGATCCGCCTGAACGATGATCCGTCCGCCTACCGCGCCTATCTGGAGGAAATATCGGCGGAGTTGCTACGCACCCGGGATCCCGAACGACAGGAGGATCTCGGGCATGCGCTGCTCAATGTCACTACCCCCGCCACGAGCCTGCTGATGGCGCAGGGGCTGGTTCCCGTGATGGCCAAGTCGAAGGTCCATTTCCTGCACCGGCAGATGCAGAAACTTCGAGACATCCTCCTGCTGCCGGCAGAGGACCCCTTTGCCGAGATACTGGAGCGCCGTTTCGCCGATGCGGCTGCGAAGAGCCACGGCAAGGAATCGGAAGAACTGCGCGCTGTGAACGATCGACTCCAGGTCAAGGCCGGAGAACTGCGAGAGGCGCATGAAAAGATGGAGCGCCTCCGCCGCGAACTGCGCCTGAAGGAAAAGGCGGAGCACCGTGCTGCCTCCAGAGAGGCCGCACCACCATCCCCGGCGGAAATTGAGGCGGTGCGGCATCTGCGCGAAAAGGTGGAGGCGCAGCAGCAGATCATCAACGGACACGTCCAGGAGCGCGCGCAGATGCGTCAGGACATGGCCGCCTCGTTCGCCGAACTCGAGGAATACCGCAAACGACAGCCTGCGCCCTCTCCAGTCAACGAGATCGCTGACTCCCATGATGAAGAGTCGCTGCTCGAGCCCGCCCAACTGGAAAGTAAACAGCCTTTGCGTTTGCTGGATTTCCCGAAGAAATTTCACGAGACCCTCAATGCGCTGCCGGCTCAGGCGAGCCGCTCCACCCTGATCCTGCTCGGCCGACTCGCGGCTGGGGAACCCTCCGCGTTTGTCGGCATCGTGGCTCTGCGAGCCAGGCCGGATATCTTGCGCCTGCGGGTGGGCAGTGATCACCGGCTTCTCTTCCGCCTGCACGCCTCCACTCTGGAGGTGGTGGATCTGATCAACCGGCGGGATCTGGACCGGCGGGTAAAAGGGTTGCCGTGAGACGGGTGAAGCCGACACCCTGAGGAGCGACCAGCGAGTCCGATTGAGGGACGCCGATGGCAGGCAACTGAGAGCGGCGCGGGAATGGACTTCTTCACTGCGCATCCCGGCCATTTCCAATTCCAATCAGACCCGAATGACGCGGGTTAAAGAGTAGGGTCGGTTGTCCAGCCGTTCAGATGCCGGATGCATCATAAGCAGATGGTTGATTGCAGCGATACCAACTGTCCAGCCACCCACATTCGAGCATCCCGGAAGGATTAGAGCCGGCCGCCATTTTCCGTGCCGCCTCGCACGCTGGCATCCCTCCAGGATGTTCAGGTTCATTTCCATTCCATCCTGTGGTGTCGTCGCCGCGCGCCTCAACTACCGGCTGTGATGCCTGCTGAATCCGAAGCCACCAAGATCGGCTACAAATCGCATCAAACACCTGCCGCCCGGTCGAAACCACCCGATCCAACCCTGTTCCATCGGAATTCCCGATGCCTTTCCCGGCAGTCGATCGGGCAGGGGAGGGGGAGGGACCCGGGGAAAGAGATTCGGCGCGGGCGGATTTTTCTCCTTGAAAAAGGCGGGCCGGAGGACATCTTCCCGCTCTCCGATTTCCGGGGTGTCTGTGATTCCTCTGTAGCTCAGCGGTAGAGCGGGTGGCTGTTAACCACTAGGTCGTAGGTTCGAATCCTACCGGAGGAGCCAAGACGCAAGCGCGCCAAGCGTGGGTGCGTGTCTTGTGAGGCGAGTTGGGCGGATGCAGTTTCTCTGCCGTGATTTCCCGCCCGTCTCCCCTGCGGTTTCCGCTCCGTCTTCCCATCGTCGTCTCATCCTGGTTTGCGCTGGCCACGGCTGGCGGGCTCTCGCTGTCTCCGTGCGGGGCGGAGGAGGCCTGGTGGGACCGGATCGATGAAAGCCAACTGCCACCGGCGACGACGCCCATCGCGGAGGTCATCGACCGCTATCTCGACGAAGGGCTGAAACGGCGCGAGGTGACGCCGGCGACGACGGCTCCTCTGGAGACGCGGCTGCGCCGGCTGATGCTGGACCTCCACGGCCGGGTGCCGACGGTGGGGGAGATGGACGCCTATCTGGCCGCGGGCGACACGCCGCAAGCCTGGGCGGGGTTGGTGGAACGGCTCATCGCGGCTCCGGCCTTTGACCGGCACCTGGCGAATGAGCTGAACTGGCTGCTGATGGACGGGCAGGGCTCGGATTTTCAGAAATACCTCGATCTGGCCGTGGCGCAGAAGCGGGGCTGGGATGCTGTTTTCCGCGAGACGATCACGGGTCAGGTCGATCCCGAGGCGCGGCCGGGGGTGGATCAATTCCTGCGGCAGCGCGTGGCGGATACGGATCGTCTGGCCAACGATGTGAGCGTGCGCTTTTTCGGGGTCAACATCAGTTGCGCCCAGTGCCACGACCATCCTTACGTGAAGACCTGGACGCAGGACACCTACTACGGGATGAAGTCGTTTTTCTCCCGGACTTTCGACAATGGCGGCTATGTCGGGGAGCGGGAATACGGGCTGGTGAGCTACAAGACGACCGCGAACGAGGAAAAGGCGGCGTCGTTGAAGTTCTTCGGTGGCGAGGCGTTGCCGGAGCCTCCCTCGGTGGAGCCGTCCGAGGACGAAAAAAAGGCGGAGCGGGCGCGGCTGGAAGAATACAAGAAAAACAAGCAGGCGCCGCCGCCGGCCAAATACAGCCGCCGGGCGCGCCTGGTGGAGGCGGGACTGGCTCCGGAGCAGGAGCATTGGTTTGCCCGGTCGATCGTGAATCGGACATGGGACCGGCTTTTTGGTCACGGGTTGGTGATGCCGCTCGATCAGATGCACGGCGAGAACGAGCCGAGCCATCCGGAACTGATGCAGTGGCTGGCACGCGATCTGGCGGCGCACGACTACGACCTGCGCCGGCTGGTCCGGGGCATCGTGACGAGCCGAGCGTGGCAGCGGGACAGCCAGTGGGAGAGCGGGGATCGACCCCCGTTGAGCCTGTTCGCCGTGGCACATCCCCGGCCGCTGACGCCGCGGCAGATCGCGCAGTCGCTTCGCTTTGCGGCGATGGACCCGGAGTCCTTCGCGCCGGGGAAGGGGAAGCCGGAGGAGATCGAGCAGCGGGTGCTGGGCACGGAGCGGGGCGCGGCGAGCTACGAGCGCTGGTTCGAGCGGCCGGGCGAGGATTTCCAGGTATCGGTGGATGAGGCGCTGTTCCTGAGCAACAGCCCCGACGTGCAGAGCCAGCTCCTCGATGGCAGCGGTCTGGTGAAGGCGCTGGAGGCCAAAACCTCTCCCGCGGAGCAGATCCGCCTCGCGAGCCGGGCGATCTGGCAGCGCGAGCCGAGCGATGAGGAAGTTTCCCTGTTGTCGAGCTACCTCGACGCCCGGAGCGATCGCCCGCGGGACGGTCTGCGCCAGTTGGTGTGGGCGATGCTCTCGAGTGCGGAGTTCCGGTTCAACCATTGATTTTTGCCAAAAACCATCAGCCATGAGTGAATCATCGTTTTTCTGCGGCACCCCGGCGCACGACATCAGCCGCCGCGCCTTCCTGAGTCAATCGTTGGCGATCGGCTCCGGGGCCCTGCTGGGCACGACCGGCGCGATCCACGCCCTGGACGAGGATGCGGTCAATGCGGCGCTCAAAAAAGCTGGCCGCAGCGTGATCCTGCTGTGGCTGGCAGGGGGCTCCAGTCAGTTGGAAACCTGGGATCCCAAGCCGGGTCGCCCGACCGGCGGGCCCTTCGACGCCATCCCGACCTCGGTGCCGGGCGTACACATCTCCGAACTGATGCCCAAAATGGCGAAGCGCATGCACCGCACCGCCATCATCCGCTCGCTGAATACCCGCGATGGCGGTCATGGCACCGGCGCGGAGATGATGCTGCGGGGGCGGAAGAACGAGGCGGCGCTCCAGTATCCCGATCTCGGTGCCATCGTGGCGAAAGAGCTGGGACGCGCCGACAGCCGGGTGCCGGGCTACGTCTCCTTTTATTCCCAGACCGAGGGGCGGGGCAGTGGCAAGTTGTCCCCAGCTTTCCTGGGTGCGCGCTATGCGCCGATGAATCTCGACGACAGCACCATGCCGCCGAATCTCTCGCGGCTGGAGGCGATCAGCGACCTCGATCACCGCGACCGCGCCCGGCTGCGCGACCTGCTCAGCGCGCGCTTCGCGTCCGGCCGGGAGACGGAGACGATGCGGAGCCATGCCTCGGCCTACGCGCGGGTGCATGGACTGATGAGCAGCGAACCGCTGTTCGACATCGAGCAGGAGCCGCAGTGGATCCGCGACCAGTACGGACCTTCCCTGTTCGGTCAGCAGGCGCTGATGGCGCGGCGGATGGTCGAGGCCGGGGTGTCCTTCGTCCGGGTCTCGCGGGCCTGGTGGGACAGCCATGGACAGAATTTCGAGACCCATGCCGAGATGGTGCCGGAGCTGGACCACGTCATGGCGACGCTCATGGACGATCTCGATCAGCGGGGCCTGCTGGAGACGACCCTGGTGGTGGCCTACGGCGAGTTTGGCCGCACCCCGTCGGTCAATGCCAGCCTGGGCCGCGATCACTTCGCCGATGCGTGGAGCGCCGCACTCTACGGCTGTGGCATCCAGGGCGGCGCCGTCTGGGGCAAGACCGATGAGGATGGGCGCAAAGTCGTCGAGGGCGAAGTCGGCGCCGGCGAGCTGTTCGCGACCATTCTCGCTGCCGTGGGCATCGATCCCAATCGCGAATACCACGTCGGCGTGCGTCCCGTGCCCCTGGTCAATCCCGGCATCCTGCCCATCCGCTCGCTGCTCGCCTGATTCCCTTTCCCCCCGATTTCCCGAACCGCCATGGCCCTGTCACTCACCATCAAGGAGGAGAAAAAGCTCTCCCGCCCAGACATCTTCTTCAGCCTCGCCCGCGTGCCCGGCACGCACCAGGTTTACTGCGGCAGCTCGGACGGCGCGGTCTATTTCACCGATTTGCAGGCGGAAAAGCCCGAGCCAGTCGTCCTCGACGGCGGCGCGGTCCGGCACCGCCCGGGTGGCTACGTCACCGGACTGGCGCTCGCCGCCGATCAGAGCCGCCTCGTGTCGGGCGCCTATGACCGGCAGTTGATCTGGTGGGATGCCGCGTCGCGCAAGCCCGTCCACGCAGTGGCGAATGCCCATGCGAAATGGATTCGCAAAGTCGTGGCGTCGCCCGATGGCAAGCTCATCGCCAGCGTGGCCGACGACATGGTCTGCCGCCTCTGGGACGGCTACAGCGGCGCCTTGCTGGCCGAATTGCGTGGCCACGAGGCCGAGACGCCGCATCACTATCCCTCGATGCTGTTCACCTGCGCGTTCAGCGCCGACGGCAGCCGCCTCGCCACTGCGGACAAGACCGGCCGCCTCGTGGTGTGGGATGTGCCTTCGCAGCAGGCCATCGCCACCCTGGACGCCTCCTGCATGTACACGTGGGACCCGAAGCAGCGCCGGCACTCCATCGGCGGCGTGCGGTCGCTGGCTTTCTCCCCCGACGGCCGGATGCTCGCCGCGGGCGGCATCGGCCAGATCGGCAACATCGATCACCTCGGAGCCAACGCGCGGTTCCGCCTGTTCGATTGGGAAAAGGGCGAGACTCTGGCCGAGATCGAGTCGCCCGAGTTCAAGGGATTGGTGGAGCGGCTCGCCTTTCACCCGCAGGGCCAGTGGCTGCTCGGCTGCGGCGGCGATCACGGCGGCTTCGCCATCGTGATCGATCCCGCGACGCGAAAAATCGCCTACGAGGGCAAAGCCCCGTTCCACGTCCACGACTTCGCCCTGACCGAGTCGTCCGACCGGATCATCGTTGCGGGGCACAACGGGCTGGCCGTGAAGCAAGTCGCCGCCGCGTGAAGCTGGCGATGGGCGACTTGCTTGGGGGGCGCGTGCGGTGTGGGTGAGGCGTTTCTTTGGGGAAAATCTGACCCGCACCCCGCCGCTTTCGGCCCCCCCGATTGTCCCCGCGGCATCCGCCCGCGCCGAAACCCAGCGTCCAGACGCATGTATCGGGCGTCAGAATGACAATTCCATGCGTCTGAACGCATGTATCGGGCGTCGGAATGACAATTCCATGGGGCGTGTCCGAAAGTTTGTGTTTCGGGTGGTGGGCGTGGTTGGTTATGGGGGGGACGCATCTATTGGCCAAACAATTGGCTATTCCATGCGCGCAGACGCATCCATTTCCCTCGACTTCACGGGCTGAACATTCGCAAATCGGCAGCCTCGACCCCTACCGATCGCCCCGACCGAGGCAAATCCCAGGGCCAAAGGCCCGGCCGGACCGCAGCTTGGGGCAACGCGCCCCAGAGATCCCCCCGGCCGAGGGAAATCCTCAGGGCCAAAGGCCCGGCCGCACCGTAGCCTGAGACAACGCCTCAGGGATCGCCCCGGCAGATGGCAATCCCAGGGCCAAAGGCCCGGCCGCACCGTAGCCTGGGGCAACGCCCCAGGGATCGGCACCGAGCCAGGGGCCTGTTGGCTGAAAGCCAACCTCACCCGCCGACCCCCGCCCACGATGAAGTGCCGTAGCATCACATACCGCCGCTGGCGAATGTCCACCACCATCCCTCGGGCCGTTGGCGTCCGCGTCCGCGTCGGCCCCCGGCTCGCCCTGGCGCGGGGGCGGAACCTGATCCGACCGGGTATGTCTTCCGATGATACCGGGTTGGATCGGAGAGACAACCCGGTATGATCGCGAGCGGCTGTGTCGAGAAAGAAGGCCAAAAAAGGGAGCCGGAGGCTTCCCGGAAATCAGCCGGTGGCGACAGCCACCGGATACCGGCCACCCTGACGAGACCGCCCCGGCAGGGGCGGCGGAACGGCATCGGTGGCGGCCGCTCACGGCCCGGCGGCCTCTTGTTGGCGCCCCATCCGGGGCGCTTGTGTTTTTTGGGACGGATACCGGTGGCTGTCGCCACCGGCTCATTTCCGTCGAGCCTCCGGCTCGAACACCGGGAAAGTTGAACTCAACGGCCTGCCCGTCCGACGGTCGCGCTCGATCGCGTGCCTATTCCGATCAGACCCGGTTGGATCGCGAGCGGCTGCGTCGAGAAAGAAGGCCAAAAGAGGGAGCCGGAGGCTTCCCGGAAATCAGCCGGTGGCGACAGCCACCGGATACCGGCCCACCCTGACTGGACCGCCCCGGCAGGGGCGGTGGAACGGCATCGGGGGCGGCCGCGCATGGCCCGGCGGCCTCTTGAAATGGAGGCATGCGCCCCTCCCCTCCGCCGCATGCCGGGTCCGCCTCGCTCGCTCAGGAACGGGTTCCCGTCGTCCGGAGGCCGTGATATCCGAAAGGGAATGATGGAACGAAACCAGCCGTTCCGCCGGACCCGATAGACGCACTCCCACTGGGAAAATCCTTGTCAGGACGGGGATTCATGGGCATTCTGCCCTTGGATCGTCAGGTGGATATCACTGGGGCGGTCATACGAAATGCACTATTAGGTCACATGAGCGCAGTTGCCTCAGTTACATTCGATTTCGACGGAACGGACAACAACTTCCAGAGGCTTTATGATGCGATCTCCGATCTAGATTTAGACATCGCAGCATACTCCGAGGGTACCACCGGTATCATCGAGTTTATGATCGACGACTTCAGCACTTTCAAAAAGCGGGTTGCAAAGAGATCGGCCGACTTGGGCATTAATCTTGTGGCCCGCGACCACGTGCTGAATGAACCAAAGACCTAACAACAAGGCGTCGCATCGAACGAGCTAACGCCCGTCCGATGGCCTTGATCGTTGTGCGAAAAAATGCAGTGTACGATCCGATCAACTCGAATTCCTGCTTGGAAGGTAACGCTTCGGCTCGCGATTCTCATGTACGGATACTTTGGATTTTGTCTTCTCACGTTCTGGTGGGTCTTCCGGCCAGGCCGTGACTTCTGGGCGAATCCCCAGGTGCTACAACGAATGCTTTTTTGTCTCGTCCTGTTCGCAGTTCTCCTAGTGTTAAGATGGTGGCTCCACAGCAGAGAGCAAAAGAAGAAGTGGACAGCAATCGAACACGAAGTGAGCATCAAGGTGTCCGCTAACGATACCGAGCGAATTCCAATTATTGAAATTCGGAAGCTGCACTATCAGCCGAGGCGAAAGCAGTTGCAATTGTGCCGAGTCGGACGCCTTTTCCCTTACACGCTTGCTCGAGTAAGCCCTGACGATGCCGCGATATTTCAAAACTGCATGACCCGCCTCCAGCAATCGGCAACGCACAACAATAAAGGATGTTGCCAAGGCGAGGAACGAGGCCTTGGACTGCACCCATAGTTGAACAAGCCCGGTCGAGGGGCCGGAGGGCGCTGATGCGCGTCGTGTTCAGCGGCTGAGCCAGGGGGGCAGTCGGCTGTCGTTCCCGGAGGGCGGAATAACTCGTGGTTTGGGCTGAGAGTGGCACTCTGAAGTGGGAGCCGGCCCCGTCGGCGTGGCCGCTTTCACGGCGCGGTGACTTTCTGGTGAAACTCCTGCACTTTTTTCACGATGCGGTCCTCGACATCCTCGGCCCAGCCGGCGGCGGCTTCGTAGCCGCCTTCCTTGAGCACGCGGAGGCTGGGGACGTAGCCGGTGTAGTCGTTTGAATAGCCCGAGACCCAGATGTCGGCCGGGCCGGCCAGTTCCTTTTTGAATCGGAGCGAGTAATCGACCACCACTTCGCTGCCGAGGGCGATGAAGGTCAGGTCGGCGCCGAAGCGCACCACTTGGACGGGATAACGGTGGAGCGGCTTCTTGGGATCGGCATAGGCGAGTTCGATCTCCTCGTATTCCGCGCGGATCGGCCCGACCACGCCGCGGGGATTCACGGTCATGGCCATTTCGACCGCGTTGGCGAGAGAGCGGCCGTGCTGCATGGCGAGTTCCAGATCGGTCACGCCGGGCACGACGCCGGAGCGGCGCGGGTAGGGGTTCTGGTCGGCGCCGCAGCCGGTCATGAACATGGCCTGAAAGCCGGGGCGATGCTGCTGGAGATACTCCTGGGCAAAGCCGGGGTAGTCGCCGCAGTAGTTGTAGAAGCCGAGGCAGGTGCTGTGGCAGGCGTAGCCGAACAGGACGCCTTTCATCGTGCCATCGGGGGCTTCGACGCGCAGGGTGGGCACTTCGTGGTCGACCGGGCCGTCGGGATTGGGCGCCTTGTTGGCATTGGGATGATCGGCGGGCAGGGAGTAGTCGCGGCGGCGGTTCATCGCAAAGCCGCAGCGGGCGTGCCCGTAGGTGAGGCGGGCGGGCTCCAGCTTGGCGAGGGACTGGCCGATGATGGCGACCATTTTCTCCTCCAGGCCCTGGGTGTATTCCCAGGTGTCGCGGACGCGCTCGGTTTTCAGCTCCTCCTCGGAGGGCGGGGTGCTCCGCAACTGGGGGCCGCTGTGGGTGTGCGAGGCATTGAGCAGGAGGCGGGCAGGGGGCAACTGGAACTCCTTTTCCGCCCGCGCCGCCACCCGGTGGCGCAGCGGCTGGGGCACGCCGATGAGGTCGAGGGTGACGAAGACGAATCGCCCGCTGGTTTCGTCCTCGAGGGCGAGGGCTTTGGCGAACAGGCTCTGCACTCTGCCCTCGGCGGGTTTGTCCCGCGAGGCATAGCCGGCCATCCAGAGGAGCTTGTCAGGGGTGACATCGGCCTGGGCAAAGCCGGCTTTCCAGGCCACGGGGACATGCGGGGCGAGCGGCTTCGGCGGTTGGGGAGGCGGCTCCGGCGTGGCGCCGGGTGGGGGCGTGGTGCTGGCGGCTCCGAGGATGAGGGCGGAGACGGCGAGCAGGGAGGCGGTGAGGATGAGCGGGAAGAAGTGCCGGGCTTTCATGGATGGATTGGTTGCCCCGATGATGCCGATGTTGGCTGCCGTCGAACAGGGGCGCGATCGGGGACCGGCATGGCGTGTGGGATGGCATGGGGCAGGGGGCTCGGGGGGCGGCTCGTTCCAGGTGGATGGGTAGGGCTGTCCGGATTGTTCCAATGCGAGTGGATGCGTATGCGAGGCGGAGGCTTTTCGAAATGGGCTAACGCGAATGGAAAGGAGTGGAACGAATGACGCGAATCACGCGAATCACGCGAATCACGCGAATCACGCGAATCACGCGAATGGGAAACCGAGGTGATGAGATGCGGGCTTGGGCCGCGGGACAACGGGCTGAAAGCCCGTCGCATACCAGCCCAGAGCAACGCTCTGGGAATCGGGGGCAGAGCATGAGAAGCGCCCTGAGGGGGCGCCGCATTCACCGGTCGATGCGACGCCGGTCAGGCGGAAGGATGCGACGCCCTTTCAGGGCGTGTTCTAGAGAGGTGGGTGGGTACCCAGAGCGTTGCTCTGGGCTGGTATGCGGGCGCGCCGTTGGCGCTCTTTTCCGGTTGTTGATGGTGTCGCGGGACGGCGGTCGGCGAACGGGAGGCGAACGGGAGGCGAACGGGAGGCGAACGGGAGGCGAACGGGCGCGAATGGGAGGAGGAGGCTCTCTGGAATGGTTTAACGCGAATGGAAAAGAATGGAACGAATGACGCGAATGGGAAACCGAGGTGATGAGATGCGGGCTTGGGCCGCGGGACAACGGGCTGAAAGCCCGTCGCATACCAGCCCAGAGCAACGCTCTGGGAATCGGGGGCAGAGCATGAGAAGCGCCCTGAAAGGGCGCCGCATTCACCGGTCGATGCGACGCCGGTCAGGCGGAAGGATGCGACGCCCCTTCAGGGCGTGTTTTGGAGAGGTGGGTGGGTACCCAGAGCGTTGCTCTGGGCTGGTATGCGGGCGCGCCGTTGGCGCTCTTTTCCGGCAATTGATGGTGTCGCGGGACGGCGGTCGGCGAATGGGAGGCGAATGGGAGGCGAATGGGAGGCGAATGGGAGGCGAATGGGAGGCGGAAGGGTTTAACGCGAATGGAAACGAATGAAACGAATGACGCGAATGACGCGAATGGAAAGGAATGGAAAGGAATGGAAACGAAGGTCGCGAAAGCGAAAACACCGCCCTTGGCATCCCGGAGGGATGCTCCTTGAATAGCCCGGAGTGAAACTCCGGGGCCTCCACGCCTCATAGCAGCAACCCCGGATGGGGTTGTCCCATGGGGGAAATGGTTTGAATGCTTCTCTTGCGACGGCGGCTGCAAGACCGACACGGTTCGGGCTGAAACTGGAACTACTTTTTCCGGCTCGGATTCACCTCAATCGATGGCGGATCGCTTGCCCTGACTGTTCTGTCCTCCGCCAAACGACAGGGCGGGCCAAGACAGGAGTGGCTTTTGCCAAGGGGCGCGTGGCAGGGCGATCGATCCGGTGTGAGAATGGCCCACTTTGGAGGATACCGACCATGAAAACACCCCTCTGTCTCTCTCGGTTGGCGCTGCCGCTCCTGGCAGTTGTGCTCGTCTCCTGCGGCGACCAACGCACCCGTCTCAGCAAAGGCTTCCGGCTGCCCGAAGGCGACGTCGCCCGCGGCAAGGCGGCCTTTGTCGAGTTGAAATGCAACCTCTGTCATTCCATCGATGGCGAGGAAATCCCCGGCATCGCTGCCGGCAGTGGCCATGTCCTCGGCGGCAAGATCCACCGGGTGAAAACCTACGGCGAACTCGTCACCTCGATCATCGATCCCAAGCACGACTTGGCGGAGGACTACGCCAAAAAACTGGACGAGGGGAAACGGGAGGCCGCGAAATCACCCATGCCGCCCTACAATGAGATCATGACGGTGAAACAGATGACCGACATCGTCACCTTTCTCCACTCGCACTACTCAAAGCTGGAGCCCAGCTACGAGCCCTTCATGTATCATCTGCCCTGACGCTCGGCGACGGCGGTGTTCAGGCCGCGGCGCATCGCCTCGACGGGCGCCTCGCGGTTGAACCAGAACTCGAAGGAGATTGCACCCTGCCACAGCAGCATGGACAGGCCGTTGGCGGCGCGGGCTCCCTCAGCCAGGGCATCGGCTATGAGACGGGTCCGCGCCGGGGCGTAAATCATATCGTAGATCATTTGGTGCGGCTGGATCAGCGAGGGGGGGAGCAGCGCCTCGTCGCTGCGCTTCATGCCCAGCGAGGTGCTGTTCACGATCAGATCGACGTGATCCATCTGCCGGGCCAGGGCGTCGTGATCCCAGGGCACCACCTCGAGGCGATCCACCGGGCCGGCCAGGCGGTCGGAGCGAAAAAAGTCCCGCAGCTCCGTCGCCAGTTCCCGCGCCTTGTCGAGGGTGCGATTCACCAGCACGAGCCGCTCGCAACGGTCCATGGCGCACTGCACCGCGGCCGCACGTCCCGCGCCGCCGCCCGCGCCGAGGATCATGACCCGCAGGTCGCTGAGATCGACAGAGAATTCCTCCCGGACCGCGCGCTGGAAGCCAGGTCCGTCGCTGTTATGGCCGATCAGGGAGCCGTCCTCCTCGACCAGCACGGTATTGACCGCGCCGATACGCCGGGCGACCTCCGTGACCTCGGTCATGTGGGCGATCGTCTCGGTCTTGTGGGGAATGGTGACATTCGTCCCGATAAAGCCGGCCGCCGGCAGGGCGCGCAGGGCCTCGCCGAGTTCCTCCGGCCGGATGTGCAGCCGCACGTATTGCGCCGCGATACCCGCGGCGGCGAGGCCGGGGTTGTGCATCTGCGGCGACAGGGAATGCGCCACCGGATCGCCAAACACCGACAGTCGCGCCGGCAGATCCAGTCCGGCGGTGGCGGCGGGCCAGTCTTTCAGGTCGCTGAAGTCGTAAACGGGCTTGGGTTCGGTGGACATGTCGGGGAGATGGGTGGTTTGAAGCCAAATCAGCCGGCGACGGTCGAGGAAAAGGCGTTCAGCCGTTTCAACACCCGATCCCGGCCCATCATCGCCAGCATCGGCATCAAGTCGGGGCCGGTGGTGCCGCCCATCGTCGCCACCCGGCAGGGGAGCATGAAGGCGCCGACTTTCTGACCCAAGCCCTCGGCCGCCGCGTGGATGGCGTGCTTGATGCCGTCCTCGGTCCAGTCAGCGACGCCGGACAGGGCGCCGTGCAGGGCGTTCAGCACCGCGCCGAGGCCTTCCTTGGCCGTCACCTTGGCCACGGCTTCCGGATCGTAGGTGATCTGATCGGAAAAGGCGCTCATCACCAGCGTCGGCATGTCACTGAGACGCTGGGCGCGCTCGCGGGTCAGTTCCACCGCCTTGGGCAGGCGGGCGTCGTCCGCATCGATGCCGACTTTGGCAAAAAAGGGCTTTGCCCGTTCCAATAGATCAGCGGGGTCCAGGCGCTTCAGGTGCTCACCGTTGACCCAGAGGCATTTCTCGTAGTCGAACTTGGAGTTGGCCTTGTTCACCCCGTCGAGGTCGAAGCGCTCCGCCAGTTCCGCCATCGTGAAGATTTCCTGGTCGTCCTTGGATGACCAGCCGAGCAGCGCCATGTAGTTGTTGACCGCCTCGGGGAGGAAGCCGTTCTCCATGTATTCGTGGATCAGTGCGCCCTGGTCGCGCTTGCTCATCTTCGAGCCGTTCTGGTTCAGATTCAGCGGAATGTGGGCGTAGACGGGCGGCTTGGCGCCGAGCGCCTCGAACAGCGCGAGGTGCTTTGGCGTGTTGGACAGGTGATCCTCACCCCGGATCACGTGGCTGATGCCCATCTCGAGGTCGTCCACCACGTTGCAGAAATGGAAAATGTAGGAGCCGTCGGGGCGGCGGATCACCAGGTCGGGATTGGCCGGAACATTCTCCTTGAGATCGGCATCCCAGCGGGTGGAGCCCTGCTCGTGGAGATTCACCGTCACCTCGCCGCAGATCACATCGTGCACCGTGATGTCGCGGTCCGGCACCCGGAACCGCACCGCGCCGTCGTCGTCGTAAACGTGACCCGACTCCCGCAGGCGGGCGAGATGCCGGTCGTAGATCTCACCGCGCTCGCTCTGGTAGTAGGGACCGAAATCGCCGCCGGCATCCGGGCCTTCGTCCCACGTCAGCCCCAGCCAGCGGAGCCCCTCGAGGATCTTGCCGAGTCCTTCCTCATTGTGGCGGGCGGCGTCGGTGTCTTCGACTCTCAGGACGAAAATACCGCCTGACTTTTTGGCATAAAGCCAGTTATACAGAGCCGTGCGGGCGCCGCCGATGTGGAGGAAGCCGGTCGGGGAAGGGGCGAAACGGGTGCGGACAGACATGGAACCAGAAAGGGAAGGGGAAAGGGGGAAAACTACCCCGGCAGGAAAGCCCTTGCGGCTCCCGGCGTCAACCCACAGCTCTGCAAGACGGCGGGGCCAGCGGCCCGGCGGCTGGAAATCAATCCCGGCGCCAGAATTGCCACCAGGGACGGCGACTTCTCGTGCTCAGCAAGGCCCGCTGGCGGTGGATGTGGAACAGCGTGCCTTCGTCGGTGATGGTGGGCACGACGCCATGGTGATTCTGACCGGTGGAGCCGGTCAGGGGCTTCTTTTCACGGACCAATTGATCGCGGCTGGAAAACATGGCGAAAGGAGCAGGGAAGGATACTCGACCGACACGGTAGAAAGAAAAGCTCGTTTGGCAACCCTTTTGTTTTCCCGAAATTACGGCAATCCAAAGAATCTCCGGGCGTTTTCCGTCGTCACCGCTGCCAGATGATCCAGCGACACGCCCCGCAGGGCGGCGATGCGCTCGGCGGTGAGCCGGGTGTAGGCCGGCTCGCAGCGTTTTCCCCGATGCGGGACGGGGGCGAGGTAGGGGCTGTCGGTCTCCACCATCAGCCGGTCGTCGGGGATGAGCCGCGCGACCTCGTGGACTTCGGTGGTTTTTGGGAAGGTGACGATGCCGGTGAAGGAGACGTAGTGACCCTGCTCCAGCAACAGCTCCGCCTCGGCCGGCGTGCCATTGAAGCAGTGAAATACCGCCGTCACCCGGCCGGC
The DNA here is from genome assembly GCA_016795505.1 of Verrucomicrobiales bacterium. Lineage (GTDB taxonomy): Bacteria > Verrucomicrobiota > Verrucomicrobiia > Verrucomicrobiales > DEV007 > JAEUHH01. Next base: position 5,025 of record JAEUHH010000108.1, on the reverse strand, counting down.
GTATGGCTCCATCACCGCCGCCACCGCCTGGGAACTGGCCCGTTGGTGAATCACGACGGGCAGGCCGAGTTCGATGGCCAGATCGAGTTGGGAGCGGAAAAAGTGATCCTGCCGGGCGCGCCAGACCTCCTCCGGCGAGCCATCCTGGGGCGGGTGATAGTAATCCAGTCCGATCTCACCGATGGCGACGACCTTCGGTTTCCGAGACAACCCTCTCAGGTCGTCGATCCAACCCGGTTGCGTCACCTCATGAACCGAGGTCGGATGCACGCCGACGGTGGCAAAGACGCCCTCGTGCGCCGCAGCGATGGCGGTGTTGCGCTGGCTGTCCTCCCAATCGGAGCTGATCGACACGATCCGCGTCACGCCAGCTTCGCGGGCGCGCGCCAGGATGCCATCGAGGTCGCCGGGCTCGGCAAAGGCCTGCGACGCGAGGTGGGCATGGGTATCAACGAGGTGGATCGGACGGTCGGAGGACACGGGGAAGGCTGGGGGATAAAGGGAAGGGGATCAGTTGCCGCTGCCGGTCAGTTTCTGGAGTTCTGCGCGGAACCAGTCGCGGGCCTGATCAGAGCTGATGTTCGGATTGGAGCGGCGCATCTGCTCCATGCGGTTGAACAGGTCGCGGCGCTGGCTTTCGCTCAGCTTTTCCATCCGCCAGACGATTTCCGCCGACCGGCTGCTGGGCGGGGCTTCCGCCGGCCGTGCGGACGGGGCGCTGCCACTGGAACTGCCACCGCTGCTACTGGCCGGGCGCGATTCGCCGGGCTTGATTTGAAATTCGCTGAAACGCACTGCCACGACCTCGCCACCCTGCACGGCGACGCGCACAGTGACCTGCTCCAGATCGCCCTGATTGCCCTCCACGCCATGCAGCCGCCAGCCGAGGCTGTTGGGCGACTCGGAGATCACATAGGAAGCCTTCGTTTCCTTGTCCAGCAGAGTGGCCACGGTCTGGTCACCGATGCGGGCGATCCCGGTCAGAATCAGGGAATCGGAGAGGTTCAGGGAGCGGGTGAACGGGGAATTGGCGAACAATTCCTGGAAATGCGTGTCCGTCACCATCGGCGGCTCGCTATCGGGGTCGCTCGGCCGGGGCTGGCCGGTCGAAACATCGACCCATCCAGCGGAAAGCGCCGCGATCGCCCCGGCCACGGTGAGGCGGCGTCTGGCGAGAGCGAGCGGATGGCAGGCGTTCATGACCGGTGGGCTGCCGGTCTCACCACTCGATCACCGCGCTGGCCCAGGTGAGGCCGGCCCCGAAAGCGACGAGCAGGATGTGATCGCCGGTCTTCACGGCTCCGGTGCGGTTGGCTTCGTCGAGTGCGATGGCTACGGCAGCGGCGGAAGTATTGCCGTATTTGTCGAGATTCACAAACACGCGATCCTTTCCCACCTCCAGCCGTTCGGCGATGGCGTCGATGATGCGCAGGTTCGCCTGGTGTGGGATGACCAGGTCGATGTCGCCGGTCGTGAGTCCCGCCTTTTCGATCGCGGTCTCGGCGGCGCGGCGCATCGCGTTCACGGCGTGCTTGAAGACCTCCCGGCCCTGCATCGCGAGTGTGGCGAGCCGCTGGTCGACATTTTCCAGCGTGATCGGACAGGCCGCGCCTCCGCCGGGGATGTTCAGCAACTCCGCCTGGGCGCCGTCGGTGCCGAGATGGGAGGACAGGATGCGCCCGTGGCCATTCTCCGATGGCAGCAGCACTGCCGCGCCGGCGCCGTCGCCGAACAGCACGCAGGTGTTCCGGTCGGTCCAGTTGACGAAGGCGCTCAGCTTTTCCGCCCCGATGATGACCGCATTGCGGAAGGCGCCGGCGGCGATCGAGTGGCGGGCGATCTCCAGCGCGTAGAGAAAGCCCGAGCAGGCTGCCGACACATCGAAAGCCACCGAGTTCAGCGCCCCGAGATGCTGCTGCACGTAGCAGGCCGTGGCCGGCGTGAGCGTGTCGGGGGTGATGGTGGCGACGATGATGAGATCGACATCGGCCGGAGCCACCCCGGCCTGCTCCAGCGCCCGGCGGGCGGCTTGGGCGGCCATGTGGCTGGTCAGTTCGCCATCGGCGGCGATGCGTCGCTCGCGGATCCCCGTGCGGGAGGCGATCCACTCGTCCGAGGTCTCGACCATGGCCTCCAGCTCGTGGTTGGTCAGGACTTTCTCGGGCAGGTAGCTGCCAGTGCCGGCGATGCGGACGGGTCGGAGAAAGCAGGTGCCGGAATTCATCGGAAAATAGAGGAAAAAATGAAAGTCAAAGCGCGGTGGTTCATTGGGCCAGGCCACTGAGGGCTTCGGCTCGCTGGATTTCCTCCTCGATATGGGGATTCACATGGTGCCGCACGGCTTCGGCTGCCACGCGGATCGCGTTCTTCGCCGCGCGGGGTGAGCTGGAGCCGTGGGCGATGATGCAGATGCCGTTCACCCCCAGCAGCGGGCTGCCGCCATAGGTTTCGTAGCTGCCCCGCTCCTTCGCGGCGAGGAAGGCGCCCTTGGCCAGCATCGCGCCGAACTTGCGGATCGGTGACTTGTAAATCTCCTGCTTCAGCCATTTCATCGTGATCTTGGCCGTCGCCTCACAGCTTTTCAGCACCACGTTGCCCGTGAAGCCGTCGCAGACCACCACGTCCAGCTTCGTCTCGAAGAGATCGTGCCCCTCCACGTTGCCGCGGAAGTTGAGATGCGACGCCTTCAGCAGTTCGAAGACCTCGCGGGTGAAATCCGTGCCCTTGCCCTCCTCCTCGCCGTTGCACATCAGACCCACCACGGGATTTTCCTTGCCCTGCACGTGCCGCGCGTAGACCGCGCCCATGATGGCATACTGCAACAGGTGCACCGGCTTCGCGTCCACGTTGGCGCCTGCATCCACGATGTTGCACGGACCGTGCTCATTCGGCAGCGGCGAGGCGATGCCGGCCCGGTCGACGCCCCGCAGGTTGCGCAGTTTGATGGTCGAGGCTGCCACTGCCGCCCCGGTGTTTCCCGCGCTCATGATCGCTTGGCAGTCGCCGCGCTTCACCAGATCCACTGCCACCGTCAGGGAGGAATCCTTTTTCTTCCGCACCGCCTGCACCGGGCTCTCGCCCATGCCGATCACTTCCGTGCTGTGGACGATCTCCAGCCGTCGGTCGCGGAAACCCAGCCGGTCCACCTCGGCTTTCACGGTCGCTTCGTCGCCGACCAGATAGAGCCGCTCGATGTGGGCGTACTCCGCCAGAGCGTCCCGCGCGCCCTCGACGATCGCTTGGGGCGCCTTGTCGCCGCCCATGGCATCCACCGCGATTTTCACATTCGTGTTACTGCTTGGTAATCCAGGTCCCTGAGTCCAGTTTCGCCCGTGACCGGAAAGGCCTTTCACGGGAGCGGACAATCAAGAATCACGCCGGGGCGGAGTTCAAGCGGAATAGAGTCTCCCCGGAAAAAAGAAAGTCACCCGTTTTGAAGGGGTGACTTCGGATAGACCGTCTGCCGCGGGAGGGGCGAGGGGTCTGGAGGGAAGAAACAGCGGGCCGGTCAGAATTTGTCCACGCTGAGCACCTGACGCTCGCGGTAAAAACCGCAGCTGGGGCAGGCGATGTGGCCCGGCACCGTGCTGCCGCACTCGGGGCACGACTTGAACTTGGCCGCGCGCCAGCGCTGTCCGGACCGCCGGAGCCGTTTCTTCATCTTTGAGGTTCTGCGCTTGGGTACTGCCATTTGAGGAGTGGGTTGGAAATTTGGAGTCGGGATTAACGGCGGTTTTTCGGAAAAGTCAACGATTCAATCCGGGGATTCGTTTTCAGAGCAGCCCGCGCTCATTCGCGGGGCTTCGGCAGCCGGTCCAGCGCCTCCCAGACCGACGGGCCGTCGCCCGCCGCCGCCGCACTGCCGTCGAATTTCCCCGCCGCCGGGCAGACCCGGTCCGGATCGTCGCTGTCCCGGTCGCAGTGCGGGTAGTCGGGCAATTCCAGCAGCAGATCCTCTCGAATCCGTTCGGTGAGATCCAGCACCCCCGAGGCCGGCAGGTCGAATTCCGCCGCGTAGTCGTCCCACTCGATGGTGTGCGGAAACTCCTCCAGACAGGCCACGCAGCGCAGCGTGAAGGTCACCCGCAGCGAGCCCATCGCCAGCATCAAGCCACTGCCCGCCTCCGAGATATGGAGGTCGTAGTGCACCGGACCCGCCGGACGCGCGTCGCGTTCCGTCTCGGGCAGGTCAAAAATGTCGCGGTCGGTCTTCCCGACCAGCCGCATCCCATCGAAGGGGATTTCCGCCAGGTTGATCGTGATCATGAGCGTCAGGTATCGGTCCCCAGGTTCAATTTCCGCGCCAGCGCCCCCGCGACCGGAGCCGGGACGAAGCCGGCGACCTGGCCGTTGAGCCGGGCGATCTCCTTGATCATCCGCGAACTCAGGAAAATGTGCTCCTGGCTCGGCATCAAAAACAGCGTCTCGAACTCCTGCGACAGTTCCCGGTTCATCAGGGCCATTTGGAACTCATATTCAAAGTCCGACACCGCCCGCAGCCCGCGAATCACTGCATCGGCGTGTCGATCCGCCGCAAAATCGACCAGCAGGCCCTCGAAGGACACCACCTCCACGCCCTGCACGTGCCAGGTCGCCTCGCGGATCAGTTCCACCCGCTCCTCCAGCGAGAACAGCGCATCTTTCGCCAGATTGCGCGCCACTGCGACCACGATCGTGTCGCAGAGCCGGGAGGCCCGCTCGATCACATCGAGATGCCCATTGTGGATCGGGTCGAAACTGCCCGGATAGATCGCCGTGCGCATGAGAGTGGGGTGAAACCGAGTGTGCTCCCGCCCCCGCTGAAAGTCAAAGCCCCAAGCGCCCTCCTGTGTACTCGCCGCGGACCGGAGCAGGCGCTGGTTTTCGATCAGACCCGGTTTGATCTCCGATCAGACCCGAATGCCACGGGATTAAGACGGCTCTTCGGTCCAAACGGGTGTTTCGAGCGAAATAGATGCCGCAGGCATCACAGCTATTAGCCGGTGGTTGAGGAGCGTAGCGACGACACCACCGGATCAAATGGAA
>JAEUHH010000071.1 GCA_016795505.1 Verrucomicrobiales bacterium | reverse complement strand
GAGCCTTTGCCCAGCCAGCCACGGGTCCCACACCACCCTGCGTACGGCTCCGTACAGGGCGGTTCCAATCAGACTCGGGCTTTTGGCCCGTAGTACAGCACGATCCAGATCGCTTTGACTCCGCTGCGCTCCGTCCATGCGTTCAGGCTTCGCCAGGGGGATGCCGCTGGCGCGGCAGGGTATTCATGTCTGGAACCCCTTGTTCCTCAAGCCAACGGTTGTTCAGCGCGGCGCGCACGATCGAATGGCCGCGCCGGCGGCGAGCGGCCATAGACGGAGCCCAGCGGAGCCCGAAGCGTGAGGCGGCCAGGTGGGGCCGCCGAACCAAAGCCAGCTCATCCGCCAACAGCCTTTGAGGCTGCGCATCAATTTTCCTGTCCTATTACATCTTTTCCCATTCAATCCATTCCACACGGCGAATGACCAGAATGCCCCTCTCAGAGCGAGATCAACCCAATCATGCGCTCCTCCCCGGCCCTACGGCTCCATCTTTCCCCGCCTACGGATCCACTCATGACGAATGAACCGCTCCCGGCCGGCCGCTCCGCCTCATCAACGGCCCCGCTCGTTTCCCATTCGTGGCGTTCGCACCATCGAATGAGAGCGCCACCGGCGCGCCCGCAACCAGCCCAGAGCAACGCCCTGGTTACCCACCCACCCCTCAGAAATACGCCATGTAGGGGCGTCGCATCCCCATCCTGTCCGGCATTGCAGCCAACCGGCCACTGCGGCGCCCCTTCAGGGCGCTTTTCAGGCTCTGGCGCGGGTTCCCAGAGCGTTGCTCTGGGCTGGTATGCGACGGGCCTTCAGCCCGGTTTATCGACGCACATCCCCCCAACACGTCCACTCGATTTCCCATTCGTGGCGTTCGCGTCATCGAAGGAGAGCGCCAACGGCGCGCCCGCATACCAGCCCAGGGCAACGCGCCCTAGTTACCCACCCACCCCTCAGAAATACGCCCCGTAGGGGCGTCGCATCCCCATCCTGTCCAGCATTGCCGCCTATCGGCGACTGCGGCGCCCCTACAGGGCGCTTTTCAGGCTCTGGCGCGGGTTCCCAGAGCGTTGCTCTGGGCTGGTATGCGACGGGCCTTCAGCCCGGTTTATCGACGCTACCTTCCGTCGTCCCTCCGGGACGATCACGCGGAGATTCCACCGGGAGGTATCGGCACCCGACCAAAGTAGCTCGGGCTTTAGCTCGATCCGCGTCGGGCTTGCCGCCATCGCAGATCGCAGGTCGCCCCGGCCCAGTCACCCGCCTCTCCCACGAGCCAAGCCACGGCCCCGGAGGGGCCACGGACGGTAGCCGGTGGTGGAGCGTAGCGGAACCACCGGAATGCCCCAACAATATATCCTCCGCCCCGGAGGGGCGGCGGAAAGGTGGCCACCGAAGATGTCGTGACAAACCCCGCCTCGCAGAACCGCAACGGGTGGCTCGCCAGCCAGGCATCGCGAATCGCTTCTCGCGCCCCTGCCGGGGCGCCCATTGGGGGGTGGACTGTGACCTCGAATTCAGCCTCCGTGATCTCCGTGCCTCCGTGGTGACCCTCTTCCCTTTCCGTTCCAACCCTGTCTGATCGCCGATCAGACCCGGTCTCATCGGAAGGCCGCCCCGATCGTTGGACGCGATCGAGCCGCGGGCCTGCGAAACGAATGCGCGCCTGATGGGGGCGGCAGCATGGGCATGAACCACCCGCCCGGTCCGGAAACCGTCTGCGCGGGGGTTGACGATGCTGCGAAATCCTGAGACTTTCCCGACCGTTTCCACTGTCTCCCGAAGTAACCACCATGAAAGCCCTTTCCCGCCTGCTCCTGCTCGCCACCGTCTCCGCCGCGCCGGAGGTCTTTGCCGTCGATTTCACGAAGGAAGTGCAGCCGTTTCTCCGCGAGAAATGCTTCAAGTGCCACAGCGGTCCGCGGGCGAAAAACGGGGTGCGTTTTGACGACACGGCGACGCTGGCGAAATTCATCGGCACGCATGAGGACGCCAAGATCATTCCCGGCAAGCCGGATGAGAGCCGGATCATCTTTCTGGCCAGCAAGCGCCGCGACGATCCCGACGCCATGCCGCCGACGGGTCGCGGCGAGGGCCTGTCGCCGGGCGAACTGACCCTGCTCCGCAACTGGATCACGGAAGGCGCCAAACTGGAGGGCGGCGAGGCCGCTCCGGCTCCCGCTCCGACGCCGGATCAGCCGCCGAAGCTGCTCACGTGGACCAATATCGAGGGGCGCCAGCTCCAAGCCTATTTCGTCCGGCTCGATGGCAGCAGCGTGGTGCTGAAAACGGACGAGCGGGGCGAGTTTCCCTATCCGATGAGCCAACTGAGCGCCGACAGCCGGAAGCAGGCCACGGATCTGGCAAAGGCGCCGTGAGCGGCGGCCTTTTTCGCAAGGGGGATCAGGCCAGAATGTCCTTCACGACCTCGCCGCCCACGTCGGTGAGGCGGAAGTCGCGGCCTTTGAACCGGTAAGTAAGCCGCAGGTGATCGATGCCGAGCTGGTTGAGCACGGTGGCGTGGAAATCATTCACCGACACCGGTTTGTCCACGACATCGAAGCCGAGTTCGCAGGTCTCGCCGTGGACATGACCGGGTTTGATGCCGCCGCCGGCCATCCAGAAGGTGAAGGCATCGCGGTGATGCTCGCGCCCGTAGCTGCCTGTCTTGGTGCTGATTAGGCCCTGTGAGTAGCAGGTGCGGCCGAACTCGGTGCCCCAGATGACGAGCGTCTCATCGAGCATGTCGCGCTGCTTGAGATCCTGAATGAGGGCGCCGCAGCCCTGATCGACCTGCTGGGCGACGGTCTCCATGGTTTCCGGCAGGGCGCCGTGATGATCCCAGCCGGGATGGTAGAGGTGGATGTAGCGGACGCCTTTCTCCGCCAGCCGACGGGCGAGCAGACAATTCCGGGCAAAGCTGCCGGGCTTTTCAAGATCGGGTCCGTAGAGCGTCTTCACCGACTCGGGCTCGCCGCTGACATCGGTGACCTCCGGGACGGATGATTGCATGCGGAAAGCCAACTCGAACTGGGCGATCTTTGCCTCGATCTCCGCCTCTCCGCGCGCCTGCAACTCCATCTCGTGGAGCGATCGCAGGCGGTCGAGGCTTTTGCGATCCATCTCCCGAGAAATGCCCGCCGGACGACTCAGATAGAGCACCGGATCGACCCCGGAGCGGAACTGGGTGCCCTGATACTGGCTGGGCAGAAAGCCATTGTGCCAGAGCCGCGAGGACAGCGGCTGGTCGACGCCCCGCGCCGTGACCATGACGATGAACGACGGCAAGTCCGCCGTTTCGCTGCCGAGTCCGTAGGACAGCCACGAGCCCATCGACGGCCGGCCGGGCAATTGGGCACCGCTGACCATGTAGATCATGCCAGGGTCGTGATTGACCGCCTCGCTGTGCATCGAGCGGATCACGCAGATGTCATCCACCACCTTGGCGGTGTGGGGAAACAGGTCGCTCACCCAGGTGCCGGCCTTGCCGTGCTGCTGGAAGGGGAACTTCGAGCCGACCAACTGGAAGGACGCCTGATTGTTCGACATGCCGAGCAGGCCCCTTTTCTTGTAAGAATCAGGGAGTTCGGCATTTTTTTTCTGCAATTCGACCAGTTTCGGTTTGTAGTCGAAAGTCTCGAACTGCGTCGCGCCTCCGCTCATGAACAGGAAGATGACGCGCTTGGCTTTCGGGGCAAAATGGGGCAAGCCGGGCAGCCCGCCCACCTGTCCCGGCGCGGACGAAACGGAAGCCGCTTCCTGCCCGCGGGCCGAGGTGGCCCCCAGCAGGTCGGCCAGGGCGACCGAGCCGATGCCACCGCCAAAGCGATGCAGCCACTCGCGTCGCGACGGTTTCAGCCAGGATGAGGCGGGCTCAGGATTCATGGAAAAAGGGAGGGAATCACAATTTGCTCATGGCGCCGTCGTAGGCGAACAGCGCCCGGACCATCACGGTGGTGGCGGCGACCTCGACTGGATCGAGCCCGGCGAGGGGCTTCGTTTCGCCGCTGTTCTCGAGCAGCGCCTTTGCCGAGGCGGAGTCGGCGACGTAGGTGGCCCGGGCATCGGCGATCAGCGCGGCCAGTTCACCTGCGACGGCGGCATCGGGAATGACTCCCAGCACCCGGCGGCAGGCGTCGGCAACGCGGGCGGCATCCCCTGCCCCGGCTGGAGTGGCGTGGGCCTGGACCAGTTCTTCGGCGAGGACGCGGGCGGCTTCGACGAATTGCACATCGTTCAGCACCACCAGTGCCTGCAGCGGATTCGCCGTCAGGGAGCGGCGCATCTCGCAATACTCGCGGCTGGGCGCGTCGAAGATGGCCATATTTGCCGGGGGCATGGTGCGCCGCCAGAAGGTGTAGAGGCTGCGACGATAGAGTTTGTCGCCGGTATCCTGTTCGTAAACGTGCTGGGTGCCCCCCTGCTCCCACAAGCCGGCGGGCTGGTAGGGCTTGACGCTGGGACCGCCGACCTGGCGATTCAGCAGGCCCGACACGGCCAGCACCTGGTCGCGCAATTGCTCCGCCGTCAGACGCAGCCGCGGTCCGCGGGCCAGCCAGCGGTTTTCGGGGTCGGTCTCCATCGTTTTCGCATCGCGCGGCAGGCTGGACTGGCGATAGGTCGATGACAGCACGATCTCGCGACACAGTTCCCGGATGTTCCAGCCCCGATCCTGGAAATGCACCGCCAGCCAGTCGATCAATTCGGGATGGCTCGGCAGTTCGCCCTGAGTCCCGAAGTCCTCCGCCGTCGCGACGATGCCGCGACCGAAGAACAACTGCCAGATGCGATTCACCGCCACGCGCGCCGTCAGCGGATTGTCGCGGCTGGTCAGCCAGTGGGCATAGCCGAGACGGTTGCGCGGTTGGTCGGCCGGGAAAGGCGGCAAGAATGACGGCGTGCCGGGCTCGACAGCTTCTCCGCGGCGATTGAACAAACCGCGCTCCAGCACATAGGCCTGACGCGGCGGCGTCATCTCGCGCATGGTCATCAGTTCGACCGCTTCGGTGGTCAGCGTGTTTTCCTCCTCGCGCAGTTTGCGGATCTGACCGCTGACCTCCCGCCAAGGCTCATCGATCTCGCGCAGATACCAGTCGAGCCAGGTCGATTCGGCCGGCTTGCCGGCTTTGCCATGAATCAGGGCCACCTCGGAGGCGGACAACTCGCGGTCATAGACGCTGATTTCATCGACGGCGCCGTTGCGGAACGACTTGGAATTGATGCGACCCGAGACCGTCAGCTCGACATTCTCCGCCACCTTGGCATCGGCCACCTGCTCGGGGTCGAAGTCGCCCCATTCCTGAAGATAGAGGATATCGCGGTAGAGATTGTCCCGGAGCACCGTCGTCTCGACCGGCTGCCCATCCAGATACAGCCGCAAACCGCCGGCCCGGCTCGATCCGTCGTAGGTACCGACGACGTGGGTCCATTCCTTGACCGGCATCGGGTCGACCGTGCGGATCGCAATCGCATTGCCCGGCCAGAAGTGGGCCAGCTTGAACACGATATGGTTCTTTTCCACGGTAATCTCGTAACCGCGGTGAGCCGCCTCCAGCGCCGAGCGGGTGCGGTGCAGGATGGCTCCCTCGTCGAGATCGCCATTCAGCAACACCCACGCCGACAGGGTAAACGGATCGGTGCGACGGAACGCGCCCGCACCCATCAAACCCGCGGCATTGTCCCGGCCATCCTCGAACGACAGCGCTTTGCCCATCCCTTCAGGACCGTCGGTCTGGCGGATGTTCTTGTGCATTTTCCCGGGGCGATCCGGAGCCATGCGATTCTGGAACTCGCGCTTGTCCTTCAGCTCGTTAAAGTCGTAGGCATCGGTCGGCACCGGCATTTCGTGGGCCTTCCGGGGGGGGGAAAACCAGCCCATCACCCGGTCCCAAGTGCCCGGTCCGGCTCCCGGCATCGGCGGGCGGTTCGCCTTCAGCCATTCCTGAAAGCGCGCCTCCGCCGCGGGCCGCATGGCTTCACGCTCGGCTTCCTTGGCGGCGATGGAGGCCTTCAGGTCTTCGTGCCGCTTTCCGTTTTCATCCGAATGCACATAGATCGACGGCGCCGGCACGGCATTGGTGAATCGGCAGTAGAGCCCGAGTTCGTCGATGTTCCCGAGCAGCCCGGCCATCGAGTAGAAATCCTTCATCGTGATCGGGTCGTACTTGTGGTCGTGACAACGCGAGCACTCCATCGTCAGCCCGAGGAAGGCGTGGCCGTTCGTCGCCACCCGGTCAGCGACATTTTCGCAGCGGAATTCCTCCTCATTGCTGCCGGCTTCGTTCATCTGGAGGTTTAGCCGGTTGAACGCCGTCGCCACGATCTGCTCCTGCCGGGCGCCGGGGAGCAGGTCGCCGGCGGTCTGGAGGATCACAAACTGGTCATAGGGCAGATTTTTCTGATAAGCACGAATCACCCAGTCCCGCCACGGCCACACCACGCAGTCGAAGTCCTCGTGCCGCCCGTAGGTGTCCCCGTAGCGCGCCACGTCCAGCCACTCGATCGCCATCCGCTCGGCATGGGCCACCGTGTCCATCAGCCGGTCGACCACCCGCTCGTGGGCGCCATCGGCCGTGTCGGCGAGGAAGGCATCGATTTCTTCCACCGACGGAGGCAGACCGGTCAGATCGATGGTCACCCGTCGCAGCCAGGCCTCGCGCGTGGCCGGCACGGCAGGCTCGTAGCCTTGTGCCCGCATCGACGAGAGGACGAAGGCATCGATCGGACCCGTGATCGGGAAATCGGCCGGGGCCGCCACGGTCGGCACGGCGGGAGCTTCAGGCGTCACCCAGGCCCAGTGCGGCTCGTAGGGTGCGCCGGCTTTGACCCAATCGCGCAGGAGCGTCTTCTGCGTGTCAGTCAGCGGCTCGCCCTTGCCTTTAGGCGGCATCAATTCATCCGGATCCTCGCAGTCGAGCCGATAGACCAACTCACTGGCTTCGACATCGCCCGGCACGATCGCTCCCGCCTCGATAGCCGCCTCGCGCACGTCCAGCCGCAGCTTGGCTTCGCGCTTTTTCTCGTCGGGCCCGTGGCAGGCAAAGCAGTGTCGCGACAACACCGGCCGGATGTCCCGATTGTAGCGGATCTCCGCCGACGGGGCGGACTGCTGCGCCGACAGGTGGCCGGCCACCGCCGCCCAACAGGCAACAACCAACAGATAGCGCTTCCTCGGCTCCATGACTTGAACGCTGGCCGGAGTTCGCGAACCCCTGGCGGCTGGGCGTGGATATTTACGACAAAAGGTCACTTTTTCAACCAAACCCTACGCAAGGTAACCGGTTCCAGAAACGTACCCTCGGCTGAATGAATGAATTTTAATGGGGCAATACTCCGCGGCGCCAATTTCTACGCGAAAACCTCCCGGCGTCAATGTGAGCGCTCGCCACCCGGTAAAAAAAGCCCTTTCCCTGGCGCCCCGTCCACCGCTACCATAGGCCCCCATGCCCACGGCTCCCCAGCGCCTCGCGGTGCTCAAGACCTACAAACTCTATCTCGGCGGCAAATTCCCCCGTACCGAGAGCGGCCGCACCATGATCGCCACCGACGCCCTCACCGGCGAGCACCTCGCCCACTACTGCCACGCCTCCCGCAAAGACCTCCGCGACGCCGTCGTCGCCGCCCGCGCCGCCCAGCCGGGATGGGGAGCCAGCACCGCCTACCTGCGGGGCCAGATCCTCTACCGCATGGCGGAAATGCTGGAAAGCCGGCGCGATGCCTTCATCTCCGAGATCCGCCGCGGCACCGGCGCCTCCCCCACGCAATCCGCTGCCGAAGTCGACGCCACGGTGGATCGGCTGGTCTGGTACGCCGGCTGGACGGACAAACTCCACCAGGTCTATGGCGCCGTGAACCCCGTGGCCGGCCCGTATTTCAATTTCACCCTGCCCGAGCCCACCGGCGTCGTCGGGATTTTTGCGCCGGATTCCCCCTCCCTGCTCGGTCTGGTCAGCGTCATGGCCTCCACCATCCTGACGGGGAATGCCGCCGTCATCCTCGCGTCCGAGACCTGTCCGCTGCCGGCCATCAGCTTCGCCGAAGTCCTCGCCACCAGCGATCTCCCCGGCGGCGTGGTGAATCTCCTTTCCGGCCAGCGGGCCGAACTGACGCCCTGGCTGGCGAGCCATCACGACGTGAATGCCGTCATCGATGCCAGCGGCGATCCCGCCGTCGCGAAAGCGCTCCAGGCCGGTTCGGCAGCCAACCTGAAGCGCTTCGCCAATCACGCCTGCCCGACTCCCGCCGACTGGTTCGGCGAAATCGGCCGCGATCCCTATCGCATCCTCGATACCGTCGAGTTCAAGACCGCCTGGCACCCGATCGGCGTCTGACCGATAGCTCCTTGGAATCGCGCCGCGGCCCGCCGCAGAGAACGGGAAGAAACGCCGCCGACCGTCAGCCGTCCTGCGACTGCCCCTCCAGCCACGCCAGGGCCTCCTCCCGCGTCGTCAGCGCCCCTTCCAATTGCAAATCCTGAATCCGGGTCAGCAATTCACCCAAAGCCGGACCCGCCGGCCACCCTCGAGCCATCAAGTCATGCCCGGTCACCAGCCGCGGCGGGATCAGCGGTTCGGCGGCAAATGCCTCCGCCTTTTCCCGCAGAAACTCCCAGTTGTCCAGCATTCCGTGGCTGCTGGCACAATCGACCCGGTGCAACTCCAACTCGTCCGCGAACGTCTCGCGCGCCATGAAACGCTTCAGCTTTGCCGTCCGCATCCGCTGCACATCCTTGAAAATCATGTGATTTGCCACCCCCGACTCCACCGCCTCGATGACATGGTTCGGGTAGCGCAACCGCCGCAGGATGCCCACCGTCATCTCCGCGCCCAGCTTGTCATGCCCATTGAACCGGATCCGGTCCGCCTCCGCGTCGTAGGAGTAGGTCTCCGGCTTGCCGATATCGTGGAATAGCACCGACAGCACCAGCGGCAGGCTCGCATCCGGCGGCAGCAGCTCCAGCATCAGCCGGGTGTGGACGAACACATCGCCTTCCGGATGGAACTGCGGCGGCTGTTCACAGCCCTGGAGGCACATGATCTCGGGCAAAATGGCCTGCATCAGGTGACTGTCCACCAGCAGGTCAAAGCCCCGCACCCGCGACGGCGACAGCCAGATCTTGTCCAACTCGTCCCTCACCCGCTCCGGGCTGATCTCCACCGCGTGCGGCGCCCGCGCCCGCAGCGCGGCGAACGTGTGCGGCTCGATCTCGTAGCCCAGCACCGTGGCAAATCGCACCGCCCGCAGCATCCGCAGATAGTCCTCGCGAAAGCGCGCCACCGGATCGCCGATCGCCCGGATCAGGCCCCGCTCCAGATCCGCCAGCCCACCCACATAGTCGATCGTCTCCTCCGTGTGCGGATCGAAAAACAGGCCGTTGATCGTGAAATCCCGCCGTTTCGCATCCTCCTCGGGCGTCGTGAAAGTCACCGACTCCGGGCGCCGCCCGTCCTTGTATTCCCCCTCGGCCCGGAACGTCGCGATCTCGAAGGCATGCCCGCCGTGCTTCACCAGCACCACGCCAAAATGGGCCCCGACAGTGTTGCCGTTCGGGAAAATCCGCAGAATCTCCGTCGGCGTCGCATCCGTCGCGATGTCATAATCCTTCGGTTCCACCCCGCGTCGCAGATCGCGCACGCAACCACCCGCCAACAGCGCCGCATGCCCCGCCTGATGAATGCGGGCGATCACTTCGTGGGCGGCTTGGCGCATCGGATCGGCTGGCTTTGGCGGTTGAGACAAGGAGGGCGGAAAACCCGAAGATGCCCCGAAATCCCCGAATTTCCGCCGATTTTTCCTCCGATCAGACCCTGTTGCCTCTCCGATCAAACCCTCTTTGATTGGAAATCCGACCCGGTCCGTCTGATCCCTGAGAGCCCGGAGCCCGCCTTGATGGGGCCATCGGGAAAGAGATTCTCGAAAATTTCGCCAGCCGTATTACACTTCCCTCCATGACCCCACATCCAGGCCAGTCCCCCATCCTTACCTGCCTCTCCGCCCTTGCCCTGCTCGGCGCCGCGATCAGCCCGGCGACGGCCCAGAATCCTCCCGCGACCATCGATCTCAAATCGATCAAAGTCGATGTGGTGGACGATGTCATCATTCCCATTCCGCAGGAGATCTTCGCGTCCCTCGACAAACTCGGCGACCAGAACTGGGCCAAGCACCTCGAGAAACGCAATGTGAAGCTCGACGGCAATCGCTCCCGGACCGCCTTCCTGTTCGGCCTCGTCATTTCCGAAGGGTTCATCGCCGTGCAGGCGCAGAATACCGACGAGGTGAAGCGGATCGGCCGCGAGGTGCTCACCCTGTCCGGCGCCCTGGCAGTGAAGGGTGCGGTGGAGGGCCACGCCCTGGCCATCATCGAGGGAGCCGACCGCAGCGAGTGGGCCTCGGTGCGCCGCGAACTCGACAAGACCCGCCAGACCGTGATCAACACGATGAAGGAACTCAGCGACGACGATCTCGCGGATCTCGTCAGCATCGGCGGCTGGCTCGGCGGCACGCGTGCCCTGGCCGCTCTGGTGGCGGACAACTACTCGGCCGATGCCTCGGAGTTGCTCCACCAGCCGGATCTGCTCGATCAGATCGCCAACCGCTTTGCCGGCTTGCCGACGAAATCGAAACAGGGCGCCTCGTTCACCAAGGTGGGCGAGACGCTCGAATCCCTGAAACCCCTGATGCGGGTCAATGGCGACGGCGCGGTGCTGCAGGATGCCGTGATCGAAATCCAGAAGCTGAGCACCGATCTGACCAGTTCATTTTATGGAAACTGAGCGCAAGCGGACCCGAAACCTTGTCATTGCCGCCGCTCTGGCCGTGGCGCTCATCACCGTCGGCGTGGTGTTCGCCTTCGTTCACGATGGCAAATCCTACGCCATCGAGGCAGCCCTGCCGCAGCTCGATCTGGAGGAAAATGCCTTCATCCTCCGCGAAGCGTGGTGGAACGGAGAACTGAAACCCGGCGAAACCAAGATTTTCCAGCACCAGTTGTTCAAGCGGAACGAATATTGGTTCTGGCTCGGCAGTTCCATCCCCGAGTCGAAGGTCAATCTCCACGTTTACGACTCCGATGGCCGGCTCGCTGATGCGGAAGCCTGGAACAAGGACAACGTCGCCGGTGTCCGCGTAGTGCCCGAGAACAGCGGCACCTTCTACATCCGGGTGGCCATCGACGAAGCCGCCGAGACCCCGGTCGAGTGGGCGGTGATCTACGCCTACCGCTGATGGCGCATGGCTGGTTGACAGCGCGATGGATCGCGCTAACCTTCGCCTCCGTTTGACGCGACGGGGATCGGTCCAGCCAGCTGGCTTCAGTCCTCCTGCCCACGCCGGAGTAGCTCAGGGGTAGAGCAGCTCATTCGTAATGAGCGGGTCGCCGGTTCGAATCCGGCCTTCGGCTCCATCTTGCGTGATGGAGCACTGTTTCGGGTGAATGTGTCAATTTTTCGACGTTTCGCCCCAAAAACGGTTCATCCACGTTTCCTGACGGCCAAGAATTGCGTATTCTTTCTCAACAGGCGCGACGGGAGCGCTTTTCCGGGGTGGTATTGCTTCCCCACCGTTGACTTTCACCCCAAACGCGATTCAATCCCGGCACTTATTCCATCATGAGCCACGACCATTCCGAACCTGAATCCCCTCTCGCCAAGCTGCTCAACTCGATCCTGATGCTGGGCGCCCCGGTTTTCCTACTCGCCATGCTGGGTCTGACCGGCTTTTTCTTCGTCGCCGGCATGGGCGAGAAAGATGAAGCCGCTCCCGCCGAACAGGCTGCTGCGGCACCGGCCGCCGCCCCATCGGGTGGTGCAGGCGCCCCGGCTCCCGCAGCCACGCCGGTCGTCGCCGCCGCCGCGCCAAAGGCCGCCGGGGGCAAACCCGAGGGTGTGACCGATGCTTTCTGGGATCTGGGCAAATCGAGCTACGCCACCTGCGCGGCCTGTCACGGTCCGGACGGCAAGGGTCTCCAGGCCGGCCCCGCCAAGATGGCTCCGAGCATGGAAAAATCGCCGATTTTGGTCGGGGACCCCAACGGCGCCATCCTCGTGGTCCTCAAGGGCATCGCCAAGGAAAACATGGACTTCATGGGCATCATGGCCGGTCTCGGTGCGGGTCTGAACGATGAACAGATCGCCGCGGTGCTGACCTATTGCCGCAACAGCTTCGGCAACAGCGCTCCGGCCATCACCACCGAGCAGGTGGCTGCGGCACGGACCAAGTTCGCTGCCGTGAACGCCCCCGCCGGTGTCAAGCGCGCCGACATTCCGGCCCTCATCGGTTCGGCGCAATAATCCGGCCTCAGAGCCTGCGATCCTTTTCAAAGAAGCCGGGAACGTCGCGTTCCCGGCTTTTTTGTGCCCGGCGATCGCGAACAGGCCGAAAACCTTTTCGCGCCACGGAAAACGATTCGACAGAATCGCCGGTCCATTGCTAGTTTCGCCCACGGGTGGCCCGGGCGTCTCCCTGCGCCAATGCCGACCGTCTGCCCGGGCCCGCCCACAACGCGTTCGATCGAATTCCATGTCCACCCAAGCTCCACACGCCCCCACCGATCTCACCGGCTCCGACAAAGAGACGATCGAGGAACTCAAACAGGCCTACTCCGACATGAGGGTCCAACTCGAACGGGTCATCGTGGGCCAGGACGATGTGGTGGAGCAGTTGTTGGTGGCCATTTTCTGCCGCGCCCACGCCCTGCTCGTGGGGGTGCCCGGTCTGGCGAAGACGCTGCTGGTCTCCACCGTGTCGCAGGTGCTCGACCTGACTTTCAAGCGCATCCAGTTCACTCCCGACCTGATGCCGGCCGACATCACCGGCACGGAGGTGCTGGAGGAGGACATGACCACGGGCAAGCGCATCTTCAAATTCGTCCGCGGACCGATCTTCGCGAACATGATCCTGGCCGACGAGATCAACCGCACCCCGCCCAAGACTCAGGCCGCCCTGCTGGAGGCGATGCAGGAGCACCACGTCACCATCGGCGAGGAGACCTACCCGCTGCCGGAGCCTTTCTTTGTGCTCGCGACGCAGAATCCCATCGAGCAGGAAGGCACCTATCCGCTGCCCGAGGCCCAGCTCGACCGCTTCATGTTCAACATCCGCGTCAACTACCCCAGCGCGGCCGAGGAAGTCCAGATCATCAAACGCGTCGCCGGCACCTACAAGGCCAACATCGAGAAAACCCTGAGCGCCCCACAGGTGCTGAAGCTGCAGGAGGTCGTGCGTCGGGTGCCCGCCGCCGACCATGTCGTCGAATACGCCGCCACTCTGGCCCGCGCCTCGCGGCCGAAGGAGGCCGACGCTCCGGAGTTTATCCGTGAACTGGTCAGTTGGGGCGCCGGGCCACGCGCCGGTATCTACCTGATCCTGGCCGCCAAGGCCCGCGCCATTCTGCAGGGTCGCTACCACGCGACCACCGCCGACGTGCGCGCCGTGGCCCATCCCGTGCTGCGCCACCGGGTCATCACCACCTTCAATGCCGAAGCCGCCGGCGTCTCCAGTGACGACGTCGTCTCGATGCTGATCGAGCAATTCCAGCCGAAGGCCGAACTGGAGGTGTGAGGCGGGGCGGCGCCGGATTTCCAAACAGACCACAGCGTTTGATTGGAATGCGGAACTCCCTTAACGTTTCCCGAAATGACCACCGTTCTCGAACAAAAAGGCCAGTTGGTGCTTCCTCAAGCCGTTCGGGACGAATTGCACCTCCACGCCGGAGATGGCTTGGAGGTTTTTGTCGACGATGGAGAGATCGTCTTGCGCCCCATCACGAAGTGCCCAGAGCAAGGACTTGCCTCACTGCTCTTGAATCCCCCGTGCTTGCTGGAACTCCCCGAGCGGGAACCCGATTCACCACCTCCCGCCATTGATTTCGAGGAATGAGCTTTTTGGTCGACACCAATATCTTGTGCGAAAGGCTCAAGCGTTCACCATCTGACCGCGTCGTGGAGTGGATCGCGCGTCACGAATCTGAAATATTCGTTAGTGTGATCACCATCGCCGAGATCAGGAGGGGCATTGAGCGACTGCCCGCCGATTCCAATCGCCGAAATGAGCTTCAATCGTGGCTTGGTTCAGTGTGCCAGGCGTTGAGGGGAAACATCCTTAGCGTGAATCGGGCAGTCGCGCATGTATGGGGTCAAATGCAGGCGGAATTAGACAAACAAGGAGTCCTTCTTTCCACCTTTGATGGACTCATTGCAGCTACGGCGATTCGCTATGACATGCCCGTGGTCACCCGAAATGTCCGGAATTTTAAACTGGCTCCCGTAAAAGTAATCAACCCGTTTGATCCCGAACTCGAGGAGGGATCGCAGCCAACTTATTGACCCCTTTGCCATGGCTACCCCTCCTCCATCCAACGCCTCCTTCGCAGAACTCCTGCCCCGCGATCTGATCAACACGATCGGTCGGTTGGAGTTTCTCGCCCGCAAGAAGAAGGAGGGCACCGTGACAGGACGTCATGCCAGCCCGCATAAGGGCTTCTCGGTCGAGTTCGCCGAGCACCGCCAGTATGTCGCCGGCGATGATCTGCGCGACCTCGACTGGCGCGTCTTCGGGAAAAGCGACCGCTACTACATCAAGCAATACATCGAAGAGACCAACATGCGCGTCACCCTGCTGGTGGACGCGTCCGGCTCCATGGCCTACACCGGCGACGAGGCTGCCTCGCTGAACGGCCGCGCTCTCAGTAAGTTCGCCTACGCCCGCCACCTCGCGGCGGCCCTTTCCTACCTGTTTATCCGCCAGCAGGACGCCGTGGGTCTGGTAACCTTCGACGACACCATCCGCCGCTATCTCAAGCCCGCCGCCAAGCCCAGTCAGGTCCGGCTCATCCTCGACGACCTGCTCCAGACCGCTCCTGGCAATGACACCCGCTGCGCCGAGACGTTTCACGAGATCGCCGAACGCATCCCCGCGCGCGGGCTCGTCATCATCCTGAGCGACCTCTTTGACAATGCCGAGGCGATCAAGAACGCCCTGCACCATTTCCGGTATCGCTTTCACGAGGTGCTGCTGTTCCACATCATGGCCGAGGAGGAACTCACCTTCCCCTTCAAGAAATTCGACCACTTCAAGTGCCTGGAGGCGCCCAACCTCCGCCTCAACATCGATCCCCAGACCATCCGCATCCAGTATCTCGAGCGCGTCCGCGCCCATCTCAAGGCCCTCGAACTCGCCTGCGGCCAGATGGAAGCCGACTACGTCCCCGTGAACACCAAGAACTCCGTGACGGACACGCTGCTGACTTATTTCTCGCAGCGGAAGGCGGGGCAAAGGTAGCCGCCGGAGGCGGAAATCCGAAATCCTAAGCCCGAAATCCGAAACAACTTCCAAATCCCAATTCCAACAAGCCCTCAATCCAACGGCTCATCACCTGAAACAATTTCCGGGCATGATCGCCCCCACTTTTAGCCGATCGCGCCGACACCGACTCTGAAAATCGAAAACAGTCTCCCGACCATCTCTTCACTTTTTACCTTTTACTATTAACTACCTAAAGTGCTCTTCCTCAACACAGCCCTGCTGATCGGCGCACTCGGGATACTCATCCCGATCCTGATCCATTTGCTGAACCGGCGGTCAAACCGGATCGTCGAGTGGGGGGCCATGAATTTCCTCTTCGAGTCGATCGCCATCCGCAACCGGCGCATCCAGCTCGAGGAGGCGCTCCTGATGGCGGCCCGCTGCCTGCTGGTCGGCTTGCTCGCGCTGGCTCTGGCCAGGCCCTTCGTCCCGCCGGGGTCGAACATCCCCTGGCTTTTCGTCCTGCCGCTGATCCTCCTCGGCGTTGTCGGGCTCGGCGTGGCCACGGTGTTGCACAATGAGCGTCGCTGGCGTTTCTGGATTGCCCTCGCTTCCATTCTCGCCCTGCTCGGCTGTGCGGCATTGGTGTTTTTTGAGAAACACCTCAATCTCTCCCGCTTCGGCTCGGGCGGCCGGCAGGACATCGCCCTCATCATCGACGGTTCCACCTCGATGAGCCTGGAGGTGGACGGCCTGACCAATTTCGAGCGCGCCGTGGAGGAGGCCCGCACCGTGGTGAAGCGCGCCCCGCGCGGCCACGCCTTCTCGCTCATCCTCGGAGGACCGGCACCCTCCGCGAAGATCCTCGACCCCACCACCGACCGTGCCGAGTTGGAGTCCGCCCTCGACGAACTCCGCCCCCTCGACGGCTCCATGGCCACCTACCACGCGCTCACGCTGGCCTCGCTGAGCCTGGCCCGCGGCGATCAGGCCGCCAAGCAGATCATCCTGTTCACCGATCAGCAAAATGTCGGCTGGGAGACCGGCCAGGCACCGCGGTGGAATTTCCTGCGCGACGCCTTCAAAAACCTCCGTTCCGAGCCCCAGATCGTCCTGCGCCGCATGCCGATGCCGGATCAGATCCGCAATCTGGCCATCACCCACCTCGAGTTCTCCCGCGAGATCGTCGGCACCGACCGGCCCGTTGAGATCGCTGTCACCATCGAGAACACCGGCGACGAGGCCGTCACCCCCGAGGCCATCGAACTCCGCACCAGCGACGGTGGCCGGCACCGCGATCCCGCGCTCGGTCAGCTGCAGCCCGGCGCCAAGCAGACTCTCACCTTCACGCATCAGTTCAAAACCGCCGGTGCCCAGACCGTCAAAGCCATCCTCGCCGTTGAGGACGAGATCCCGCAGGACAATGCCGCCGACGCCGCGCTGAACATCGCCGACAGCCTGAAGGTCCTCATCGTCGACGGTCGGCCCGCCGGGCGCTACCTCACCCGCGCGGCCACCTTCCCGGCCCTCGCCCTGGCTCCCTCGGCCCTGACGCTCGATCCCTCCCTCGCTCCGAATGCGCCCGGCGCCGCCGATCAGGCCGGGGACGATTTCGATCCCGAGCGCGACGAGGCCCTCGACCCGGTCCGCTTCCTCGTCGAGCCGATCATCATCGGCGCCCCGGAGCTGGCTTCCCTGCCTGACCTCGACACCTACGACACCATCCTGCTGGCCGACGTGCCCCGTCTCGCCACCGAGACCGCCGCCGCCCTGGTCGAGTATGTCGAAAAAGGCGGCGGACTTCTCCTCGCTCCGGGCCTGAAGGTCCAGGCCGATTTCTACAACGGCTGGAAGACGGCCGACGGCTCGCCTTTCCTACCCGCCCAGTTGGGCGCCGCGCCGCGGTTTGTCGCCGGGGAGGAAAGCATCACTCCCTCGGCCCAAACCCTGTCCCATCCGGCTTTTCGCAAGATCTCCGGGACAAACCGCACCGACTTCGCCACCGTTCAATTCACCGGTTGGTGGCCCCTGACCGTGCCCGAGGCTCTCGCCGCTGAGACCGCCGTCGGCGCCCGGCTCAATACCGGCGAGCCGCTCCTCGCCGCCCGCCGCGTCGGCGCCGGACAAGTGCTGCTGCTCGGTGCCACCCTCGACATCACCATGAGCAACCTGCCCACCCGGCAGTCCTACCTCCCGCTCATCCACGAACTCGTCTATCACCTCGCCGACCCCGCCGCCTACGACCTCAATCTCGATCCCGGCTGGGACCTCACCCTCTCACTGTCGAGCGGCCGACACGTCGCCATCGGCCAGGGGCTCAAGGGAGAGTATTTCGCCGCCGCCGACGGCAACAGCCCCGCCCAACTGACCCGGATCGACGCCGGGATCCAATTCAACTGGCAGGCCGGATCTCCCGGCCCCAACCTGCCCGTCGATGGCTTCCGCGTCGAGTGGACCGGCAAGATCCAGGCGCCCGACACGGAAAACTTCCAGTTTTCCGCCGAGGTCGACGACGAGATCGAAGTCTGGATCGATGGCAAATCCGTCCTCAAGACCACCGCTGGCCGGAGCGACCGCGGCCGCGCCGTCAAGCTGGAGAGCGGCAAGTGGCACGACTTCCGCGCCCGCTTCGTGGACCGCGGCGGTGACGCCCGCGCCATCCTGTATTGGGAACACCGCAAGCTGCCCCGTCAGATCGTGCCCTCCGACCGCTTCCGCGTCTTCGCCGGTCCCGCCCCCGCCAGTCAGGCCGGCACCCGCGAGGGCGCCCTGGCCCGCTATCCGGTCAAAGGCCCCGACGACCAGCCTCGCAGCGGCGAGCTGTCCTCCGGCGACCGCGGCTCCCTCGTCAAAATCATCGGCGACGTGTCCTCCGGAGCCTACCGCCTGACCATTCCCGAAGAACACCGCACCTACTTCCGCGCCTTCCTCGGGGACAGCCAGAAGGAAATTCCCTTCACCGTGAAGCGCGACCCCGCCGAGAGCCACCTGACCCGGCTCACCGACGCCGACTTCGCCTTCCTCGGCAATTTCGTCACCGTCGTCCGGCCCGAGACGCTGGAGGAAGTCGTCGGCATCCTCCAGGGCAACCAATTCGGGCAGGAACTGTGGAAATACCTCGCCCTCGGCGCCTTCATCTTCCTTCTCGTCGAGATCGCCCTGACCCGCTGGATCGCCATCAGCCGCCGCACCGGCGAGGAGATCAAGATCGACTTCGAGTCGAAGGACGCCCCCACCACCAGTTTCAAAGAGCAACTCGCCCGCATCCGCGCGGCCGGAGCCCGCTAAATCGCCCGACGCCGCATGAATCCCGAAGATTTCAGCCGCGATGACCTCCTCGCCCGCAGCGTGGGCCTGCCCTGGCTGCTGGCTGGCTTGCTGGTCGCCGCCGGGCTTTGGGCGCTCTCCCTGCGGCTGCGCGGGCGCCTCGCCAGCCGCGGAGGACGCCTCACCGCGGGCCTGTTCGGAGCCGTCCTGCTCGGCGCGGCCTTCTGGCTCGCCTTCCAAGTGATGGGCCGCTACCTCGCCCTCGCCACCTCGTGGCCGCTCTGGGTGCTGGCCCTCATCGGCGGCACCGCGGCCGAGGCCATTATCGGGATTTACCGACTGGAGCGCACCCTCGTCGCCCCGGTCTCGCGCGGACGCTGGCTTTTGGCCCTGCGTCTCATCGCCCTGGGCATCCTCATCGCCATTCTCCTCCAGCCGGTCCGCTCCTTCCTCGTCGATCGGGAAATCAACCGCGAGGTCGTCGTGCTGATCGACGATTCCCAGTCCATGCAACTCTCCGACCAGCGGCTCAGCGCCACCGAGCAGCTCGACCGGGCCGGCGTGCTCAAGATTGGCCCCGCCGCCGGGCGTCCGCCGCTCGGGCCGGCCGTCCGGGAGCTTTCCCAACTCCGCGAGCAGCTCACCGCCGAGCGCGAGGCTTTCGCCGGCGCCCCCGATGCCGCCGCCGCGGTCGCCGCGCGGAAAGAGCCGCTCACCGCCCTGCTCGACGACGCCACCCGGCGCCTCGCGGCTGTCGCCGCCACCCTCACCGCCATCGAGAGCCAGCCGGGCCTGCCCGGGGAGATCCGCCAGCCCGCCGCCGAATTGCGTGCCACCCTGGCCGACGCTCTGCCCAAGGCCCTCGCCGAAGGCCGCAGCCGGATCGAGGCGGGCGATGCCACCGGGCTCGCCGAGACCTTCACCGCCGCCGCCGCCCAGATTGAAACCGTCGCCGCCCGCCTGCCCAGCCTGCGCGAGGCCGTTGACCAGCGCTACCTCGACCAGTTGAGCGATGCCGACCGTCAGACCATCGCCGAAGCCGCCGCCCGACCCCGTGCCGAAATCGCCCGCGCCCTCCTCGGAGCCCCCGAAAAGGACGGCGAGCCCTCCAAAGCCCCGGAGCCGGCCCCCCAGACACCCGCCGATCCGATCCAACCCGGTACCATCGCCGATCAAACCCTGTTGGATCGGCTCGCCGAGCGCTACGACCTGCGCTTTTACCGCTTCGCCCGCGATCCCGGCGAGTATGCCGATGCCACCACTGCCTTTGCCGAGTGGGAGCAAGCCGGCGCTGAGACCGAGGATGGCGCCGGCCTCCGCACCGCCACCGACCTCACCACCGCCCTGGAGCACATCCTCGACAATTCCTCGCCCGAGTCTCTCGCCGGCGTGCTGCTGCTCTCCGATGGCCGTCACAATGGCCCGCGTCTGCCCGAGGACGCCCTGCGCCAGCTCGGCGTGCAGAATTCCCCCCTCAGCGCCGTGCCCTTCGGCGGTCGCCTCGGTCCGGTCGATGTCTCCATCCTCAGCCTCGCCGCCCCTGAATCGATCTACCTCGGCGATCGCGTCGGGGTGCGGGCCGAGGTGAAATTCGACGGCCTGCGCGGCCAGCAGGTCAAAGCCGTGCTGCGCCACGGGGGCGAAGTCGTCGAGGAGCAGACCGTCACCGTGCCCGATGTCAATCACCGCACCGAGATCCGTTTCGTCCATCTCCCCGAGGACAAGGGCATCTTCGACTACCAGCTCGAAATCGAGCCCCAGAACGGCGAACTGTTCGACACCAACAACACCTGGGACTTCAAAGTCGCCGTCACCGACGACCGGACCAACGTGCTGCTCGTCGACGGGGTGCCCCGCTGGGAGTTCCGCTACCTGCGCAACCTTTTCTACGGCCGCGACAAGTCGGTGCATCTCCAATACGTCCTGCTGCGCCCCGATCAGATCGAAGGCGTGCGCGACCCCGAGATCGTCGCCGCCACCGCCACCCGGAAATTCGGAGACGCTGATGCCGACTCCCTGCCGGCCAATCCCGACGAGTGGAAACTCTTCGACGTGATCATCCTCGGCGACATCCCGCCCGGCGCCCTGGGCCGCACGGAGTGGGACGCCATCCGCGAGGCTGTCACCGAGCGCGGCGCCCTGCTCGTCTGCATCGGCGGCCCCCGCTACATGCCGCACGCCCACGAGAGCCCCGTCCTCCAGGAGTTGCTCCCCATCACCTGGGAGGCCTCCGAGGCCCCCCGCCTGGAAAGCCCCGAGCCAGCCTACCGCATCGCCCTCACCGCCGCCGGCCGCGGCCATCCCGTCATGGCACAGTCCACCAGCCGCTCGGTCAACGCACAGCTCTGGTCCCAGATGCCGCCCGCCACCTGGCGCACCACCGTCACCGGAGTCAAGGAAGGCGCCGAGGTCCTCGCCTATGCCGAACCGGTCGAGGGAGGTGCCGCCCCGGCCGGAAGCGAGGCGCCCGTGCTCGACGGGTCGCCCGACTCCGTCGAAGCCGCCATCCGCCAGCTCGCCAACCAGAAAACCCACGAGCAGGAGCACGCCCTCGTCGTCGTCCAGCGCGCCGGCTTGGGCAAGGTGGCCATGCTCACCTTCGACCAGACCTGGCGCTTCCGTTACGGCGTCGGCGACACCTATCACCACCGTTTCTGGGGCCAGTTGGTGCGCTGGGGCGCCGGGGAGAACCTCCGCTCCGGCGGCGAGCAGGTCCGCCTCGGCACCGACCGGCTCACCTACACCCCGTCCGACTCCGTCGAGATCATCGCCAAGGTGCTCGATGCCGACCGCCGTCCCATCATCGACGCCGACCTCACCGCCGTCGTCCTGCGCGACGGCGAGGCTCTGACTCGGCAGAAAATGAGCTACCGCAGCGGCTCCTCCGGCCTCTACGAGACCTCCGTGACCGGTCTCAACCAACCCGGCGAATACACCGTCCGCCTCGAGGGCCCCGCGGTCGACGCCGCCCTCCAGGCCGGTGATGGCGGTGGCGAATTGACCGCCATCGAGACCGGCATCGTGGTCGTCGCCTCGCGGAACCCAGTCGAGCTGGCCGAACTCACCGCCGACCGGGATTTTCTGAACCACGCCGCGCAGGTCAGTGGCGGCCGCGTCGCCGAGATCGGCGATGCCGACAGCCTCGTCGAGACCTTCGGCGCCCCCAAGGAAACCCTCACCGAGCGCCGCAACATCACCCTCTGGGACAAATGGCCCCTTCTGGCGCTCTTCCTCGGCCTCCTGACGACCGAGTGGGTGCTGCGGCGGCGGAGCGGTCTGGCTTAAACTCAAACGAGGGTTCGAGCAGGCCCTTTCCGCGCCCCCTCGCCCACAGCCAGCAGCGCCGCGGGAAACGGTCTCAAGTTCCCGGTCCTCAACAGACCGCCCCAACCACTTCAAACTTTGAACCTGGAACTTTGAACTTTGAACTTTGAACTTTGAACTTTGAACTTCAAAACCCACCCAAACCGCCCCGATTTCCCCGCTTGATCCCCCGCCCCAATCCCTTTATTGATGCGGTCCATTTTTCCGGCGCCCGCGGCGCGGATTCCTGACAACTGAAACCTGAAAACCCGACCAAGCCAAGCCATGCCCCGTCCCGTCACCCTCTTCACCGGCCAATGGGCCGACCTGTCCTGCGAAACGATGATCCAGAAGGCCAAGTCCTTTGGCTACGATGGCGTCGAACTGGCCTGCTGGGGCGACCACTTCGAAGTCGCCAAGGCCGACGCCGCCTACTGCCAGGCCAAGCGTGACCTGCTCGCCAAACACGGCATGCAGTGCCACGCCATCTCGACCCACCTCGTCGGTCAGGCCGTGTGCGACAACATCGACGCCCGCCATGCCCAGATCCTGCCTGACTACATCTACGGCGACGGCGATCCGGAAGGCGTGCGCCAGCGGGCCGCGGAGGAAATCAAGAAGACGGCCATCGCGGCGAAGGAACTCGGCGTGAAGGTGGTCAACGGCTTCACCGGCAGCAGCATCTGGCATCTGGTTTACAGCTTCCCGCCGAACCTGCCCGGCCAGATCGACGCCGGCTATGAGGACTTCGCCAATCGCTGGGGTCCGATCATGGACGTGTTCCAGGCCAACGGCATCAAATTCGCCCTCGAAGTCCACCCCACCGAGATCGCCTTCGACATCGCCAGCGCCGAGCGCGCCCTGTCGGCCATCGGCCACCACCCGGCTTTCGGCTTCAACTACGACCCGTCGCACTTCGGCTATCAAGGCGTCGATTACGTCGAGTTCATCTACCGCTTCGCCGATCGCATCAACCACGTCCACATGAAGGACGTGGCGTGGAGCGACAAGCCCTGCGAAGCCGGCGTCTTCGGCGGCCATGTTGATTTCCACAACCGCAAGCGCTACTGGGACTTCAAGTCGGTGGGCCGCGGCGACATCGATTTTGAGAAAATCATCCGCGCCCTCAATGACATCAACTACCAGGGGCCGCTGTCCATCGAATGGGAGGACGGCGGCATGGATCGCGAGTTCGGCGCGGCCGAATCGTGCGAGTTCGTGAAGGCGCTGGACTTCCCGCCGTCGAACATCGTGTTCGACGCCCAGTTCGACAAGGAACGCCAGGCGAACTGAGCGCCGCCCGGCTTTCTGCCTTTTCCCGCGACGGGGTGGACGCGTGAATGCGCCCACCCCGTTTTGTTTTTGGAGATTGGCAAGCGGGATGCGATCCCGCATCGTGGCGCCGTGTCCGATCAGACCCTGTTGCATCGCCGATCCAACCCTGTTGCATCGTGCCCGGCGTCCCTCGCGCCTCCTCACGGGCGGCCGTCCCGCCTCCGGGCGACCGGTCTCCCGGCCCGTTCCGAGCCGATCGCCTGCCGAGCGGCTGATCTCTCCAGGGGAACGAGCCGGGAGTCCCGTCCCCCGGTCGGGTGGATGCTGGCGGCGGCATTTCTGGCGGCAGCGCTGCCGGCCGCGGCCTACGAGCCGGTGCTGGACGTGCCGGAGGACTTCAAGATGCCGGCTCCGCTCTCGCTGGAGGAATCGGTGGCCAGCCTGCGGACGCGGCCCGGCCTGCGGGTGGAACTGGTCGCCGCCGAGCCGCTGGTGGCCGATCCGGTGAACTTCGAGTGGGGGCCCGACGGCCGGCTCTGGGTGGTCGAAATGGCCGACTACCCGCTCGGGGTGGATGCCTCGGGCCGTCCCGGCGGTCGGGTGCGCTGCCTGGAGGATCGCGATGGCGACGGGCGCTACGAGACGTCGACGCTGTTTCTCGACGGCTTACCCTTTCCCACCGGAGTCAAGCCCTGGCGCGACGGCGTGCTGGTCATCGCCTGTCCGGAGATCCTGCTGGCCCGCGACACCGACGGCGATGGCCGGGCGGACACACGCGAGGTGCTCTACCGGGGCTTTGCCGAGGGCAATCAGCAGCACCGCGTCAATGGGCTGGAGTGGGCCCACGGTGGCTGGCTCCAGGTGGCCAATGGCGACAGCGGCGGCACGGTGGAATCGATGAAAACGGGCGAAAAACTGGAGCTGGGCTCATTCGATCTGGCCATTCACCCCGACAGCGGCGCGATGCGGCGGCTCACCGGACGGACACAATACGGCCGGGTGCGGGACGATGCGGGGGACTGGTTCGGGTGCAGCAATTCGCGGCCGATCTTTCAATTCCAGCTCGAAGATGCCTGGCTGCGGCGCAATCCCCACGTGGTTTACCCGCCCGGCGCGCGCGACATCGACTCGGGCGAGGACCCGCGGCGGGTGTTTCCGCTGAGCCGCGGCGGACAGCGCTACAATGACCCGCACGCAGAGAATCGCTTCACCTCGGCCTGTGGACTGGGCATCCTGCGCGATGGTCGGCTCGGCGAGGCCTATCGCGGCAGCGCCTTCATCTGCGAGCCGGTGCACAATCTGGTCAGCCGGCGGGTGCTGGAGCGCGACGGGGCCGGCTACCGCGCGGTGCGGGCGGCGGATGAGGCCGACTCGGAGTTTCTGGCTTCGACCGATCACTGGTTCCGCCCCGTGGCGGCCAAGACGGGGCCGGACGGCGCGATCTGGGTCGCCGACATGCACCGCTACGTCATCGAGCATCCCGAGTGGATCCCCGAGCCGTGGCAGGCGGTGCTGGACCTCCGGGCCGGTCACGACCGGGGCCGTCTTTACCGGATCGTTTCGGACCACACCGCCCCATCCGCCGCGCCCGAAGCCATCGACGGACTCGGCGCGGAGGCGCTGACGGAGCGGCTGAGATCCGACAATGGCTGGCTGCGCGATGTGGCCGAGCAGGTGCTCTACTGGCGAAACACCCCGCCCGATCCCACCATCGCCCTCGCCACCGGCGGCGACGCGGCCTGGCCGCATGTGCTGGGATGGTTCGGCGAAGGGAAAGCCCCGGTCGATCTGCTGCTCCGCGCCCTGGAGTCGGAACAGCCCGCCCGGCAACGGCTGGCGCTGCGGCTTTTGCCCGACCCGGTCGAGGCCCCCGCCCTGCGCGACGCCGTCGTCCGACTGGCCCGCCAGCCACCCGATGCCGCCACGGCACTCGCAGCCGCCGTCGCCCTCGGCGCCATCGCGACACCGGAGGCCGGCGAAGCGCTGGCGGCACTCCTGCACCGTCACGGGGACGATCCCATTTTTGCCGCCGCGGCGATCAGTTCCCTCGTGCCGCATCTGGATACCGTCGCCGCCACGCTGTCACGCTCCCGGCCGATCGAAGAACGCCTGCCCCTGCTGCCGCCACTGCTGGAGACGGCCATCGGGCTCGACCGGCGCGAGGCGCTGGCCCATCTGCTGGCCATGCCCGATCCCAGCGGCGAGAGCGGCATCCAGATCGCTGCCCGCCTGCTTTCCGTGCTGGACCGCCGGGGCGTGTCGCTTGATGCCTTCCGCGAGAAAGCCGGCGCCGGTCCCCTCGGCGACGCCCTCGACCGCGTCGGCGCGGCAGCGGAGCAATCGCGGACCTGGGTCGGCGATCCCGCCATTCCCGAGTCCCGCCGCCTCGCCGCCATCGCCCTGCTGGGTCGGGAAAAGGTCGCCCGCGATGCCGACATCGACCGCTTGCTGCCTCTGCTGGGGCCGGCCACATCCGCCGGGATTCAGGCCGCCGCGGCCAGCCGCCTCATCGAGATGCGGGCGCTGGGCCGGGCGATCGAGGGATGGAGCCACTACGGTCCCGCCGTGCAGAGCCGGCTCATTTCCGGGGCGCTGGCCGATCGCAGCGATGTCGCCGTGTTGCTGACGGCTTTGGAAAACGGCCGCCTGCCCCTCACGGCCATCGATGCCGCCACCCGCGATCGCCTGCTGAACCATCCCCAGTCCGCCCTGCGCCTCCAGGCCCGCGCCGTGCTCGGCGGGGCCGCCAGTCCCGACCGCGCCGCTGTCATGGAGCGTTTTGCCGATGCCCTGAAGCTCCCTGGCGACCTCGCGCGGGGGCGCGCTCATTTCGCCACCCTCTGCGCCGCCTGCCACCGGCTCGAGGGCGTCGGGCGCGATCTCGGCGCCGATCTCGCCGCGCTGAAAGACAAATCCCCCGCCTCCCTGCTGACCGCCATCCTCGACCCGAACCGCGCCGTTGAGGACAAATACCGCCTCTATCAGATCGATCTGGGCGGCGGACGCAGCCTCGCGGGGATGATCGTCGCCGAAGCCGGCGAGAGCCTGACCGTCCAGCAGCTCGACGGCACCCGCAGCGATCTCCTGCGCTCGGAAGTGGCCGGCCTGACCGCCACCGGGCGCTCCGCCATGCCCGAGGGACTCGAGGCCGCGCTCGATGCCCAGGCGCTCGCCGACCTCATCGCATTCCTGCGCGACGCCAAATCGTGACAAAAAAATTCAATCGCCCCATGACGCAGGCGCGCCGGGGTTTGGAATTGAGCTTTTTTCGATTCCAGCGAAAATCCCGCTAAGCTTTGTCCGCTTCTCTCGTCTCAGAGAGCGGGCGTTCCAAAGCCCAAACCCATAACCTCCACATCAAAAAAGAAAGACACATCCAACCATGAAGAAAATCCTGACCACACTCGCCTGCGCCGTCGTCGCCCTTGCCACCTCCGCCATCGGCGGTGAGTACCCGGACATCAGCATCAACGAGCTGAAGACCGCCATCAAGGACGGCAAAGTCACCGTCATCGACGTGAACGGCAGCGCCGGCTACGCCAAGGGCCACATCCCGGGCGCCGTCGACTTCCGCGCCACCAAGGATCTGGCCTCCGTCCTGCCCAAGGACAAGGGCGCCCTCATCGTCGCCTACTGCGGCGGCCCCAGCTGCTCCGCCTACAAGGCCGCTGCTGAAGCCGCTGAGAAGCTCGGCTACACCAACGTGAAGCACCTGTCCGCCGGCATCTCCGGCTGGCTGCAGGCCGGTGAAGCCACCGAGAAGCCGAAGGCTTCCGGCTCCCAGGGCTGATCCCCTCTCTTCGCCTGACCCGGTTTTTGACCGGGAACA
The DNA here is from genome assembly GCA_016795505.1 of Verrucomicrobiales bacterium. Lineage (GTDB taxonomy): Bacteria > Verrucomicrobiota > Verrucomicrobiia > Verrucomicrobiales > DEV007 > JAEUHH01. The sequence goes on along the minus strand of JAEUHH010000071.1, from coordinate 46,813 downwards.
GCGAACTCGATTTGAACGGGCGTTCCGGGTGACCGGAGCGCCCGTTTTCTTTTTTGGGGGGCACGGATGGGCCGGAAATCGAACCCGATCCGCCGTGGCGCAGACTTTCCGAGTATTCTCCAGTGCCGGCAGGCCGCGCCCGATTCTGAGCGTCTCCAAGCTCACGGTGATGACGCGGGGCAGCAGATTCTGCGTATTGCGAGCGTGGCCCGCTGGTTTATTGGGCCGGAGATTGGCTCCGTTTACGATGCCGCTGGGCTTGCTGGCCGCGACTGGAGGCCGATCCATCACCAACCCGCGCGCCATTCTGCGCTTCGGCCACCTATGGCGCCATTTCGACCATAACAGAAATGACTTCACCAATTACGGAATCAATTTGGTCGTAATAAGCCACAAACCAGAATCCAAAGATCACCAACCGATCATCAGCCCACTGACCAGTGATCTTCTGACGCCGCGTCATGAAATGGACCCGCTGATAGCATGCGGAGGTTGACGGCCCTTCCAGAATCATGGCATCACTCCCAGGCTGTCTGAACAGCGTATAAACTTGTCCATCAGCCTCTATCTTCACGATTCGCTTCAGGCCGAACTTCTTGCTCGCAGAAAAAAGAACCGTTTCACCATCCCTCAACTCCCACCTTCTCTTTATCTTGCCGACCACCTCAATCGAAAAATCTCTGAAACCGTCGTTGATCATTCCGAACGGTGGAGTCTTGGAGAAACAAACCTTCCCATCCCCATCAGCAGTCCTGACGCGGTAATTCTGTGAGCACCATCCGTCTGGGATAAACTTCATTTCTCAGCGACGTCGGGGCGCTGGTGCCGGTGAAGCTGTTGCAGCCGATCCGTGTTCGCGCTTTGTGGTTGATCGTGGCTCATTAGATGGATCATCCGCGACTTGCTCTCCCATGGTTGTTATTCGGTGAGGAAGTTGCGGATAGACGAGTTTACAGGAATGATGAATTCCCGCCAATCCTGATCAGCCTCGAACTCGTAGCTCTCGTGCTCAAAAATGAAGAATCCTTCGAGCGGATCACCAGCCTCCGAGAAAAGGTAACCGCTCGAATCTCCGTTGCCCCAATCGACGACTGCGACGTATCGTCTCGCGATCTCAGGATGCGTCTCCTTGAACCAATCCCGGATAACCGCAGTAAGGTTCGGAATCGCCGAAATGGGGACGAAGAACCAATCGGTCTCATCGTCTCGCTTGGTTCCGAAACCGTTGAACTCGCCATAGAAGCTCCGAAACTCGGGAGGCATCTTGAATCCCAGTTCCTTGTCGAGTGAATCAAGTTCTTCGGTGGTCGCAGGCTTCCCTAACTCTAGAGAATTCGGATCATCGGTGTGGGCGAGCTTGTAGTATTCGTTGATCAGCGGTCGCCATTCGTTCATTGAGGTGTCTTCGGCTGTCGAGCTATCCTGGCCGAGAGTAGCGGCGGAGCCTTGTGCTGCCAAGGAATTTTCGGCCCGGGTGCGTCTATCCGGTCGATGACCTACCGGATTCTGGCGGGTCCGTGACTTGGTTGATATCACGGACCGGACGACCTACCGGGCGCTTGGGTCTGCAGCCGCTCACCGCCGGCATTGGCTAGGCACCTTAAGATGGACTGCAAGAGACGTTCCCCCTCGCCGGGACGATTTCGAGGGAGACAACGCTCCCCCGCCCCGCCGACGATCGGCCCATGGGTCCCGGGCGCCTCACCTGCCCCTCTGCACGCCGTACATTGGGGCGACCAGGCCTCACTAACCCCTCGGTACGGCGTGCAGAGGGCCGATCAGAATCCAAACACCCCTCTGCATGGCGTGCAGAGGGCCGATCAAAACCCAAACGCCCCTCTGTATGGCGTGCAGAGGGGCGATCGGAATCCAAACGCCCCTCCGCACGGCGTGCAGAGGGCCGATCAGAATCCAAACGCCCCTCTGCACGCCGTACCGAGGGGTTAGTGAGGTCTGGTCGGCCCTCTGCACGACGTGCATCGGGGTGTTCCAGACTGGCAGGCGGGCGCTTAACTCACTCTTGATGCGCATCTTACGCTGGGACGACGGAACGAACTGGGAGGATCTCCAGCAGATTCAGGGAGGCCAGCAGATTCGGGTCTGGTTTGCCGCTGGCAAGGTGGAGATGGGCCCACGGAAGGCACGGAATTTCACGGAAGCTATGGCCGGCACTGGACGGGGCTGTTTGGGGATCTCCAGCAGATTCAGGGAGGCCAGCAGATTCGGGTCTGGCTTATGGCTGGAAAGGTGGAGATGGGCCCACGGAAGGCGCGGAATTTCACGGATGGGGGAGGTTTTGAAGGGCTTTTTGAGGCTCGCCTTTTCGGGAAAGTTTCATCGGCTCTTTTTCCGTGCCTTTCCGTGGGCCTTCCCTTTCAGCTTTCAGGCTTACCCATCCCAAAAAAATCTGCTGGCCTCCCTGAATCTGCTGGAAATCCCTGCCCAGCCCCCGCCGCAATTTCCGTGAAATTCCGTGCCTTCCGTGGGCCTTTTTCATCCTATGCGGGGTAAACCTGACCCGAATCTGCTGGTGGCCCCTCTGGCTTGGTCACTGGCCGCCTTCGATGTGCCAGAGATCCTCGCGCAGGACGCGGAGGGACAGGATGGCGGTGGCGAGGGCGAGGACGACGAGGGCGAGACGGCGGTCGTTGATTTTGAGCCCGAGCCGGGGCAGCCGGGTCTCGCCGCCGAAGTGGCCGATGAACCACAGGCTCAGGAACAACAGCGGCAGGGCGAGTCCGAGGATGAGCCGGGGACCGACGCGGATGGCGGTGTACCAGGAATACAGGAGGGCGTAGCCGAGGAAGAACCCGGCGGCCATGAGGACGACGGGCCAGTGGCGCAGGAAGGCCTGCCAAACCGCGCGCCAGTGGAGCACGGCGACGACGAGGACGCACCAGCGGCACACGGTCCAGAGAAAGGTGAGCAATGGGCCATAGTCGAGGGCGATGCGGGGCATAAGCTTGCCGTAGCCTTCGATGGGGCGGTCGATGATCTGGCTCAGGGTGTGCTCGCGGAAGTATTTGGCGGCGTTGGGCACTTCCTCCTCGCCGGCGGGCCGGGGCTGCTGGTGGAAATGGGGCTCGGAGATCTCGCGGTCGCGCCATTTCACCTTTTCCTCGGGGGTATCCATCCACATGTAGTGGCGGGAGTGGACATCCCAGAAGGGTGAGCCGAACAGGCGCCAGGTATTGAGGAGATACGGGGACAGGAGGGCGATGAAGACGGCGGGCACGATGACGGCCTGTCCGAACAGGCGCGGGGTGGCGCGCAGGTGACCGACGGCCTGTCCGCCGCGCCAGGCGCGGATGCCGTCGGCGAGCCATTTCAGTCCGTAGCAGGCGCCAAACAGGGCGATGAGGGGCAGGACGGTGGATTTGAGGATGAAGGTGATGGCAAGGGCGACGGCGGCGCCCAGACCGGTGAGCCAGGTGGGCTGGATGAGCTGCCGGAGCAGGAGGACAAAGGAAAGGGTGAAGGTGACGTAGAAGAGGCCTTCGGGCTGGACGTAGGGGGCTTTGAAGATTTCCAGCAGGAAGCCGAAAGACCAGGTGAGGATGAGGGCCTCGGGCACGGGCATGTAGCGGCGGCTGAAGCCATAGAGGACGACGAGGGCGAGGCCGCAGAGGGCGATGTTGAAGAGCTTGGCTCGGCGGAAGAAGCCGTCGTCGACGCGGCGCTCGTCCTGGCCGGTGGGATCGATGGGATAGGCGGTGTCGGGATCGTAGAGGGGCACCATGAGCACGGAGTAGCCGGGCATGCGGTGGCGGGGCACGACCCAGTCGAAGCCGGTATCGTAGAGTTTGCGGGCGACGCTGAGGTAGGGGTGCTGGTCGTGGTCGTGGATGGTGTCGGTGCCGTTGGCGCCGATGCCGGTATTGTGCCGCTGGGCCTTTTCATGGGCGAAGCCGGCAAACACGGCGAGCAGTCCGGCGAACAGCACGGCGATGGCGAGCCGGGCTCTCCACGGGGTCGGGGCTGAGGTTGGGACGGCGGGTTCGGCAGGCATGGAGACGGGATTCGCGTGGGAGGACGGCTGTCAGCGGCCGCCCTCAAGGGTCCAATAGTCGCCGGTGAGGAGGCGGATGGTGTGGACGGTGATGAAGACGATGGACCCGGCATTGACCAAGGCGCGCCAGGGGACGGTGCGTCCGCGGATGGTGAAACTGCGCCCGTCGATAAGCCGGTGGACGATGACGGAGGCGAAAAAGGCGATGGGCAAAAAGATGGAAAGCAGGAGCCGGGGCCCGACGCCAATGATCTGGTACCAACTGTAGAGGATGGAGTAGCCGATGAGGAATCCGGTGACGAGCAGGCCGTCGATCCAGTGCGCCCGGATGCCGGCGAGGGTGCGGCGGTAGCTGAGCACGGCGGCGACGGCGAGGACGGGCAGCAGCCATTTGCGGATGAAGATCCACCAGCCCTCGTAGCGCTTTTTGATCATGATGAGGGTGGCATTCCATCCGTCCTTCAGGCGCTCGATGACGTGGGAGAGGCTGCGCTCGCTCAGGTAGGTGCGGGCGGTGGGCAGTTCGCGGTCGGGCGGCGGGACGAAGCCGGGGTCGGAGATGCCGGCAGCGCGCCAGAAGCGCTTTTCCTCGTCGGTTTCCATCCACATGTAGTGTTTGGAATGGACATCCCAGAGGGGTGAGCCGTGCATGCGGGCGGTATTGATGAGGTAGGGCGACAGGACGCCGGCGAAGACGGCGGGAACGATGAGCGCGACGCCGAACTCCCCCACCCGCCCGAGGACGGTGCCGCGGGCGTCATCCGGTCGGCGTCGGTCGAGCCACAGTTCGCGCAGCAGGCGCAGCCCGGCGCAGGCGACAAACAGGGCGATGAGGGGGACGACGGAGGATTTGATGATGAAGGCGGTGGCGAGCACGAGTCCCGCGATGAGCGCGAGCCACCAGCGAGGCTGGACGAGGAGTCTCCACAGGAGGACGAGAGAAAGGAGGAACAGGACGTAGAAGATCAGCTCAGGCTGAACGTACGGGGCGCGAATGACAGCGACGAGCCAGCCGAAGGACCAGGTGACGATGTGGGACTCGACGACGGGCAGGAAACGGCGGCAGAGCGCATAGAGACCGACGAGGGAGAGGCAGGCGAGGAAGAGGGTGAAGACTTTGGCGCGGAAGAAGTAGCCCTCGCCGACGGTGCGCGGGTCCTGACCGGTGGGATCGATGGGATAGGCGTCGCTTTGCCAACTGAAGGCGCTGAGAAGAAAGGAAAAACCGGGCATGCGGTGGCGGGGCACGATTTTCCGGTAGTCCTGATCGCGCATCAGCCGGCCCATGTTGAGGTAGGCGTGCTGGTCGTAGTCGAAGACGGCGTGCTCGTCGTTGTTCTGGATGCCGGAGTTTTTGCGTTCGGCTTTTTCCCAGGCGATGGCGCAGAAAAGGGGCAGGAACAGGACGAAGGGCAGCCAGGCAAGCCACGACCGGCGTCGGGAAACGGCGGAGCTGGCAGGGCTGGCGGCGGCGGGGAGTGGAGGGTCCTGAAGGGTCGCCATGGGTCTCGGAGGGGACGCTCAGGGTAGGAGGCGGAGCGGGCTTGTAAAGCATTTCCTGCCCGGCTCACGGGGCGGTGCGGAAGACGCTCTCGAAGGCCCGGCGGACGGCCCCGTCGGCGGCGGCAAGCTGGTCGGGGCTGGGAGCGGGAGCACCGGCTTCGCTCCAGAGGGCGGCGGCCTGGATGGCGATGGCTTCATCGGCTCCGGCGAGGGCGGGCAGGAGCCGGGCCGGGTCGGTGCCGTGGGCTTTGATGAGTCGCTCGGCGGTGCCGCGGGCGGCGGTGAAGGCGCCGTCGCCGTCGGCATCGAGCCAGACGGGATTGGTGGCTCCGATGACGCAGGGCTCGAAGGTGCGTGAGGTCGGCTGGTAGGGCCGAGGCGTCTCGGCGAAGGGCAGATCGACGCCGGGGCCGGTGGCGATGGCGACGAAGTGGGTGTCGTGGGCGGGCACGGGAATCTCCCAGACCTGGCGGGCTTTCTCTATGGCTCCGTCGGGGTGGGAAATCCCGGTCTGCCGAATGAGGTGGCCGTTGGCATAGAGTTCGATCCGATCGGCGCGGGTCCAGGAGGGGCCGGTGACGGTGACGACGACGGGCAAAGTGGTGCCGCGAGTGGCCGGAATGAGATCGCCGACGCGCCCGGTCCCGGCGACGGAAATCTCGGCGACGAGGCCCATGCTGACGAGCATTTTCCCGTCCTCGTAGCCCTGCCAGACCGATGCGAGATCGCCGGCCGCGACGCGGTTTTCCTCCGCCGCGACGTAGGTGCGGGCCTGTCCGAGGAGGAAGCGGTTCACATCGTGGGTGTCGCTCGAGCCCACGGCGGCGATGCGGTGCCCGCGGTTGAGCAGGGCAAACCAGTCGCGGAACAGGAGCCGGATGTCGCTCTGCATGGCCGCCGAGGTGACGACCTCGAAGCCGTCGAGACCGCGCAGGGCGGCCTCGCGGCGGTGGCGTCCCGTGACGGTGTCGAATTGGGTCGGCCCCATGGGCACGAAGCCGCTGTGGAGATTGCGCGGGTGATTCAGAATCACGACCCGCACGCCCGGCATGGCCCGGATGGCGGGCAGGAGGCGCTCCCAGTCATCGACGGTGTGATCGACCGGCTGGGTGCCGGGCAGGATGGGAAAGGCATTGAAATGGCCCAGCTTCGTCGTCACTTCGTTGCCGATGACGTGCTGGAACAGGCCCGCAGTGCCGGTGCGCTCGACGGCGGGCGCGTAATCGGCATGGTGATTGTGATCGGTGGCGATGGCGAGTTCGATCCCCTCTCCCGCGATGGTCAACTGCCGCTCGTCGATGGTGGCATCGCCATGACCGCTGTCGGTCAGGGTGTGGATGTGGCTGTCGACGGAAATCCAGCCGGGCAGCGGCACCTCATGGGTCAGGGAAAGGGCCACCGGGATCGTTTTTCCGGCGGTGGCTTCGACATCCATCCGGGCATGGCTCCATTCAAAGCCACGGCTCGCCCAGACCGTGTACCGTCCGGGGCGCAGATCGATCCGGGCGCGTCCGTCACCGGTATAGACGACGCCTTCCCGGATCGCCAGCCGTCCGGCCGGCTCGGCCCGGAGCGGGACGATCGCGCCGTCGGGCGTGGTGACCGTGATGCGACAGGGAAGCGCTGAGCCATCCGCCCCATGGGTGACCACGACATCCAGCGTGCTGCCCGATGTGGCCTTTTCGACAGGCTCGCCGAGGAGATCGATGGCGGCGATCTCGATGTCGTCCGGTGTGGGCGGCGGCAGGAGCGCGAGTCGGTTCATTCCCGTGACAAGAGCGCCCGGCGGCACGGCAAAGGCGGTGATCTGCTCCTGCTCCAGCGTGGGCAGGCTGCCGAGGTCTTTGTCATTGAGCTGAACACGCCAGCGGAGTTTGACGCCGCGGTGACGGATCAAGAGGCTGTGTGGGGCATTGGCCGGCCCGGCGATGGCGAAGTCGATCTCCAAGCCGGCCGAATCGGGCGGTCGGGTGGCGAAGTCGTCCCATTCCGGCTGACCCGCGACGCCGAGCAGGGCCTTTTCGGCCAACAAGGATCGGGGCGCATCCTCACCGGTTGCGGCCGGGCACAACAGAGAGAGAAGGCCCGACCCGATTGAGATGAGTGCCAGAGGATGATGGCGTTTCATCGGTCCAGATTGGCCCCAGTTTCGGGAATTGCCAAGCCGGGAAGCCGGTAGAACGGGACATTTTTGGGGGGCTCTCAGAAATCGTCGCGAAAAAAAACTTGCCAAAAACGATTGTTTTTATGAAAATTATATCATGGAACCGTCCCGAACGGCCCGCCGCAGGAGGAGCACCTGCCAGGGTCTATCCGTGATGGAAATGCTGATTACAGTCGTGGTGATCTCCATCATCGCGTCCGTGTCCATTCCCAATTTCACTGGACTTCGCTCAGCCGCACAATCTGCCAAACTGCAGAACGATATCGATCGCATCAATCAGGCCATCGATATGTATCGAGCCAGCGGGGGCAATCTCGCCGGGCTCAGCAAGCCGCAGGATATCCTGGATCGGCTCAAAACGGAGCGCCAGCGGGATACGGCGAGCCAGTTCGTCGGTCTGACAGGCAGCACGATCGATCGACGGCTGGCCGCCCGAATCACCGCGGGCGGCAATGACGGCCAGCCCCGTGCCGTTTGGGATCAAGCCGGCAGTCGCTTTATCGTCTCGAAACGCGGAGCGGGCGTCACCGAATTCTATCTCGATGATGCCCTGGCCGAAGTCGACTACGGGGAGGAAATCCGATCAACCTCGCCTCTGGGCTACAACGGGGATCCGGGATGGGTGTGGGCCTATCGGGATCGTCCCCTACCCCAGGCCCCCGTGGTCGGTTCTCCGGGGCCGGTGGTGGCGGAGGTGCCGGAGTCCCCCTTCCCAACCGCCCTGGATGCCCCCAGGGAATTGCGCGAGCCGGTCATCCTGCCCGGCGACGGGACCTTCAAGCCCAGTGAGTTCCCCGAGACCGTCACCCTGTCGAATCCCAACGACGACTCGACCTGGCTGATGGTATCGGTCGGCGGCGGCCCGTTCGTGAAATACTCCGCCCCGCTCTCTCTGACGGGCAACACGACCGTGGTGGCCTTTGCCGCCGGCAATCCCTCCCGGTGGATCAGCAGCAAGCTGGCCAGCGCGGCTTTCTGGAAAAGCGATCCCGTGCGCCTGTTGCCACCCTCGATCCGCCTGAGCGCCCCGGAATTCAACGAGGACACGCCGACGATCTCCGTTTCCCTGGCCAATCCGAATGCCACCGGTCTCTCCCAGATCCACTACGCGGTGGTCGCTCCGGGCGCGACTGTTCCGCCGCGATCGGGCTGGGCGGCCTATGGCGGCGGCAGCTTTTCGGTCGACAGCAACTCCTACCCATCGGGCTTCAGTGTCCAGGCCTATGCCCGTGCTCTGGATGCGGTCGATTATCAGGACAGCGCGGACAGCACGGCGACTGCCGGTGCCAATTTCATTTTCGAAGACCCCGGCATCACCGATGTCCTCTACATCATCGACGTCTCCGGATCGATGGCCACGAAGGTGGGCTCCTCGACCCGCATCGATCTCGTCATTGAGGCCCTTTCCAGTGCGATCAACCGCCTGAATTCCAGCACCCGCTTCAGCGTGGCCACCTTCGGGGGCGATATCGAATGGACAGATCCCACCCTCGAACTGATGACGGCCTCGGACGCCAGCAAGCAGGCGATGAACGATCGGGTTTCGACCTTCAAGGCAGACAGCTCCGGGACCAACTACGAGGCGGCCCTCCGCATCCCCTTCCTGTATGGCAGAAAGCCCGCGATCGTCTACTTCCTGACCGACGGACAACCCACCAGCGGCGGCGACTACACCGACGAGATCGACACGTTGGCGGCTCAGGGCATTCAGGTAAATACCATCGGCGTCGATCTCAATCAGGAATCCAACGACCGGCTGGCGGCGATCGCCTCCAAAACCAAAGGGAAATCCAAGGTCGTCCAGACAAAGTAGCCAGCAGAGACGGCTCTCGCTATTTCCCCAATCCCTCGGGGCAGGCGGGAATCGTTCTGCATCAGTTCACCAACTTTTTCGTAACCAGACGGGCATTGGCGCGTTCTACTACGGGGTGATTGCCTCCCCCGCAGCCATGAATTTTCGCCTTGCCCTGCTCCTGCCCGCTCTCACCGCCTTTGCCGGTGCGTTTCCTTTCGCCAGCCTGATGGCGGAGGATTCACCCGGTGGTGGCTCCGGCGCGGCCGACGCCGCCTTTCGCCGGGCCGATCGCGATGGCGACGGCAAGGTCACGCGGACGGAATTGCCCCAGACCGAGCTGTTTCAGCGATTCGATCAGAATGCCGACGGGCACATCACGCTGGAGGAAACCCGGGCCGCCTTTGGCAAAACGGCCGGAGCGAGCGGAGCGCTGAGCGAATTGCGCGGGCTCAAGGGATCGGTCGAAACGTTGTTTCAGCGCGCCGACAAGAATGGCGACGGCCAACTCGACGCCGCCGAGGTCCCCCGCCCCGGCCTTTTTCGCCTCCTCGACCGCGATGGCAACGCGACGGTGACACTCGAAGAAGCCCGCGAGGCGCTGACGCTGGCCCGGAATCAGAAGGGCGATGACATTCCCACCCCGACGGAGCCGCCCCAGCCGGTCCGGACCAGCAGCCCGACCATCGAAAAGCCGGGCGATGTCGGCATCGGTCGGCAGGTGCCGGAGGTCACGGTGCGGACTTTCGACGGCGTCTCCCGCTCGCTGGGAGAACTCAGCGGGAAGAACGGACTCGTCATCGCCCTGACCAGCACCACCTGCCCCGTCAGCCTGCGCTACGTGCCCTCGCTGACCCGCCTCCAGGGCGAGTTGGCAGCCGACGGCATCGGATTTCTCTGGGTGAATGCCTTCGCCAGCGAGACCGAGGAGACCGTGGGTGCCTTTCTCCAGGAAAAAGGACTCGCCCCCGCGACCTACCTGCGCGATGCCGACAAGAGCCTGACCAGCGTCCTCGGTGCGCGAACCACGACCGAAGTTTTCCTCCTCGATCCGGCCCGCACTCTGATCTACCGCGGCGCCATCGACGACCAGTATGGCATCGACTACAGCCTCGACGCGCCGAAGAACACCTATCTCCGCGACGCCATCGCCGCGTGGCGGGCGGGAAACCGGCCGGAGATCGCCGCGACCCATCCGCCGGGCTGCGAGATCGACCTGTCCACCGGCTCCGGTGATACCAAACCAACCGACCTGACCTGGCACCGCGACATTTCCCGCATCCTCCAACAGAATTGCGTCGACTGTCATCACGAGGACGGCATCGCCCCCTTCGCCCTCGACGATCTGGCCGAGGTGGAGGATCGCGCCCGGGTCATCCGACGAGTCATCGAGGAGGGCACCATGCCGCCCTGGTCCGCCGCGCCGCCAGCCGACGGCAAGGAAAGCCCCTGGGCCAACGATCGTTCCCTATCCGATCGCGACAAAGCCGACCTGCTCGCCTGGCTCAGCGCCAAAGAGCGCCCCGTCGGCGACCCGACCGATGCGCCGGTGCCCCGCCACTTCGCCGCCGACGGCTGGCTGCATGGGGAGCCCGATGCGGTGTTCGCCTTCGACAAGCCGATCCCGATCAAAGCCGAGGGAAAAATGCCCTATGTGAATGTCACGATGCCGACCGGGCTGACCGAGGACAAATGGATCCGCGGCTTCGAGATCCTGCCCGGCGCCCGCGAGGTGGTGCATCACATCATCGTCTTTGCCGTCGATCCTGCCAACCCCGGCGAGCGCTTCAGCGAAATCGGCGGCTACTTTGCCCTCTATGTGCCCGGCACCAGCGCCCAGATGTTTCCCGCCGGCTTCGCCAAGCGACTGCCCGCCGGAGCGACCCTGCGCTTCCAGATGCATTACACGCCGAACGGGTCCGCGACCGAGGATCTCACCCGGATCGGCTTTCACTACACCGACCGCGCGCCGCAGTATGAGGTGAAGGTCACCAGCGTGCCGAACACCCGCATTTCCATTCCCGCCGGAGCGGAAAATCACGAGGAAACCGCCACCCGTCCGGCCCCTTTCGACATGACGGTGATGGGTTTTCTGCCCCACTTGCATCTCCGGGGGAAAGCCTTCCGCTACGAAGTGATCGGCCCCGATGGCGTTCCCCGGCAACTGCTCGACGTGCCGCGCTACGACTTCAACTGGCAGCTCTACTATCGTCTCAAAGAGCCGCTTTTCCTGCCGCGCGGCACCCGGGTCAGGGCCACCGCCTGGTATGACAACAGCGTGACCAATCCCGCCAACCCCGACCCCACCCGCACCGTGCGCTGGGGACCGCAGTCGGAAGACGAGATGATGATCGGCTACATCGAGTATTTCGTGCCGGTCGACAGTGCCCCGGTGGCCGGGACCGCTCCCTGACCCTCGCCGGCGGCGATCACTCTCGATCCGGAGGCACCTGTCGCTTGACCGGGGCGCCATTCGCCCGCATCGTGGCGGCTCTCCGCCGCGGACGCGCGCGGGGGCAAGCGATTCGGACTTTCCAAGCTCCGTTCAGCTCACTTCATCACCGCTAACCCGAACCTCCCCCTACCCGATATGGCAGATCTCGACGGCACCCAGACAGAAAAGAAGGAAAAGGAATTCCACACCCAAACCCCGCAGGAAACGCCGGGCTTTTTCCTCAAAGGCTCGCACCAATACGATTGGGGCCTCAAGAACCGCCTCTCGCGGGTGTTCAATCCCAAGACCGGCCGCACCATCATGCTGGCCTTCGACCACGGTTACTTCATGGGGCCGACGACCGGCCTGGAGCGCGTGGATCAGACCATCCTGCCGCTGGAGCCCTACTGCGACTGCCTCATGCTGACCCGCGGCATCCAGCGCAGCATCATTCCCGCCAGCACCCAGAAAGCCGTCGCCCTGCGCGCCAGTGGCGGCACCTCGATGGTCAGCCCCGACGATGTCTGGGAAGGCGAACTCGACGGCAAGCCCCTGAAGCTTTCCCGTCCCGGCTACGAGCCGCTTTCCTATGAAGACACCGCCGTCGACATCGAGGACGCCCTGCGCCTGAACGCCTGCGTGCTCGCCGTGCAGGTCTTCATCGGCAGCCAGCACGAGCGCCGCTCGCTGCAAAACATGACCAAGCTCATCGACGCCGCCAACCGCTACGGCATCGCCGTGATGGGCGTGGTGGCCGTGGGCCGCGCCATGGCCCGCACCGCTCAGTACTTCCGCCTCGCCACCCGCATCATGGCGGAACTGGGCTGCCATCTGGTCAAGTGCTACCACACCGACGAGGACTTCGACACCATCACGAGCTGCTGCCCCGTTCCGATCGTCATCGCCGGCGGCAAGAAGCGTCCGGAACTCGACGCCCTCAAAATGGCCTACGACGCGTGCCAGCAAGGCGCCAGCGGCGTGGACATGGGACGGAATATCTTCCAGTCCGATGCCCCCGTGCCGATGATGAAAGCCGTCCGCGGTGTCGTCCACGAAGGCCTCAAGCCCGAGGAAGCCTACCAGATGTATCAGGACCTCAAGAATGCCTGATTCGCACCTCCGGAACGACCGGAACGGGTAAGACAGCCATCACCCGCTTCGATCGCCGCTCCGATCCTTTGAACGCCGCCTCCGCTCACCGGGGGCGGCGTTTTTTGTCCCCTCTTTCGGGGAAAAACCACACGACGAATCATCGCCGAGTCCCTGTTTTTCAATGCGGAGCGATCATTTTTACTCACCCAGAAAAATAACCGCCTGATCTCTCCTCAGCGTCCCGATCCAAAGCGACGCGCTTCCGTCCGGCTGGCCTTGCGGAGTGCTTCGACTTTGAGATAGCCTTCCGCGCCGCGGGATGTCCGGACGCGATGTCTCGCCTCGCCGGTCTCCAGCACTTCGACCATCTCACCGGGCGACAAACGCTGCGAGATCATTCCCGATTCCGGGAATCGATACAAAAAGGCCCCTTCCGCCGCTGTGATCACTGCCACATACTTTGCCACCGCTGATGGCTTCTTCGCCGGAGCCGCCGCTTCGGTCTTCGCACGGGACGAGGCCGACGTCTGAGTTTTCGCGGCCGTCGCCGGGGCGGGCAACTTCGAGTCCGCCTTCCGGGGCGGAGTCGTCTTCGCCGGAGCCGCTTTGTCGTCAACAGAAGCCGGCTTGGGCGCGAACCAATCCGCTAAAAACCCCTTCTTTTTGGGCGTCTCAGCCGACGTCGGTTCCAGTGGCGCTTTCCGCGTTGCCGCCGGAGCGGGCTTGGCCTTCGGCTTGGCTTTGGTGGGTGTCGCCGGCTTCGGCGTCGGAGCCGGTTTGGTTCCCTCGGAGGACGAGGACGACGTCACCGCTTTCGCCATCTCCGGAGCCGGTGCCGGAGTAGATGTCGGAACGGAAGCCGCGGACTCCGATGGCTTGGGCGACTCGGCGGCTTTTCCCGGCGGCTCCGGAGCCATCGGCGCATCGCCCGCTGCCGGAATCGGCGGCGGCGGGATCACCCGGAGTTGCCCGTCCGAGAGACGCGGCAACTCCGGATTGGGAACGAATCGTGGCTTCGGTGGTTTGGGCGGCGGGGGCGACGGCTTGGCTTCCTCCGCCATCGCCAGCCCGAGAGACAGGGCACAGGTGAGTCCCATGGCCAGCCCGAGGACCGGACTTGTTTGCAGGATCGCCACCAATGCCTTCCTCATAGCCGCCCTCCGACCGATGGTTGACTCACTTCAGTTCGCCACAGTCCTTGATGACGATCTTCGCCGAGGTGCGGCCGGACTCGGAGCCGTAGGTCTCCACCGTCTTCAGCACATCGAGACCCTCTACCACCTTGCCGAACACGACATGGCGGCCATCCAGCCACTCCGTCACCGAGGTGCAGAGGAAAAACTGCGAGCCGTTCGTGTCCGGGCCGGCATTGGCCATACTGAGGATGCCCGTGCCGGTGTGCTTGAGCTGGAAATTCTCATCGGCGAACTTCTCCCCATAGATCGACTTGCCGCCGGTGCCATTGTGGTTGGTGAAGTCGCCTCCCTGGCACATGAAGCCCGGGATGACGCGGTGAAAGGTGCTTCCCTTGTAGCCGAATCCCTTTTCCCCGGTGCACAGGGCGCGGAAATTCTCGGCCGTCTTCGGCACCACATCGCTGCGCAGTTCCATCACGATACGGCCGAGGTCCTTGCCATCCGCGGTGATGTCGAAAAACACCCGGGGCAGCTTGGCTTCGGCGGAAAAAGCCTCCGGGGCGGCGATTCCGGCCACGGCGGCGACGAGGGACAGAGCGAAGGTTTTACGTTTCATGGATCGTTTTTGGGCAGGTTGATTGGGATTGCTGGGGGTTGCTTTGCGAAGGTTGATTGTCACGGAAAACGGCCCATCCGTCAAATCACGAATCCTCCGCAGGCCCGTCCTCGCGATGACCTGAAGCCGTTACGTAAAAAACCATGCCTTTCAGCTTGACGGTCAGCCTGATAAGCCTCCTAATCCATCCGTTATGAAAACGAACGTCCTCCTACTACCCACCCTCATCGCCTCCCTGGGCCTCGCCGCCTGCGGCACGGCCAAGAAAGCCGCCGAGACCGCCGCGGGCGCCGCCACCGGCGTCGTCGACACCGCTGCCAACACCGCCGGCTCGGCCGTGTCGACCACCGGCAGAACCCTCAAGACCGCCGGACAGGGCGTCGCCGAAGGTGACCTGAAAAAGGCCACCGTCGGAGCCGCCTCCACTGCGGGCCAGGGCGCCGTCTCCACCACCAAGGGCGCCGCGTCCGGCCTCGGCACCACCGCCAGCCAGACCGCGTCGGGCGCGGCCAATACCGCCGGCTCGGCTGCGTCGGAGACCACTGGCGCCGCCAAAGCCGCCGGTTCCACCGCCACCGGGGCCGTCAAAGCCGCGACCGGCAACTGACCCCGGACTTCCCACCTCTTTAACCCCGTTTCGCAATCCAGCTGCGTCGGACCGCTCGTCCGGCGCGGCTCTTTCTTTGCGGGCAATCCATCGGCGAAACCCCAAAAAAAGCCGCGTCCCCATTTCCGGAGACGCGGCTTTTCGGAAAAATGGCGTTCGCTCGCCGCCGGTCAGACCTGCACGTCGAGTTCCCAGCCGGCGCGGTAGTCGCGCTTGATCAGCTTGTCGGCCTCGGGGCAGTTCGGCGACTTCAGGTTGGCGGCATCCCACTCGACCTTCTTGCCCAGACGGACCGCCAGATTGCCCAGCAGCACCATCTCGGTGAACGGACCGCTCTGGTGGAAGCCGGAGAGGGCCATCTTCGGGTCCTTCGCCTTCACCGCATCGAAAAACTCGTTGTGCGGATTGCCGCCGCGGGCCCGCAGCAGGGTCGGCTCGGGGAAATCGAAGCCATCGAGGCGCGCGCTCGGCTTCACGAACCAGTTCACCTTGTCACGCTGGAACCACATCTTGCCCTCGCTGCCGATGACCACCGTGCCGTAGCCCTTGCCCTCGTCGCCCGGCTGGCCTTCCAGGATGTCGTCGCCCGGATAGTTGGGCTTCTGCGGCTTGTTGCCCGGCGCGTCCTTCGACTCCAGCGCCCACTTGTCGGCATTGAAAACCGCGTCCTTGTAGCCGTCGTACCAGACATACTTGATCTCGTCGTCGCCCTTCTTGAACGTGTAGGTGATCGTCGCCCAGGTCGGCGGCGACACGTCCGTGGAACGGCCCATGCCATCGGCACTCACCGCCTCGACGCTCACCGGCGCACCCAGTTCCAGCGCCCAGTAGCTCATGTCCATCACGTGGCAGGCCATGTCGCCCAGCGCACCGGTGCCGTAGTCCCAGTAGCCGCGCCAGTTGAACGGCAGGATCTGCGGGCTGTACTCATGCAGCGGCGCCGGACCGGTCCACAGGTCCCAGTTGATGTGCTTCGGCACTTCCTCGCCCTTCGGGTAGGTCGGGATGCCCTGCGGCCAGATCGGACGATTCGTCCATACGTGGACCTCCTTCACCTTGCCGACGATGCCCGCACGGATGAGCTCCACGCTGCGGCGCAGCACCTCGCCAGCGTGGGCCTGATTGCCCATCTGGGTCACGGCGCCTTTTTCTGCAGCGACCTTCGCGCAGGCGCGGGCTTCCCAAATGCCGTGAGTCAGCGGCTTCTGCGTGTAGCAGGCCAGCCCCTTGCGCAGGGCCGCGATCGTCGCGTGCGCGTGGGTGTGGTCGGGAGTGGACACCGTCACCGCATCGAGGTTGCCGGCTTCCTTTTCCAGCATCTCCCGCCAGTCCTGATAGAAAGGCGCGTTCGGATACTGACGGCGCACTCCGCCGAGGCTCTTCAGACGGCCCTCGACGTTCGGATACTGCGCCACATCGACCACGTCGCACAGGGCGCCGATCTCAAAGCCGGCCTCCGCCGAGCCCGAGATGTCGCTCGCGCCCTTGCCACCCGTGCCGATGGCACCGAGGCGGATGCGTTCATTGGCTCCGAACACTCGGCTCGGGACGACCTGGAAATTCCAGGTGGCGGTGGCGGCCGCGGCAGCGACGCCCTTGATCATTTTGCGACGGGATACAGATTCCATGGGGTGTTCTTTTCGGGGATGTTGATTCAGGGTAAAACGCGGCCGGAATTAAGGCCCGATGCCCCGCCGATTCAAGGGTAACCTTCCCCCGCGGCGCGATCAGGCCCGCCGGTCCGTCGCCAGCAGCGCCATCTCGTGGTGGTGCACTGCCAGTTGCTGAAGTCGCATCGTGCGAAATCCCATCGCCCGCAACTCGCCGAACCACAGATCCCGGTCGGCCGCCTCCGCGAGATCGGTCAGCTTCAGCGTGATCAGCGCCGAGCGGATCGACGGACACATCCGGATACAGCGACCGCACTCCTTCAGCGCCACCGCCGGACTCTGGTTCATGTCGGAAAGGAACCACGTCACCCGCGTGCCCAGATCCCGCTTGCCCACCAGCGCCGCCGGTTTGCGGCAGTGATACACCCACGGCGGATCGCCCGGTCCCTCCGGACGCTCGGTCACTGCCGACGCCATTACCACGGGAGCCAGACGCGCCGGATCCACGCCGATCACCGAGACCCCGCGCCGCAACAGCGCGAGAATCACCCCGCCGGGCGCGCACCCCAACTCCACCGCGATATCCTCCCGTGAAAAGTGCAGACCGAAAAAGCGCGCTGCCTCCTCCAGTTTCAGCCAAGCGCGCGAGGGCGACTCGGGCGGCATTTCCAGACCGGCCATGCCGCCCGGGTCCGGGCTCAATCCCGGTCGATGCCGATGAAAGCCCACCCAGATTTCCTCCGGAGAAAAGGCCACCAGAGTCACGATCCCCTCGCCCATCGCTGGCTCCGACGCCTCGCCCTCGGCCCGCACCAGTCGTTTGCCGTCCCAAATCAGCCGGTGAACCCTCGCTCCCGCCGGAGCCAAAGCCAGAGCCGCCTCTTCGCTCTCCGCCTTTCCCAGCGACAGACACACCCGCCGGGAGAAAGCCAGTTCTGCCGCGCCCAGCGCCTCTTCCGTGAATGGCTCGTCGTCCACCGGACACTTGAACGTGACAAAGCCGCGCCGCTGAAAACTCGGCCGCCACCCTCGCCCCGCCGCCGCGACTTCCGCCTTCAGCGCCCGCTCCGAACCAGCATTCGTGAGCGCGAAAAGAAAAGAAGCAGTAGGGTCGGACATGGCGTTCCGATCAAACAGGGTCTCATCGCCAATGCAACCCTGTTTCATCGGAGATCAGACCCGGTTGGTTCGGAACAGCTTGGCGCCACGTGCCCTCTTTCGCCAAACGGGAAGAAACTATCCCTTTTGAACTCAGGGCGCTGGGCGCTCAACCAGCGGCTTCATCTCCAAGGTCAGATTTTTGGGGACGTTGCGCTGCGCGTCCGTGCAATTCGTTACATACAAGACCCGAGCGACCGGGGCCTTGAACTCCAGAGTCTTTGTGTCGTCCACAAAACGGCAGTCATCAAATTCGCAATTCTCGGTCAAACTCAGCACACTCGCGGGCAATGTGCATTTCCGAAACCGCACGCCGGAAAACGTCGCCCATTCATGCCGGGCAACCTCCGAAGGCTCCTGGCCGGCATCGTATTCAATTGACGGAAACTCAACGCGTTCGAATTGACCGCCTATGATCTGGACGCCTGAATGATTGATATTCCATTGTTCGATGAAGGAACCTTTGACGATACAATTCCTCATCTGCCATCGCGACATGTAACTCCCTCCGAACCATGGCCCACCTTTCCCGATCACCATGTCGTCGAACGTGCAATTTTCAAAGTGCAAAACGCTGCCCAGGTCCCCTCGAAGGGTGAAATCCCGGAACGAAACCTCTCTCGCCACAACCAGACTGTTACCTACCATCCATTGAGCCTTGTCCGTTCCTGCGAAAGAACTTCCCGCCGCCAGCAAAAGTTGCCGCCCTTTTTCACCCTTAATCTGGTGAGACCCTTCAATCCTATAATTTCCCTGCGGCAACGCCATTGTTACCGGCCAGTTCCCGTCGCGAAAGGGATTTCCGGCCACAGGATTCGGAGCGATGGTGGGAACCGGAACAAATTGATCGCCACCAGCCGGCGCCGACGGATTCACCGGGACACCTGCTGCCATTTTGCCCGCCTGATCGACGGGCAATCGGATCTTTTCGACTTCCGCTTTTACCAAAATGGCATCGTCGATTTTTCCCGACTTCGTGAGCTCAGCCTGCAGCAGTTCCAACTGCTCAATGTATTTCCCTGACAACTCGGAAACGGAGGCTGACACCTTGTCGCGCACTTGCTTCTGATTCTGATCAAGGATGGCAGTAAGCCTGGCAATTTCAGGGGTGTCATCCGCCCCCGGCTTGCCTGATTTAAGAAACTGTTCGCGCTCTTGGCGAGCTTTCAGGAGAAGATCCAACTTCCCGGCGGCTTGAAACTCATTTTCAAGCCTCGCTACCGCCGAAACGTAACCATCACTCAATCTCTTGATTTCGACCTCGCCCTTCTCCACTACATCTGAAAGAGCGGCCTGGTAGCTGGATTGAAGTTTTTCAAAGGTGACCACGGCCTCGGCGAAGCTGACGCCCATCATGGCAATCTGCAAAAACCACGCTTGCAAACTGATTGTCGTTGATGAAAAAGGTGATTTCATTTGGTTGACGATCTGAGAATTACACGAAACCCTCACTAATCCGAAATCTTCAATCCACCGCCAATTCACAAAGGCCGCCAATTACGCGCAATGCTGGGTGAATACTCAATCAAGAGCGCTCAACTTGCGCCGAATTTGGTGTCTGGGTCAAGCCATTTTGGCAAGTTTACCGATTTACGGACGGGATCTGGCAATGTCGAAAATGCGCGAGTCGAATCTCCGTTCCCTGTAGGTTTTCCGAGATCTGTGCTGGGTCTCAGCCTTCCCACATCCCCCCCCCATTTCCCAATGCCCACTCCTGATCCATCCCCGCTGATAGGCATTGATGTAGGCGGACCGAAGAAGGGCTTTCACGCTGCGGCGCTCCGGATGGGTCATCGTTTTGAGCGCTTTCACAGCCGCTGCCTGGATGCCCTGGCAGCGTGGTGCCGCAGTCTCGGCCCGGCGGCGATCGGCATCGATGCGCCCTGCGCGTGGGCGGTCGAAGGGCGTTCCCGGCTCGCCGAGCGGGCGCTGGCAGTGGCGGGACGACCCGTAGCCTGTTTCAAGACACCGGCCCGCGAAAGGGCGCGGGGAAATCCTTTCTACGACTGGGTCTTTCAGGGAGAAAAGCTCTACCTGAGCCTGCAACGGGCTGGCTTTTCCCTCTATAATGGGAAGGGCTCCGGCCGAGGCCGTCTGTTCGAGACCTTTCCCCACGCCATCGCCTGCGCGCTTGCCGGTGGAACGGTGCCGGCCCGGAACAAGGCGGCGACGCGGCGGGAGCAACTCCGCGCGGCCGGCTATGCCGTCGATGGATTGAGCCACATCGACTGGATCGACGCCGCCCTGTGCGCCGTCGCCGCAGAGCGTTTCCAGATGGGCCGAACGGTGGCCTTTGGCGATCAGCGCGAGGGGTTCATCGTGATTCCGATGGTCGAAAGCGCGGGCTTGGTATGATCGACGGCTCGGGTATAATGGGCGGCGATGACCTTTCCCTCCGCTTTCCGCGCTCTCACTCTGGCCAGTTGCTTGCTCTTCGCCGGCTCCTCGGCATTCGGGCAAAACAACGCCCCCGCCACTCCTGCTCCCGATCCCGAACCGGCCACGGCAGCAGCGCCCAAAAAGCCGGCCGTCACCAAGATCGGCGAGACGGAATACCGGCTCGGAGAGATCGTTTTCGACGCCAAATCCCGCGAGATCCGCCTGCCGGCGGTCATGAACCTGCGCGAGGGCGGGCCGACGGAGTATCTGCTGGTCCACGAGTCGGGCAAGGTCCATGAGGGCATCCTGACCACCAAGGTGAAGCCGCTCGACCTCCAGATCGTGATGAAACTGCTCCGCTACCGCAGCGGCGAAGGCACCCTGTTCGACACGTTCCTGCCCGCCGAGGAGCAGCGCCGGAAGATCGAGGGCGGCAACAAATCCGAGCGCGGCGACGCCGTCGCGATCCGGGTGCGCTGGGAAAAGGACGGCCAGACTCATGAGCATCCCGCCGCCGACTGGGTGCTCGATGCCGAGTCGGGCAAGCCGATGGCCGACGAACCGTGGATCCTGACCGGCTCTCATCTCTCCAACGGCACCTTCCTCGCCGACATCGAAGGCTCGATCATCGCCATCTACCTCGACCAGATCGCTCTGCTGAACATGGAGCGAAAGGGCGCGGAAAACGACGAGCGCTGGGGAGCCAACGCCGCGAAGACTCCCGAAGTGGGACAAAAAGTGACGGTGCTGCTCCAACCCACTAAATAATTTTCCTATCACAATCGGGCCGAGTCCCGTCTAAATTCGGCGATCAACGGATCGACCCATCCCCCTTCCCCCCCAACCATCCAGCCATGAAACGCCTCGTTCCCGCCACCAGCCTCGTGTTGTCATCGCTCGCCGCGATCGTCCTGTCGTCTCCGGCCCACGCGCAGGAGAAAAAGCGCCCGGCTCCGGGCGATAGCAATGTCTCCCTGAAACTGGAGATCGAGCGCGCCATCGAGCGCGGGGTCGATTGGCTGAAGAAGCAGCAGAATGCCGAGACCGGCGCGTGGAGCGATGCGACTCATCCGGCCCTGACGGCGCTGCCGATCATGGCCATTCTCGGCGACCCGAACCGTGACCCGGCCCAGCCGCTTCCGGCCGAAGTGAAAAAGGGCTATGACTACATCCTTTCCACCCGCCAGGTCGATGGCGGCCTCTACACCAAGGGACTGGCCACCTACAACACCGCCCTGTCACTGACGGCGCTGAGCCTCTCCGGTGAGAAGGATCACCTGCCCGTCATCGCCAAGGCCCGCCGCTTGCTCATCAATCAGCAGCAGGACTTCGACAAGCGTGGCCAGACCGACAATCTGCTCGACGGGGGCATCGGCTACGGCGGCACCTACGCCCACTCTGACCTGTCGAACACGCACCTCGCGCTGGAGGCGCTCTACTATTCGAAAAAGGCGCTCGCCGACACCGAATTCGACGAGACGAAGGAGTTTGACCTCGACTGGGACGCCGCCATCGAGTTCGTCTCGCGCTGCCAGAATTCCGAGGCCACCACGAAGCTGCTCGGCGACACGGTCGGGCTGCGCAAGGAGGACCAGGGTGGCTTTGTTTACTTCCCCGGCGACACCAAGAGCGACGAGATCGACCTCGGCAATGGCCGCGTCGCGCTGCGTTCCTACGGCAGCATGAGCTATGCGGGCCTGCTGAGCTTCATCTACGCCGAGATGAGCGATGACGATCCGCGGGTCGTCGCCGTGCGCGAATGGCTGTCGAAGAACTACACCCTCGCCGAGAATCCCGGCATGGATGCCCAGGGGCTTTTCTACTACTACCACACCATGTCGAAAGCCCTCGCCACCAGCCGCACCGGCAAGATCGCCCTCGCCGATGGCCGTCAGGCCGACTGGAAGCAGGAGCTCGCAGTGGCGCTGTTCAATCACCAGCAGCCCGATGGCTCGTGGATCAACAAAGACTCGAGCCGCTGGATGGAAGACAATCCGGTCCTCGTCACCGCCTACGCCTTGCTCGCGCTGGAGCACGCCTATCGCACGCTCTGATCGGGACGCGGCGGCGGTCGATCCGTCGCCGCCTCACCGCTCGAGCAGCCAGCCCAGCAGATCGCGGCAGGCCGCTTCGTCGAGCAGGTCGCCGAAATTCGGCGGCATCAACGAGATCGGCGTCACTTGGCTGGCCGCAATGCCGGCTTTCGGCACGACGTGCTCCTGACCGGCCGCATCGACCAGCCGCAGGACCCGCGGGGTCTCGCTACGCGCGAAACCACCCATCACCCGGCCATCGGCCAGGGTAACGGTGTGGAGATGAAAATGCGCATCGACGTTCCGGTTGGGATCGAGCAGATCCTCCGCCAGTCGCTCGACGCCCCGCTTGCCGACGCCATCGAGTTGGGGGCCGATGAGTCCGCCCTCCGCCCCGATCCGATGGCAGACGGCGCAGTGCGTCCGGAATAGCACCGCGCCGCGCTCCCGGTCCGGGGTGCCGGCGGAAAAGGCCGCCACCCGGGATGCAATGAGCCGGTCGAGCGCCGCGCGCTGCTCGGGTGCCACTGGTGCCGGAGGCGGCGGCGGACTGGCGGGCAGCCACGCCGCCAAAGCCGTTCGCAGGTCGGCGGGTGCGGTGTATCTCAGCAGTCCGGCCAGACCGCGCAGCGCCCGGTCGCGGCCCTCGGCATTGGCAAAACTCTCCACCCGCACCACCGCCGGTTCGATCCGCCCCACGCCGAGCCAGGCGTAGGCGCTGCCGGCATCGCCATCGACGATCTCCAGCCGCACCGCCTGCCCCATCACCGCGGACAGGTCCCAAGTCACCCGCTCCGCCGAGTCGTGTCGCGGCGGGAAGGCACTCGCCACCACCTCATTGCCACCATCCTTGACCAGCCTCACCTGATTCTTCGGATGCGCCGCCGCCCCTGGCGCCCCGCGATGGCCGCACAGCCAGAGGCTCAGCAGCGCCGGGGCCGGAAACGCCCGGCTGCGCAGGATGCCGGTGCGCTGCTCGGCCCGTGGCTCGCCCCGGCGCAGGCTGGAAATCACTGTCACCGTGCTCCCGTCCGCGGCTGGACGCTCCTGCAGCATCCACGGCGAGTCGCCGCCGGGGTGCTGCGGATGGTCCAGCGCCCGCCAGTCGGGCTCGGCATTGACAGCGCTGGCTCCGATGAGTCCACGGGACAGTTCCACCGCCCACGCGGACAGCTCCGGCGTCAGGGCGATGCCTTCGCGCTCCAGCCGGCCTTCGTGCAGGGCCATCAGGCGGTCGGCTTGCGTTTCCAGGGACGGTTGCCCGGCTTGGCGGGCTTGGCGCATCGCCCCAGCCGTCGTTTCTTCACTGGCATGGCGTCCGAGGTGGAGCAGCAGGTCGCGGACCGCGATTTCCTCGAAGTCAGGCCGTTCCCGCCATCGGTCGAGCAGAAAAGCCGACGCCTCCGCCCCCGGCACCGCCAGCGCGACGGCAATCAGGGCCTCATGCCCTGCCTGCCCCGCCTGACTCAGCGCAGAAAAGCCACCCGGCAGCGCGAGCGTCTCCCGCAGGGCCAGTTTCAACGCGTGGGCGAGATGGGTGTCCTCCTCCGGCGTCCCGTCGAGCGCCCCGACCAGCGGGACTGCCGCCTCGACGCGGGGTGACGCCTGCAAATGCGCCGCCGCCAGCCGCCGCTCGTGGGGCGAGGCGCTTTTCAACGAAGCCAGCGCCCCTTCCGGCGTCACCCGCACGGGTGGGTCGCCTGGTGGGGCCGGCGCCAGCTTCGCCAGCGGGCGCACCCGCCAGATCCGGCCCCGCTCGCGGTCGCGGCCGGGATGATCCAGCGGCACCTCATAGTGGCCGATGATGCGATTGTAAAAGTCGGCCACATACAGCGCCCCATCGGGTCCCAGTTGCAGATCCACGGGCCGGAACCACGGGTCCTCGCTCACGAGAAAGTCCGGCTCCTCAACCGCCACCGGCGTCGAACCGCGCCACTCGATGCGGTCGAGATTCACCCGCGATGTGACCACATTGCCGATGAAGACCCGGTCGTTCCAATCCGCGCCCCAGCGCCCATCGTCCAGCCAGGCGATGCCGCAGATGCCGGTCGAGCCATGAGTGTGGCTGATCATGGTCGGCGCAAATCCCAATCCGTCGTGCGGCTTGCCAAAGCTCGGGTAGTGCGCCCCGCGCAGCAGTTGGTAAACCGGCGCGCTGTGACAGTCGGCGCTGTAGAGATTTCCCCGCCGGTCCCAGGCCAGGCCGAAGGGATTCACCTGCCCCCACGACCAGATCTCCACCCGCGAGCCGTCGGGGAGAAAACGGAACACATTCCCCGAGTGCAGATCCAGCGCCGTGCCGGGATCGCCCGGCTTTGCGCCGCGCAGATGCTCCGGCCGCACCCGGAAGTGGCTCGTGTTGTTGAACCCGTGCGTGGCATAGACCCAACCATCGCGCCCGAGGCGGAAGCTGCTGCACATCCCATGGGTGTCCTTCTCGTAGCCGAGTGGCCCGAAGAGCACCTCGCGGGTGTCGCAACGCCCGTCGCCATCCCGGTCACCGAAATACCAGATGTTGGGAATGCTCCACGCGATACAGCCGGCCGCATCGCCCGGACGCGTCCAGGGCAACACACCGGTCGGGATGTTCAGTCCATCGGCGAAGTCCGTCACCCGGTCGGCCCGCCCGTCGCCGTCGGTGTCTTCCAGGATCTTGATCGCGTCCCGGCTGTCCCGCACCCGGGAGCCCGCGTCGTCCTCCCAGCGATCCCGCGCCGCCGCGTAGGGATACTCCACCGTGGACGAGACCCACAGCCGGCCCCGCGTATCGAAGGCGAGATTGATCGGCTTGTTGATCATCGGTTCGCTGGCGAACAGCTCCACCGCGAAGCCCTCCGGCACCCGCAGCCGCGCCTGCTGCTCGTCGGGCGTCAGCGCCTCGGTCTCCCGCACCAGCCGCGTGTCCTGAGCCGGCGCCTCTTGGGGCGGGCTCAGGACCAGTAAGACGGCCGCCAGCATCGCGGTCCCCTGTGAAAACGTCCTCATCATCGTGCCGCCATTCTGCCCCGGAGTTCGTCGGGCTGTCCAGTGCGGTTCCGCGGGACGCGAGGGGCAAGATGTGAGGAAATCGGTGGGCGAATCTGAACGGATTCCGATCCGCCACCTCCCGCCACACTTGACGCCTTGCGGAACTAGACCTTGCACGGGTATGTTTAGGCCATATTCTGGCCAGAATGGCATTCGAAATTGAACTGACCGACGATGCGCGGGAGGACTATCGAGCCTTGGATGCCCACCTTAGGGCCATCATCCGGAAAGCCATGGAGACGCATCTCCGCAATCAACCCACCAAGGTAAGCAAGAGCCGCATCAAACGACTTAGGGAACTCCGACGCCCCCAATATCGACTGCGAGTCGAATCACACCGAATCTACTACGATGTGGAGGATTCAACGGTCACCATCTTGGGGATAGTTGCCAAGGATTCCTCCGAATCATGGCTGAGATCAAACTCCGAACCCGATGAAAAAAATGACTAAAGTTGCCCTGCACGAAGCGAAAAATCAGCTTTCAGCCCTGCTGAAGCAAGCCGCCACTGATCGCGTTTTGATCACCCGGCATGGTCGACCTGCGGGAATCCTGATCGGTTTTGCCGATGAGGACGACTATTTCGAGTACCAATTGGAAAACGATCCGCGATTCGAAGCCAGAATTGCGAAGGCACGGGATCAAAAACAAAAGGGACAGGTAACAAAGCTGGAGGATCTCGAGCCTTGATTTCTGGCTCGCCTCCGACTGCGTGTCCGTGCCAAAGTCCTTCCCATGAACGCTTCATCCCGCTTTCCCACGCGCCGCGCCGCTGCCATCGCCATCCCCGCAGCCTTGGGTCTTCTCGCTGGCTCTCCAGGCCGCCTCCAGGCCATCCCCAACCAGATCGGCGTCGGCTTCATCAATCTCGCCGGGATGCACTTCGAGGATTTCGCCGCCCTCCCGGCCACCTGGCAGCCCGGCGCGCGGCTCAAGGCCACCTGGGAGCCTTGGAAAGCCCCCGAGATCACCGATACCCGCGTCGAACTCAGCCGGCTCACCGTTCCCGCCACCATCTTCGGACTGCCCGCCGCGGAGGTGACCGTCCAGCGCATTGACGACCTGCCGGTACGCTTCGACGCCGTCTTCCAGCCCGCCCGCGGCGCCACTCTGGCCGATCTCGAGCGCACCCTGCGGCGAAATCTCGCCACCTGGTCAGACGACACCGCCACCGATCACTACCGCGCCGGAGCCGCCCGGCTCGTCGTCACCCCGCGACCCGCCAGCGGCGATCTCGTCGTGACCTTCACCCCCGCGCCGCCTGCCCGGTGACCTGGCCCGCGACCGTCTCCCGGCGCCGGTGGATGCGCGGAGCCGCCGCCTCGTTCGCCGCCCTCCACACGCCCTGGTCCGGCGCGCAGAATGCCGGCCCCTTCCCTGAGGCCGCCCTGCTCGACAGCGCCATGTGGGATGCCGCGGACTTTCGCGAGACCTTCCGCCCCGCCCTGTCACCCACCCGCGTCGTCCACAAGTTCTGGCCCGCCACCGTCCGCCTGTTTGGCCTCGAGCCACACGCCGTCATCGCCCGCTGCCGCGACGAGACCATCGAGTGCCTCACCCTCCTGTTCCTCGATGCCGGCACCCACTTCGGCTACGTCCCGCAGTCCGAAGCCCGGCGCACCGAGGCGGAAAACAGCGAGGCCTTCCGCGCCCTCCACACCCGCGTCGCCGACACCGTGAAAGCCGGCATCGAGCGGCTCGCCGGCGCCCCCGGCACCGCCGCCACTCTGGGTCAGGAGCCCATGCTCAGCCAGTCCGTCACCCTCTACCGCACCGGCAACCTCACCGCCCGGCTCCACCGCATCGACGAGCAGTTGGTGAAGCTCGTCCTTTT
This sequence comes from Verrucomicrobiales bacterium, assembly GCA_016795505.1. Taxonomy (GTDB): domain Bacteria; phylum Verrucomicrobiota; class Verrucomicrobiia; order Verrucomicrobiales; family DEV007; genus JAEUHH01. The sequence goes on along the minus strand of JAEUHH010000071.1, from coordinate 19,419 downwards.
CCGCGACGAGCCCGCCGCCCGGCAGTGGTTCGACTCCGCCGAGCGCGAGCGCCGCGACAGCGATCGCCAAGCTACCTACGCCCGCGCCGCCACCCGCCACCCGAATGGCGACGTCCTGCTCGACGACATTCCCATCCTGCCCCAGGGCGATCGCGCCTACTGCGGCGTCTCGGCCCTCGCCATGGCCATGCAGTCACTCGGCCTCTGGATCGATACCGAGGACTACGCCGCCGCCGCCGGCATCCGCTACGGCAGCACCCAGGGCTCCCACATCCGCGAGACCTACGAGGCCGCCGCCGCCGAAGCCGGCTTCCGCCTCGCGCGGGCCACCGCCTACGACCACGAGAAAACCATCGCCTCCCTCGATGCCGGGCTGCCCGTCGTCGTCTGGCGCCGCTGGACCCAGGAGCGCGACTTCCTCCACACCGCCTTCCTCAAGAAGCTCGCCCGCGATCCCGAAGCCCGCCTCCCCGAGGCCGATGCCGCCGACCGCGCCGACTGGCCTGGCCGTCAGGCCTACAACCACGCCAGCGTCATCACCGGCTACAACACCGAGCGACAGGAAGTCCTCTTTACCGAGAGCTGGAGCGAGAGCCTGCGCCATCGCCGCATGCGGCCGGAGGAGATGGCCGGCACCGCCTACTACACCTTTTCCCTGCGCTTGTAAGGCACGCGGGACAAAAGAGGCAGTCGAGTCGGCGAGTCGGCGAGTCGGCTCCTGTTAGACGGATGAAGACGGCTCTCCGGTTTGGTTGGATGCGCATGGAGGCGAATGGGAAGCGGAGGCCTTTCGAAATGATCTAACGCGAATGGAAAGGAATGAAACGAATGACGCGAATGGAAAGGGATGAAACGAATGCCTCAAATCGGAGACCGGGGTGACGGGATGGGAGCCTGTTCCGCAGGACAACGGGCTGAAAGCCCGTCGCATACCAGCCCAGAGCAACGCTCTGGGAACAGGGGGCAGAGCATGAGAAGCGCCCTGAAAGGGCGTCGCATTCACCGGCCGTTGCGACGCCGGTCAGGCGGAAGGATGCGACGCCCCTTCAGGGCGTGTCATAGAGAGGTGGGCGGACACCCAGAGCGTTGCTCTGGGCTGGCATGCGGACGCGCCGTTGGCGCTCTTTTCCGGCAGTTGATGGTCGCGGGACGGCGGTCAGCAATTGGGCGCGAATGGGAGGCGGAGGCTCTCTGGAATGGTTTAACGCGAATGGAAAAGAATGAAACGAATGAAACAAATGACGCGAATGGAAAGGGATGAAACGAATGCAGCGAATGGGAGACCGGGGTGACGGGATGCGAGCGAACAGGCCAGAGGCGTTTGTCTGTCCTGCGTCCCGGAGGGACGACGGATATTAGCCGGGTGTGGACCGAGTGAAACGAGGGGAACCCCCGGAAGCCTACCCCCCAATACTTCTGCGCCCCGGCAGGGGCGCTAGGAGATCTTGGGCTCTCTGGAATAGTCTAACGCGAATGGAAACGAATGACGCGAATGACGCGAATGGAAACAAATGCCGCGAAAGCGAAAACGCCTCATCCGGCATCCCGGAGGGATGCTCCATGAATAGCCCGGAGTGAAACTCCGGGTCATCCGCATCTCATCGCAGCAACCCCGGATGGGGTTGTCCAATGGGGATGCCGTCCCGCATCGCCTTTGCCGCATGGGACAACCGCATCCGGAGTGGCCGCGGGCTCGTCGGATAACCGGGCGCGTGCCGCCCCCTGGCCCTTCATAGAGAACCGCTCCGCGTTTCAACATGAGACGGGATGGGGACTTGCGGGACCGACGCCATTCGGGTTAAAGCCCGAGCTACTGTTTTCTTGCGACTCAGATGCCTCCCGATGCAGAGACCGCGTCGGAATCGCACACAGCGACATTTTTGTCCCGCTCGCCCCGTCGGCAGGCAGCCGCCCTTGACGCTCCCCCGCTTTCCGCTAGTCTCTCCAGCGTAGAGAAAGACAGGGGTGTCCCGGCCGGCCGGGACTGAGATTTCCGGACCCGTGGCCGGAGGACCCTTCGAACCTGATGCGGTTCACACCGCCGTAGGGAGTCACCGACATGCATCCCCAATTCCATCCCCCTTCCCCGCTCACCGCGACCGTTCCCACCCCGGGGCGCCGCGGTCTTTTTATGCCCGCCGCACACCCGGCAACGGACCACTGATTCCTTTTTACTTTTTACTTTTTACGCCCCCCCTTCTCACTCCACCCAAATGATCTCCCCCAACGACCCCGCCCCCGCTTCCGATCCAACCCTGTCTGATCGCCGATCCAACCCGGTTGCATCGGAACCCGACTTCCCCAACAGCCGCCGCGTCTATGTGGCCGGCACCCTCTACCCCGAGGTCCGCGTGCCGATGCGCGAGATCGACCTCTCCCCGACGAAGTCGTTCAATGGCACCGTCGAGACCAACGAGCCCGTCCGCGTCTATGACACCTCCGGTCCCTGGGGCGATCCCGACTACCGCGGCGACGTGACCCAGGGCCTTCCCGCCCTGCGCCGCGACTGGATCGCCGCGCGCCAGGATGTCGAACCCTACGAGGGCCGCGCCGTGAAGCCGATGGACAACGGCTACCTGAGCGACCGCCACGCCGAATACGCCAGCCAGGCCGAGCGCAACCGCCTCGTCGAGTTCCCCGGCCTGAAACGCAGGCCCCTCCGCGCCAGCGCCGGCCATCCCGTCACCCAGCTCTGGTATGCCCGCCAGGGCATCGTGACGCCGGAGATGGAGTTCATCGCCATCCGCGAGAATATGCGGCGGGCGGAGTTTGCCGAACTCAGCCAGGACATCCTGCGAAATGACCTCGACAAACAGCACGCCGGTTCCTCGCAGGTCGCGAGCGACTACACCCCGAGCGTTTTCCGCCGTTTCCCCCAGCGCATTCCGAACGAAATCACCCCCGAGTTCGTCCGCGACGAGGTCGCCGCTGGCCGCGCCATCATCCCGGCGAACATCAATCACCCGGAGCTGGAGCCGATGATCATTGGCCGGAACTTCCTGGTCAAGATCAACGCCAACATCGGCAACAGCGCCGTGGCCTCGTCCATCGACGAGGAAGTCGAGAAGATGCGCTGGGCCACCAAGTGGGGCGCCGACACCGTGATGGACCTGTCCACCGGCAAGAACATCCACGCCACCCGCGAGTGGATCCTGCGCAACAGCCCCGTTCCCATCGGCACCGTGCCGATTTACCAGGCGCTCGAAAAAGTCGGTGGCAAGGCCGAGGACCTGACCTGGGAGCTGTTCCGCGACACCCTGATCGAGCAGGCCGAGCAGGGCGTCGATTACTTCACCATCCACGCCGGGGTGCTGCTGCGTTTCGTGCCGCTCACCGCCAGCCGCATGACCGGCATCGTCAGTCGCGGCGGCTCCATCATGGCGAAATGGTGCCTCGCCCATCATAAAGAGAACTTCCTCTACACCCACTGGGACGACATCTGCGACATCATGGCCGCCTACGACGTGAGCTTCTCCATCGGCGACGGTCTCCGGCCCGGAAGCATCGCCGACGCCAATGACCGCGCCCAGTTCGGCGAACTCGAAGTCCAGGGCGAACTCACCCAGCGCGCCTGGGCCAAGGGTGTGCAGGTGATGAACGAGGGTCCCGGCCACGTCCCCATGCACCTGATCGAGGAAAACATGGCCAAGCAGATCGAGTGGTGCCACGAGGCCCCCTTCTACACCCTCGGGCCGTTGACCACCGACATCGCCCCCGGCTACGACCACCTCACCAGCGGCATCGGTGCCGCCATGATCGGCTGGTACGGCTGCGCCATGCTCTGCTACGTCACGCCCAAGGAGCACCTCGGTCTTCCCAACAAAAAGGACGTGAAGGACGGCGTGATCGCTTACAAGATCGCCGCCCATGCCGCCGATCTGGCCAAGGGCCATCCCGGCGCGCAGTATCGCGACAACGCGCTGAGCAAGGCGCGGTTCGAGTTCCGCTGGCAGGACCAGTTCAATCTCAGCCTCGATCCCGTGACCGCGCGGGAGTTCCACGACGAGACCCTGCCCCAGGAGGGTGCCAAGAGCGCGCATTTCTGCTCCATGTGCGGCCCGCATTTCTGCTCGATGAAGATCACCGAGGACGTGCGGAAATACGCCGCCGAGCAGGGCATGAGCGAGGAAGATGCCCTCGCCGCGGGGATGGAGGAAAAAAGCCGGGAGTTTGTGGAGGCGGGGGCGGAGGTATATACCACTGCCTGAACCCATGCGCATCTATGCGGACATCTGCACGCTTTGCCGGCCCTTCGACGATCAGGCTCAGCCGCGAATTTGGCTCGAAACTCATGCCTTGTGCGTAATTTTGGATCTCGTCGAATCGGGAAGACTCGAGATGATCCGGTCTCCAATTCATCAGTTAGAGAACTCCAAGAGTCCGCATCCGTTCCGCCAGCATTGGGTAAATCAATGCCTTAGCCTGGCGACCATCATCGCACCGCTGTCTGAAGCCATCCGCGCTAGAGCCAACGAACTACAAACGTCAGGCCTGTTTCCCATGGACTCACTCCATGCGGCAGCGGCAGAAAGCCAGTCGAGCGATGCGCTGGTGACCTGTGATGACCGGTTCCGCAGACGCTACTCGGGACCGATGAGAGTTTTGAATCCCGCAGACTTTGTCGTAGAGTTTTTCAACCAATCGCCCCCATGAGCGCCGCCATCGAAACCGACAAAGAATTGACTGAAGAAGCCTTCGACATTCTTCGTCGGCATCTTCCGCCCCACAAAGTCGCCCGTCTCCTGGCCCTTTGGAGGGTTGGCTCGGGTGATTACGTAAAGGAACGGGAGGCCCTACTCTCCGGCACCACGGTCGACTCCCTCTACGAAGAAGCGGCATCGGCTCCAAATTGATCTCGGTTCGCGCCGGGCTGGGTGTTTGCTGGAGCACGATCTGCGGGAACTTCGTTAGACGAGGCCGGGCGCCCCTGCCCCGCCACGATGCGATCGCCCGAAAATGCCGCCCCCTGAAATCCACCCGTCCCCATGGACACCGACTACCACCTCATCCTCCCCGACGCGCTGGCGTGGCGGCCGTCGAACCTGATGCGGATACCCAACGCCGACTACCTGGAGCGCACCGGCAGCGAGCACCTCGGCGCGCGGCTGTGGCGGATGCCGCCCCGGAGCGCCAACACGCTGCACCGGCACATCCGATCGGAGGAATTCTACTTTGTGCTGGAGGGCACGGGCCGGCTTCGCGTCGGCGAGACCACGCTCACGGTGCCGAAGCATGGCGGGGTGTGGGTCCGGCCCGAAGTGCTGAGGCAGGTATTCAACGACACGGACGAAGAGGTGCTCTGGCTCATCGTCGGTGGGCCGGAGGAAAAGGAATTTCTCCTCGGCTCACAATCGCCCATCGATCTGTCGCTGATCTATCCGCAGGACCCGACGCAACTGCCGCCGGAACTCGACGGCGTCGAATGGCCGCCCGGGAATGAGGGCTGATCGCAGGGCTTTTGGCTGCGTCTGGATGCGGACCAAGATAGGAATGCCGGGAGGCGAGTTGATGATGAAGTGGCCATGGAGGGGGCTCCAGCAGATTCAGGGAGGCCAGCAGATTTTGACAGGATGGGTCGAGGCTTGTCTTGCCGTCTTTGACTGGGGAGATGGGAGTCGATGGGGATCGGACCGCCGGGATTGGTGGGCAGCAACCAGGCAACGATACCAGGCCAACGGCCTGAAATCCCCGTAGCCTAGGGCAGAGTGAAGCGCCGCCCCAGGCTACGGTGAGGCCGGGCCTTTGGCCTTGGGAGTTCATCCGTCTGGCTGACGCGCCCTCCGCGACCCCGGCTCAGGATCGATTTTTCGCTGACGGATGGCGAGGCAACCGTTAGGATGGCGGCATGGCTCTGAAATCGCTCCGCTCCCCTGTCGCATTCCTGCTACTGACTGGCTGGCTCGGCTGGTCGGCGGCTCCCCTGGCTGCCGAGGAGGCAGAGACGCCCTGGGTCTGGCATGAGCAATCGCTGGGCTACTACGGGGCGGATCTGGATGCGGCGTCGGTGGTGCGGGTCACGAGTCTGGCGGCGAGTGGTCCCGGCACGCTGCGCGAGGCGATCGAGTCGGAGGCGGAAGGCCCACGGCTGATCGTGTTCGAGGTGGGCGGGACGATCGACCTGGAAGGCCGGGGCATCGCCCTGAGGCACGACCATCTGTGGATCGCGGGCCAGACGGCGCCGGCTCCGGGGATCACGCTGATCCGCGGCGGACTGGCGATCGAGGCGAGCCATGTGATCCTGCAGCACCTGCGGGTGCGGCCGGGCGACCGCGGGGCGCCGGATCGGAAGAAGTGGGAGCCGGATGGCATCGCGACAGGCGGGGCAAACCACGACATCCTGGTGGAGCATTGCTCGGTGACGTGGAGCATCGACGAGAACCTGAGCGCCTCGTCCTACGGCGCGGAGCCGGGTGAATCGGCCCGGCGCATTGTTTTCCGCAACAATCTGGTCGCCCAGGCTCTGCACAACGCGACGCACGCCAAGGGCCCGCACTCGAAGGGCTCGCTGATCATGGACGGCACGCACGAGGTGGCAATCGTGGGCAATCTCTACGCGGGGAACGTGGAGCGGAATCCGCTGTTCAAGCTGAATACGTCGGGAGTGATCGTGAACAACGTGATGGCCTGCATCGGCGACCGGGCGATCCACGCGTCGGCGCCGGAGCCGGACTACACGGGGCCGCTGGCACGGCTGGCGGTGGTGGGCAACACGGTGCTGCTGGGAGCGGAATCGAAAACGACCGCGGCGATCTTCGAAGGCCGGGCGGAGGGCTATTTTGCGGACAATGCGGGCTACGATGCGCAGGGTCGGCCGCTGCCGGAGCAGCGCTACGAGTTTCCCACACTCGATCAGCCGCCCGTGTGGCCGGCCGGTCTCCGGGCGCAGGCGGCACAGCAGGCGGCGTGGCAGGTGGCGCGCTTTGCCGGAGCCAGACCGGCGGATCGCGACGCGATCGACCGCCGCATCGTGGGCGAGGCGCTGTCGGGCTCGCTGGGCATCATCGACAGCCAGTCGGAAGTCGGGGGATACCCGGAAACGGTCGCGGCGGCTCCGGTGGCGCTGGAGGTGCCCGATCAACACCGCGACGACTGGCTGGAGACACTGGCTCGCGCGGTCGAGGGGCGCACGCAGGTGCGTCCCACGAGCCGTCGGCCGGGTGATCTGACGCAGTTTGCCGCCGCCACGGTGCATCCGCTGGCTACGGAGGCGGCGATCGCGGCTTATGATCGGGGTGGCAATGCGATCGACGCGGCCATCGCGGCGGCGATCACGCTGGGAGTGGTGGATGGGCATAACTCCGGCATCGGTGGTGGCTGTTTCATCCTGATCCGGGCGGCGGACGGCACGATCACGGCCATCGATGGCCGGGAGATGGCTCCGGCGGCAGCGACGCGCGACCTGTTCGTGCGCGAGGGCAAGGCAGACACCCGGCTCAGCCAGACAGGCGCCCTGGCGCCGGCCGTCCCGGGTGCGCTGGCGGCCTGGGAACGGGCTCTAACGAAGCACGGACGGCTGGCGCTGGCTGATCTGCTCCTGCCGGCGGCCGAGTTGGCGGAGAAGGGCTCGCCCATCGACGGGGTATTTGCCCGCAAGCTGGCTTCAGCCGCAAAGGATCTCGCGACCTTTCCCGCCTCGTCCGCGATCTTCCTGAAAGCGGACGGCTCGCCCCACGCCGAGGGTGAGGTCGTCAAGCAGGCCGACCTGGGAGCGAGCTACCGCGCCATCGCGGAGCACGGCAGCGGGTGGTTTTACCGCGGGCCATTCGCCGCGAAGACGGCGGCGTGGATGGCGGAAAACGGCGGGCTCCTGACGGAGGCCGACTTTGCCGCCTACGTGGCGAAGGAACGCGAGCCGCTGCTGACCGACTACCGCGGGCATCAGATCGTGGGCTTTCCGCCGCCCAGTTCCGGCGGGGTTCACGTGGCCCAGATCCTGGGGATGCTAGAGGGACACGATCTCTCCAAGCTGGAGCCGGCGCCGCGCGCCCACCTCATTGCGGAAACGATGAAACGGGCCTTCGCCGATCGCGCCCATTGGCTGGGCGATCCCGATCACGCGCCAGTGCCGCGCGGGTTGCTCGATCGCGACTACCTGGCGGGACTCGCCGGCCAGATCGATCCCACCCGCGCCACGCCGGTGCCGGGCCACGGCACGCCGCCGCGGGCGACGGAGGCGGTTTTCGGCGATTTCGACCGCAAGCACACACAGCACCTTTGCACCGCCGATGCCGAAGGCAACTGGGTCGCAATGACCTCAACGATCAACACCGGCTTTGGCAGCAAGGTCGTCATTCCCGGCACCGGCATCCTGCTGAACAACGAGATGGACGATTTCTCCGCCCAACCGGGCGTGCCGAATGCCTTCGGTCTGGTCGGCTCCGAGGCGAATGCAGTCGGACCGGGCAAGCGTCCGCTGTCCAGCATGAGCCCGACGCTGGTCCTGCGCGAGGGCCGGGTGCTGATGGCGGTCGGCGCGGCCGGCGGTCCCACCATCATTTCCCAAACCGTTCAGGCAATCATCAACCGGCTCGACCTGCGTCTCGATGTGGACGACAGCCTGGCGGCGCCGCGCATCCATCATCAATGGTCGCCGGACACGCTGCGCATGGAAAAGGCCTTCGACCCGGCCGTCATCGCCGCGCTGAAAGCGATGGGCCATGATGTCGCGGAAAGCGAAGCCATCGGAGTGACCCAGGCCATCACCTATGATCCGTCGCGAGGCCTCTACCGACCGGTCCATGATCCCCGCGTGCCGGGCGGCGCCGGCGGTCGCTGAGGTGGATCGGGGTCGCGACAGGCTCAGAACAGCATGTCGTAGGGCCGACGGTCGTCGCCTTCGTAAAACTGCACGAAGGCGCGGTTGGCGATCTTCGTGCCGCCAGGCGTGGGGTAGTTGCCGGTGAAATACCAGTCACCATGGTGGACCGGAATGGAGGCGCGGAGATTTTCAATGGACTGGAAAAGCACCTCCACCTCGCCGTGCCACGCGATGTCCTCGGGCCGCACCATCTCGCTGATCTCGGCGGAGATCTCGTCGGCGGTGAATGGCTCGTAGATGGCCTTCACCGCGTTGATCATGTCGGCGGGCCGGTCCTTTTCCAACTCCTCGAGACAGGCGTGGTAGGTATCGACGATGAGCCGGCTCATACCGCGCTTCTCCAACAGCCGCACGGCGGCCTGAAAGGCGATGAACTTGCCCAGTTCCGACATGTCGATGCCATAGCAGTCGGGATAGCGAATCTGCGGAGCGGTCGAAGCGATGACGATCTTCTTGGGATTCGTCCGGGCGAGGATCTTGAGAATGGACTTCCGCAGCGTGGTGCCGCGCACGATGGAGTCATCGATCACGACGAGATGATCGCCGGGAGAAACCACGCCGTAGGTGATGTCATAGACGTGGGAAACCATCTGGTCGCGCCCCTTCTCCTGGCTGATGAAGGTGCGCAGTTTGATGTCCTTGTGGGCAATCTTCTCGCCGCGCGGCCAGTTCCGCAGGATCAGGCTGTCGATGAGTCCCTCGTCGAGGCATCCTTCCGCGGCGGCGCGGAGAATCTCGGCCTTCACTTCGTCGCGACGCTGGCGGCGCAGACCATCCATCATGCCGTGGTAGGCGATCTCGGCGGTGTTCGGGATGAAGCTGAACACGGCATTCTCAAGATCGTTTCCGATGGATCGGATGATCTGCGGCACGAGGGCCTCGCCGAGAGCCTTTCGCTCCTGGTAAATGTCGGGATCGTTGCCGCGGGAAAAATAAATCCGCTCGAAGGAGCACGGGCGCAGCTCACCATACTGGGCAAAGGGCTCGATCTTCATCCGGCATCCGGTGCCGTGGATCGGATCCTCGCTCTCCTTCTTCATCACAGCCACGGAACCCGGCTCGAGTTCCCGGACTTCCTCGGCGGCGCAACTGAAGACGGTCATCAAAGGCACGCGCTCGCTGGCGAAGGCGATGACCTCCTCGTCCTCGTAGTAAAAGCAGGGACGGATGCCGTTCGGATCGCGCAACACAAACGCGTCGCCATTTCCCACCACCCCCGCGATGGCATAGCCGCCGTCCCAGATGCGGGCGCACTTTTCGATGATGTGCCGCAGGTCGAGTTCGTGGGAAATGATGGAGGGAAACTCTCGAGCCGGCGTGCGCTGCTCCTCGGAGAGCAGAAGATTCCGCGCCTTTTCCCGATGGAAAATGGCATCGTGTGCCTCGTCCAGGTGGTAGCCGATTTCCTCCAGCACCGTCTGGGTGTCGGTATCGAACACCGGATGCTGGCCGCGCTCGATCAGGTGATGATTGAGGTCACGGGCATTCGTCATGTTGAAATTGCCCAGCACCATCAGGGTTTTCGTCGGCCAGTTGCTGCGACGGAGGTAGGGATGGCAGCCTCCGGAGCCAAACTTGCCCGAGGTGCCGTAGCGGAGATGTCCCAGCAGCACCTCGCCGCCGAAATCGAAGTGCTCCTTCACCCGGTCGGGGAAATCGGTCGACTTGCGGTTGATCAGCCCTTTGCGCTCCAGTTTGGCGAAGCGACTGAGCTGCTCCTCCATCACCGTGATCAGCGAATCGCGCTTCGCACAGCGCTCCCGAAAGATATAGGCCTGACCGAGCGGCATGTTCACCTTGCAACAGCCGATCCCCACGCCATCCTGACCGCGGTTGTGCTGCTTCTCCATCAGCAGGTAAAGCCGCTGAAAGCCCCACAGGCAGGTGCCGTACTTGTCGTGATAGTAGGACAGCGGCTTCTTCAGCCGGACAAAGGCCAATCCGCATTCGTGATGGATGGAGTCGCTCATGCAATGGGATTCGGGCCTCGGCTTGTCTGTTCAATCAACCCACCTGCACCCGGACACCGTGTCGGCCGACGATCTCGCCGAGCACCTTGGCTCCGGTATGGAATCCGGTCGCCGTATCGGCCTTCGCGGCGGGCACCACGGCGACCCAGCCCCAGCCCATGTTGAAGGTTTTCACCGCCTCCTGATCCTCGACGTGACTCAGCACCTTGGGCACCGCGCCGAGTTCCCAGCGCGGAATGCGAAGGTCGGCGCCTTTGTCGCCAAGAAGGCGTTCCAGATTCTCCGGCAAACCACCACCGGTGATGTGGGCCATGGCGCGAATGCTGACCGACGCTGCGCGCAGACCGGCAACGACATCGTGGTAAAGCCGGGTCGGTGCCAGGAGGGCGACCAGCTCGTCGCGGCTGACCTCGCCGGGAAAGGCCTTGAGGATCTTGCGGATCAGGCTCCAGCCGTTGGCGTGAAAGCCGTCCGAGGGATAGCCGACGAGCACATCGCCCACCTCAATCGTGTTGGGATCGATCAGATCCTTCTTCTCCGCCGCGCCGACGCAGAAACCGCTCAGTTCCACCACGCCATCGGGCACGATGCCGGGCATTTCCGCGGTCTCACCGCCGGCCAGGATGCAGTCGCAGCTCTCCAGATGCTCCGCCATGCCGGCGATGAGGCGCTTGATCTGCGTCTTGTCGATGCGGCCGATGCCCACGTAGTCGAGGAACATCAGGGGATCGCCGCCGGTGGTCAGAATGTCGTTCACATTCATCGCCACCAGATCCTTGCCGGCCGTTTCGAGCAGATCGTGCTCCAGCAGCAGTTCCAGTTTGGTGCCCACGCCATCGCAGCCGGTCATGATGACGGGCTCCTTGTAACCGCTCAGATCGTAGGTCGCGGCAAACAGGCCAAAGGACTGCATCAGTCGGCGCTTGCCCTCGGTGCGTCCGCGCAGGACGCCGATGTCGCCGACCAGCGACGCCGCCTCGGCGATATCGACGCCGGCGGCTTTGTAGGTGAATTCGTCTGGGGAGGTGGATGGGGTGCTCATGCGTGGGCGGGAGGGGAGAAAATGGACGATGCGCGTGCGGATGAGGGAACGCGAAGGGAAAGCAATCGGATGGATACCTCGAAACTCACCGGGACCGCGGGCGTCTCGCCCGCCCCGGAGCAATGGCCGAGCCATGCGACGCAGGCGGGACGCCTGCGGTCCCGGTGTGAGGCTCCGCCCACCGTCTGGCGACGGCGGCTACAGACTGCCTTGGCTCTATCGCATTCCCGTTTCACACACTGGCTCCTTTCGATTGATCATCGGCGATCGCCTCAAACAGCGATTGAAAGAAGTAATGCCCACTCCCCTGCTCGGCGCCGGACCAGTCGGGATCGTAGTGATCCCGCGCCCGCATGAAGCGCTCGGGATGCGGCATCAGGCCGAAAACCCGGCCGGTTTCATCCTGCATCCCGGCGATGCGGGCGAAGCTGCCGTTCACGTCATCGGCATAGGTCAGCGCCGCCAGGCCCTCGGCCACGTAGGTCTCAGCCGTCGCCGGATCGGTGGTGACGAAGCGGCCCTCGGCATGGGCGATGGGAAATTCGAAGCGAGCCGGCATGTTCCGCAAGAACGGGCTGTCGGGCGCGCGATTCTCCAGTGTCACCCAGCGGCACTGGAAGCGGCCGCTGGTGTTGTGCACCAGACTGCCCGCCGGGAGCAGGCCGAGTTGGGTCAGGATCTGGAAGCCATTGCAGATCCCCAGCAGATAGCCGCCGGCGTCGCGGAACTCAGCCAGCGCGCCATCGATGCGCAGTTGGGTGACCAGGCTGGCGATGCGGCCGGACATCACGTAGTCGCCGTAGCTGAAGCCGCCGGACAGCACCACCAGCCGCACACCATCGAGCGTGGCGCGGTTCACCGTGGAGATCGGTGCGATCTCCGCGTCGAATCCCACCGAGCGCAAGGCGCGGGCCGTTTCGGCATCGCAATTGGTGCCGGGGAATTTCAGTAGTAGGGCGCGAGGCCGTTTTTCCATAGCGATTTCAGTTCGGAAAGCGGTTCATTGAGCAGGATCTCCTTGCCGTATTCGATCCGCAGATTGGCGTGGGCATCGGTCGCGGTGCCAAGTTCGGCGTAGGCCAGACCAGCGAAATGGGCAGCCACCTGTTCGCGATGCTCGGGCGCGATCTCGATGACGAGGCGGCCGGGAGTCTCGGCAAAAAGCTGGGCCAGCTTCGTCGGCTGACCATCGACCGGCAGCGTGTCGAGCGACAAATCGAGACCGCCCTTTCCGGAGAAGGCAAACTCCGCCAGAGCCACGGCCAGACCACCCTCCGATACGTCGTGGGTGGCGAGGATCCAGCCGGCTTTCACCGCTTCGTAGTATTTACGGTAAAGCGCGAGATTGGCCGCCAGATCGGTGCCGGGAACACTCGCGGCCAAACCGCCGAGCTGCCGCGCCACCACGCTGCCGCCAAAATCGCCGCCGGTGGTGCCCAGGATCGATACAACACTGTTGGATCGGCGAAGAGACCCTGTCACCACGTGCGCCGCATCCTCCACGATGCCCATGCCGCTGACGAGAATCGTCACCGGAATCGACACCGGGCCGTCCTTCGTCTCGAAATAGTTGTAAAAGGAGTCCTTGCCCGAGACGAACGGCGCGGAATACGCGTCCGCCGCCGCCGCGATGCCTTTCACCGTCTCGACGAGGGCGCCGAGTTCCCGCGGGTCGTTGGGATTGCCCATGCAGAAATTGTCGAGAATGGCGATGCGGTCGGGATTCGCGCCCATCGCGACGAGCTGGCGGAAGCACTCGTCCACGCAGGCGAGGCCCATCTCGTAGGGCGCCGTCTTGCCCCACTCGGGCAACAGGGACAGCGCCATCGCCATCAGCTGATCGCTGCCATCGATGCGGATCACCGAGCCATCCTGCGGTGCGTCGCCCGAGGCCCCGGCGAGCGGCTTGAGCACCGTGTTGCCCTGCACCTCGTGATCGTACTCGCGGATGATCGGTTCGCGCGAGACGACCGCGAAGTCGGAGATGACTTTGCGGAGCAAGCCTGGGAGCGCCGGCATCCTGCCGGCGTCAGAGTCATCCGAAACGCCGGCAGGATGCCGGCGCTCCCAGGTTTCCCAGATGCTTTTCATCCGCCGCACTGGCGCATTGTGCAACTTCGTGCAGTCCAACTCGCACACCATTTCGCCGTGATGTTTCACCTTGAGAATGCCGGAACCGTCGGCGTGACCGAGCTCGGTCAGCTCCGTCTCGTATTTGTCCGCCAAGGCGCGCAAGGCGGGCAGCGACTCCTCTTTGACCGCCAGCACCATGCGTTCCTGGCTTTCGCTGATGAAAATTTCCCAACTGACGAGGCCTTCCTCCTTCAGCTTCACGTTGTCGAGAATGATCTCGCCGCCGACCTCCTCGAGCATCTCGCCGCAGGCGCTCGAGTACCCGCCCGCGCCGCAGTCGGTGATGAACTCGATCAGCCCCAGAGCCCTCGCTTCCAGCACGAAATCGGCCGCTTTCTTCTCCTCGATCGGATTGCCGATCTGGACCGCCTGCTGGTCCGCCTCGTGCGACTCCGTGTCGAGCGCCGCCGACGAAAAAGTCGCGCCGTGCAGACCATCGCGGCCGGTGCGGGCGCCGACGGAGATCACTTTCAAGCCCGCGGTCATCTGCTTGTCGATGTCCTGGATCGGAATCACACCCGCCGTGCCGCAATAGACCAGTGGATTGTAAATGTAGGCGTCGTCGAACTGGATCGCGCCGCACACCGTGGGGATGCCCATGCGGTTGCCGTAGTCGCGCACGCCGCGCACCACGCCGCGCAGGATGCCGAGCGGATGGATGACGTCGTCGGCCTTGATGTTCTCCGGCGCCGTGTCGGGCGCTCCGAAACAGAACACGTCCAGCGAAGCGATCGGCTTGGCCCCCTTGCCCGCGCCGAGGATGTCGCGGATCACGCCGCCGAGCCCGGTGTTCGCGCCCGCGTAGGGCTCGATGGCGCTGGGGTGATTGTGCGTCTCGGCCTTCAGGCAGACGGCGAGTTGGTCGTCGAGCTTGATGAAGCCGGCATTATCGTGAAAGGCCGACAGCACGAAGTCCGGCTTCCGCGCCATGATCGCCTTCGAGACGGTGTAAATGTAGGTTTTGAAAAGCGAGTGAACCGTCTCCGTCCTGCCGTCGATGGTGTGCTCAATGGTTGCGCCAAAAATGCGGTGTTTGCAGTGCTCGCTCCAGGTCTGGGCGATCACCTCCAGTTCCACATCGGTGGGTTCGCGCCCCCAGTCGGCATAAATGCTTTGCACCGCCCGCATGTCCTCCAGGCTGAGCGACAGCTTCATGCGCTGGCTCAGCTCGACGAGTTGGTCGCCGTCGAGGGACGAGATTCTGAGCCGGCGGTAGTGGTCGGCCGGGGCTTCCGCGATCTGTTCGAGCAGGTCAGGCATGGGCGGGTTCGATGACTTTCCAGTTTTGAATGGCGGGATTGCAGATGTCGCGGATGAAGCGCTTCGGATCCGCCGTGCCGTCGCCGAACACATAGATGCGCTGGCGGATGGTGAGCTTTTTCAGGACAAAGCCGGGATCGGTCAGCCCCCGGTGGTATTTCACGACCATCTCTTTCTCAAGATCGAGCGCGCCGGGCTTCATCCCGTAGTCGAGGATGAAGCGAAAGCCCTCCAGCGCCGGGTCGTCGCCCGTGTGCAGGTCCTGGCTGACCTTGTCGAGCAGGGTGTGACGTACGAAGCCCTCCACCGCCGCCGCGTCGCCGTCCACGTCGAATTCGTATCGCCGCGTCTGGCGATAGGTCAGCGGCTCGGCGAGCGGCGAGTAGAGCAGCCCGCTGGCGTCATGCGCCGCGATGAAACGATCGGAGATTTCGTAGGCAAGGTTCATTCCGGCTTCAGATTCCATTCAATTTCGCAAAGGCTTCCAGTTTCCCCGCGTCGCGAAAAAATCCGATCTCATCGAGTCCGGCCCTCTGCAAGGTCTCCCGCGTCGTTTCTGCGGAATTCCGACCCAACAGATAATCGCGGATGGCGTCCATCTTCGTCTGCTGGATCGCCACAAAGGTTGGCTCGACCGACGGCGTCATCGGATAGACGCCGCTTTCCTGCCCGGCTTTCAGCAGTTCCGTGAACGCCACGCCCTCGGCCGCACCGCGCGCCTTGGCCAGCTTGATCGCCTCGATCCAGTCGCCGTGAAGGATCAGGAAATAGTCGCGGATCGCCTGCTTGTTGTAGTGGGTGACAAAACGCCGCCCCTCGCTCTCCAAAAACAGCGTCGCCCGGAAGGAATCCGTGTCGATCGTGTCCACGAAGACCAGTTCATCGCCGTCCTTGGCAAACTCCCACTTCAGATCCCACAGGCGCAGCCCGATCTCCTCCACCAGTTGTCGCACCACCCAGGCGCCCAGCACCGCCAGCTTGCCGCTGCGGACAAACTGTGCCCCGCTCAGGCCGCTCGTCACCAGCGCCTCCTGCTTGCTGATCATGCGGTCCTCCGGCTCGAACTTGGTCGTGAAATCGCTGATCGGCCGCTCCAGATACTGCCAGGCCTCCAGCGGCTTCGTCACCCCGAGTTCCGCCTCGAAAGCCCGCCGCGCGTGGGCATCCATCGCCGCGTATTTCTTGAAAACCGAACTCGCGCTCGTGATCCCGAAGCGCACGATGTATTCCAGCGGCACCACGAAGCCATCCTGATGCGGAAACTGCGCATAGTCGAACAGATGCGATCCGAGGAAATTCTCCCGCACCGGCTTCAAGATCTGGAACTTGCGCACCACGTTGCACGCACTGGGATTCACCGGCGCCCCGTCGCGGACCACCTCGCCCGTCACCGCGTCGAGCATCCCCTCGTGATGCGTCCGCGCCCCGCGCGCGCACCAGTCCTCCAGCGGACCGGAGAGCAATTCCGCCCGATAAGCCTCGTCCAGCCCCGCATCCGAGCGGATCGCCTCGCGCACCTGCTGCCACACCTCCGGCTTGCCCAGCCGCGTGTAGAGAATGTGCCGAAACAGCGCCCGGTTCACATCATTCCCCGGAATCTCGAACAGCGCCCCGACATCGAACACCGAACCCCGCGCCGTCGTCCGCGTCACCATGATCGAGTCGTCCCCCGGGACCGCATAAAGACGCTGAACCGATCCTTCGTAGAATGGTTCTGTGAGCGCGTCCGGAGGGATGGTCAGTGGCAGGCTGATGGCGGCGAAAAAAGCCCTCTCTGGCCCATTGTCACGCGATTTTCACGGAATCGGAAACAAATTTTGATCGTTTCAAAACTTCGGCTTTGTTGCGCCCGCCGATGCCTGATTTTTACAAATTCGCCCGCAAAGTTTTGTTCCGTTTCGATCCCGAGACGGCCCACCACCTGACCCTCGACGGCATGGTCTGGGCGCACCGGCTCGGGCTGCTTTCCGTGGCAACAGGGTCTTGTTGCCGATCCAACCCTGTTTCATCGGAAATCGAGGTCATGGGCCTGCGATTCCCCAACCGTGTCGGCCTCGCCGCCGGGCTGGACAAGGCTGGCACGGCGGTCGCCGCCTTCGGCGCGCTCGGATTTGGCCACGTCGAGATCGGCACCGTGACGCCGCGCCCCCAGCCAGGCAATCCCAAACCGCGCCTGTTCCGCCTCGTCGAGCACGAGGCCATCATCAACCGCATGGGCTTCAACAATCCCGGCACCGCCGCCCTGTTGGAGAATGTCGCCCGCAGCCGCCGCGGTTTTACCGGCGTGCTGGGCATCAATATTGGGAAGAACTTCGACACCCCCAACGAACGCGCCCTCGACGATTACCTCGCCTGTTACCGGGCCGTCTATGGCGCCGCCGACTACGTGACGGCGAATCTCAGCTCGCCCAACACCAAGGGCCTCCGTGATTTGCAGAATGTCGCCACCTGCCGCGAGCTCATCGCCACCCTCCAGGCCGCCCGCGACGAACTCGCGCCCGCCCATGGCGGCAAGCGCGTGCCCATCGTCATCAAGATCGCCCCTGACCTGACCGACGAAGCCGTGCGCGATCTGGCTGCGGCATTTTCCGAGATGAAAGTCGATGGCGTGATCGCCACCAACACGACCATCGACCGCGCCGTCGTGACCGGGCATCGTTTTGCACAGGAGACCGGTGGCCTGAGCGGAGCCCCGGTGCGGACGCGCTCCACCGAGGTGATCCGCGTGTTGCGCGAGGCGCTCGACCCGACGATTCCCATCATTGGCGTCGGCGGCATCGCCAGCGCGGCCGACGCACAGGAGAAAATCGAGGCTGGCGCGGCCCTGGTGCAGGTTTACACCGGTCTGGTCTATCGCGGACCGGCTTTGGTTCGCGAACTGGCGGGGCTCGACGGGCGGATTGGGTTGGCGTCGTCGCCCGGAGCATGTTAGGAAAAGCCAGCGATCACGCCACCTCCCACGCTCCATGAAATCCCGTCCCCTCCGCACCTCTGTCGTCGGCAGTTACCCCTTCCCCGGCTGGCTGGAGTTTGCCACCGGCCACCTCGACCGATTCGGCCGCGACGACCTCGCCGAGATGCAGGACGACGCCGCCACCATCGCCATCCAGGATCAGCTCCGGGCCGGCCTTGATGTCATTACCGACGGCGAGCAGACCCGCTTCGATTTCAACCTCAGCTTCTACGGCCACCTCGACGGCATTGATCTGGAGCCGGCTAGCCCCCGCCGCTTCGGTCCACCGGCTCACGACCAGCGCGGCCGGCATACCGTCTCCGGAGAATTGGCCGCCCCCCACGGCCTTGGCACCGTGGCCGAATTCGAGCGCCTGCGCCGTCTGGCTCCCGCCGGAAAGGCTTTGAAAATGAGCGTGCCCGGCCCCTACACCATGAGCGGCCGCCTTCAGCCCAATGATCGCTACCCCGATCGCTACGCCCTCACCGAGGCGCTGCTCCCCATCATCCGCGCAGAATTGATCGCCCTCGTCGAGGCAGGTTGTGAGGAAATCTGCGTCGATGAACCCAGCATGAGCTGCTACGGTCACCGCGAAGATCCCGGCCGCTTCGTCGAGATCTTCAATCGCACCGTCGAGCCCGTCGTCGGCCGCACCCGGCTCTGCACCCACCTGTGCTTCGGCAATTTCAAAGGCCACCCGGTCGGCTATCGGCGCTATGCGCCGCTGTTTCCCGCCTTTCTCGACCTGCGGGTCGATGAATTGCACCTCGAAATGGCCAACCGCGAGTACGCCGAGTTGGAGATCATCGCCCAGGTCGCCGAGCGGATGGATGTCGCCGTCGGGATCATCGATGTGAAGAGCTATTTCATCGAGACGCCCGAATTGATCGCTGAAAAAGTCCGCGCCTGTCTCCAGCACGCTCCCGCCGACCGCCTCGTCTTCGCTCCCGACTGCGGTCTCAGCCAGACCGCCCGCTGGGCCGCCAAGCGCAAGCTGGAAAACCTCGTCGCCGGCGTCGAGATCGTGCGTCGGGAGCTGGCTTGACTTGCTCCGGCGGCCGCGGTTTCCGATGATACAGGGTCTGATCGGAATGGCACGGGATTAAGGGCGTCGGGTCGATTGCCCTGCCGATTGGATGCCGGAGGCATCACAGCCATTAGCCGGTGGTTGAGCGCAGCGATACCACCGGTCCATCCACCCGCATCTCGAGCATCCCGGAGGGATGCCAGCTGCTTGCCATTC
>JAEUHH010000069.1 GCA_016795505.1 Verrucomicrobiales bacterium | reverse complement strand
CCAGCGTTGTGCGGCCACCTCGGCGATGGCGGCGAGCGTCTGCTCGTTGAGCTGGGTCGTCAGGTCGTCGGCCCCCACCAACGCCACCTGCGCATTCTGATCCAACCCTGTTTCATTGGCGACCAGACCCTGTTGCTCCGCTGATTGAGTCTCAGCAGATCCGTTAGAATCAGAGCTGTTTTCCACCTGGGCAGGCGCATCCGGCTGCTCGGGACTCTCGACAGGGGCACCCGAGAAAAGCACGCGCGGCTCGAGCGTATCGAGCTCCACCTGGCGATTGGCCACGGCGGCTTCGTTGTCGGGGGTAGTAGTATCGTGCTCGTTCGATCCGTTCGATTTGCCGAGAATCCGGCCGAGGGTCTTTTTCATGTAGCTGTTTTTTTTGGGGGAGGAGGGTACAAAAACTGCAATGTGGGAGCTGATGTGGCGTAAAACGCCACATTAGGACAGCGCGGGTTTATCGAATTTCCGAAATTTTGTCAATGAGATTTTTTGGTGATTCATTTCCAGTAATTTGGAGGTGAATAAAGTTTGGGATGCCCTGATTTCCCTGCAGCCAAGGAAATTCAAGGCCTTTGACGGGCGGTAGATTATAGAAATTTCGGGAAATATTGGGAATTATTTCCGGGTTGGGGAAATTTTTTTCCGGTTTTGACGCCCTCAGAGGTCCTCTGGGAGGAGTTAGCATTTTGGGAAGAGGGGTGTCAGGCGGGGTGGGGTGGCGGAAAGCATGACAAGGGTCAACAATGCCTTGTCGGGCTGAATTGCCCTGTGACAGGGTGGCTTCACGGTGGTTTCCCGACGGGGAGGACAGGGATGGCCGTCACTAGATTGACTCCCTGTAGCGCCAGGTGCCGGCTGGCGATGCAAGCTGTGCCGCGCTGGCATTGCCCCCGTTGATGCGCCCAAGGGCGGTGCGGCCAGACCGCTGGAATCAGCTCAGGCGCAGCGATTTGCGGCCCGAGCCTGCGACGTCGTCAGGCGTTGAGTTCCGTTCGTTTCGTCACCGGAATCACTCCGGGCGGGAACCGGCTGGGTCCGGGTTGCGGCCGGCTCAGACAATGTCGCGCGACAGGGAGCCGCCGCCCTTGGTGCCGGAAAGCAGGGAGTTCGTGGCGATGCTGCGCAACAGGTAGATGCCGTGGTTCCGGTTGCCAGACTGGCCGCCTCCGGTGCCGGTGATGGAGGGCGGCAGGGAGGAGGTGATGGTCGCGCTGCTCAGGAAGACGCCGTGATTGTAAAGTCCGGTGCCTCCGCCGGAACCAATCACGGACACCCATCCGCCGCTGCTGATGGCGGAACGGTGATAGACGAGGACCCCGTCATTGTAATGGGTGCCCTTGCCGCCGGTGCCGGTGAGGGAAATATCGCCCGCTCCGGTGGTCCGGATCTGGGAGGCGTGGACGAGGATGCCCCGGTTGCTGGCCCCTGAGCCCTCTGCGGCGCCCGAGCCGTGGAGCTGGATGGTTCCGCTGACCGCGGTGACGGCGGAAGACCGCATGATGGCGAGGCCGACATTATTAAATGTGGCGCCTACCCGGCCGGTGGCGGTGCCCGCGACATCGATCGAGCCGTTCCCAAGGGCGGCGACTTGGGTCAGATAGTCGAGGATCACCCCGTGGTTCGCGGTGCCGGTCCCGTCGCCGATGCCCGTGAGTCGGATGCTGCCGCCGCCCGGAGCGGTTTGTGCAATGGTTGAGCGGAGTCCATAGAGGCCGATGTTGAGATGGGTGCCGTTTCCAGCCTGACCATGGAGATCGATGCCGCCGGTGCCCGTGGAGAGGGCGGTCTGGATCAAGGAAATGCCGGTGTTGTTCCCGCCGAGATGGCCGCCGGTGCCCCGGAGGACGAGATCGCCCGCGCCACTGGCCGAAATGATGGTGCCGGCGAGGAGATTAATCCCTTTTCCTCCGGTTGCTCCCGCCGTTCCATTCAGGGTGATGTCTCCATCGACGGATCGGAGGGCGGAATTCACCTCGATGCGGATGCCGTCGTTGGCTCCCGGCCGGACGCCGACGCCTCCGCCGTGTCCGGTCAGGGAAATGGAGCCCTGACCAAGGGCCGAGATCTGGGAAAGCCGGCTGAGGGTGATGCCGGTGTTGCCGGAGCCGATCCCGTTGCCGGTCCCGACGATCGTGATGGCCCCTCCGCCAGCCCCGGTCTGGGCGAGGGTGGTCTGGTGGATGAAGACGCCACTATTATAGAGGGAGGTGGTGGAGCGGGCGGAGCCCGTGATCGTGATGTCCCCGGTGCCGACGGTGATGGAGGAGCCGGACTGGAGCATCACGCCGTGGCGCATCGAACCGAGGGTGCTGCCCGATCCGCTCAGGACGACCGAGCCGGAACCGGTCGCATTCAGGGCGGAACTTACCAGGCTGACGCCGATGTAGCTGCGCCCGATGCCGGCATTGGCCGGATCGGTGCCGATGAGGGCGATACCGCCGGTGCCGGAGGCGGTGATGGTGGCCCGGGCCAGCGAGATGGTCTCCGCAATGGCAGAGAAATCGCCGTCGGCGCCGAGTTGGATCAGGCTGCCGGTCACCGACCGGATCTGGTCGAAGCCGTTGCCGCCGTCGATGCGGATGCCGCCGGGCAGGCCGGTCAGATTGCCGAGGGTGACGGTATCGTGGCCACTGAGGAGATTGAGGACGACATCGCCGGTGAACCGGTCCAGTCCGATGCGGACTTCGCGTGAATTGACGGGTGTGCCTCCGAGAACGGTCGATTGCAGGTTGTTCCGCGGGTCGCGGATCACGAGGGAGCCGGCCTGAACCTCGAGGTGGAGCTGATCCTGAGAATTTCCGCCGAGGAAGTCGTCGATGACGAGATTCCCATCGAGATCGAGGTGAATCCAGGTGGTCTCAGTGACCGGGATAGGATTGACCTGGATGGAGAACGTGCGCGAGGCGGTGAGGGGAGGGGAGAATTGATCCGAAACGGTCACCGTGACGCTGTGGGAGCCGAAGTACCGGAAATCGGGCGTCCAGGTGAACGCGCCGGTCAGGGGATTGATCGACATGCCCTTGGCGAGGGATGCCGGGTCGAGGGTGTAGAGCAGCGTCTGGGTGGGCTGGTCGACGTCATTGCCGATGGCGGTGAGGGTCACCGTGCCATTTTCCTGCACGACCCGGTCGGTGATGGGGGCCAGGGTCGGGGCCGTGTTGGGATCGGGGCTGACAATGGCGGTGCTGACCGAGCCGCCGCCGGAGACGAATGCGCCATTGGTGCTGCCGGGATTGGTCAGGGCGATGACGTAGGACTCACTAACTTCGACCAAGGCATCGTCCACGGTGGCGATCGAGAAGTCGACATCGGCCATGGGCGCGCCGGTGCCGGTGAATGTCAGGGTGGAGCCCGCCAGCGCGAGATCGGTCCGCCCGGCGATGGCTGCGGCGATGGCGGCGAAGAAATCGGAGCGATCCGTCGGCGAAGAACCGATGTCGGTGAGGGAGAGATCGACGTGGGCTGTTTCCCCTGAAGCCAGCAAGCCGTCGAGGCTGATCGTGTATTGGGCGCTCTGGCCCTCATTGACCGAGGTGTCGCCGGTGATGGACCAGGCCGCCTGGGACATTTCCACCGCGCCGAGATCCTCAGCGGCGGCATTTGGGCGGGAAGCGCCGCGCTGGTCGGTCGTGATGGTGGAGCTGGTCGCGGCGTCGATGGCCGGGCTGGCAGCAGCGAGCAAATGGCCGCGCATCACAAAGCCACCGGGCAGGGGCGTGCCCACGAGATCAGCGAGTGGCTGGAGCAGGGGATCGCCCGTCAGCAGCGCGGTGGCGGTGCCACCGATGGCATTGCCGGTCCGGACGCCGATGATGTTGGTGCCGGAGAGTTGAAAATCGACGTTTGTAGTCGTGCGATTATCCACATCGTCGGCAATCGGCGAAGCGGTGTCGGCCTGGCGGAAATTCCCGAAAACGATGCTGTCCCGCATGGTGACCAGATTGCCGCCATTGTCGACGCGGAAGCCGGCTCCGGCGTCGGCGCCGTTCCGGTTGACCCGGTTGTTGGTGATGGTGACGTGATTCAGGTCGACTTTGGTGGTGCTGCTGATGGCCCAGAAGCCCCCGCCGACGGTGTCGTGTGAGACGCTGCCGTTTTGGTCCACCCCGGCCCGGTTGCCGCTGATGGTGACGTTCGTCAGGGAGACACTCGATCCGGCATCCTGCTGATAGAAGCCGGCGCCGTGTCCGAAGGACTCGTTGTCCGAGATTTCGCCCCGGTTCAGGGTGACATCGGCGTTGCTGCTGTTCCAGAAGCCGGCCCCGCGTCCCTGCGACTCGTTGGTGCCCTGGTCGGTCGAGTTTCCGCGAATGACGAAGTCGGTCAGTCTTACAATGGCGCTGGAATCGCTGTAAAAGCCGCCGCCCCGGCCGTGGGAGGTGTTGTCGGCGATGACCACGCGGGTGAGATCGGTGATCGACTCGCTGCCAACGGAGCGGAAGCCCCCGCCCACCAGGTTCCGGTCATTGTTGGCAATCCGATCTGTCTGTCCGGCGACGTTGGCCGAGATCACGACATCCGTTCCGAAGACCCGACCGCGATTGTGGAATCCGCCGGCATAGAGGTCTCGGGAGACATTGTTGCTGATGGTGACCCGATCCATGGTCACGGTGCTGAAAGCCGAAGCATTGTGGAAGCCTCCGCCCTGGCCACTCACGCCGAGGACATTGGCGGCGACATTGCCATCAATGAGGACATCGGCGAGTTCGACCCGGGCGCCGTCGCTTTGGAGGTAAAATCCACCGCCATGTCGTCCGGCGATGTTGTTGATGAGATCCACTCCGGTCAGGCGGACCAGATTTCCGGTGCTTGAAATATAGAGGGCGCCGCCATCCCGGCTGTTGCTGTCCACCCAGTTACCGGAGAAGCGGGAGCGGAGATTGCCGGGGTCCGAGGAACTGATGTCGATGGTGCTGCCGCCGTCCGTGTAGATGGCGCCGCCGCGCCCACGGGCGTAGTTGTCGTCGAAGACGGAATCGATCAGGGAGATCGATGCGCTGGAGTTGTAGATCGCTCCTCCGACAAGATCGGCCGTGCTGGTGCCAGCCCCGGCGAGATTGAGACCCGCCGCGTTGCGGGTGAAAGTGGCGTTCCGCCCGGTGATGATCCCCTGGTTGCGGATGGCGCCGCCGTGATTGGTGGTCGAGACGTTGCGATCCAGAAGGACCGTGTCCAGATGAATCGCCGAATGGGTGGAGGCATTGTAGATGCCGGCTCCCGCATCCGGAGTCTCATGCTCGGTGATGTCGACGCGGGTCAGGTTCACCTGGCTATAATTGCTCTGGGTGAAGAAGCCTGCAGCGTGATCGACGGCCAGATTGGCCGTGATGATCGTGTCCGAAATGTCGACGAGACTGCCGGCCGATTCATTGTAAAAGCCCCCGCCCACACCCCATAAGCGCCAACTCTGATTGGCGACATCGTCCTCGTTCGAGGTGACCGAATTGTTCGCGATCAGTGAGCGGAAAGTACCTGCGTCGGAGGCGTTGATGATCGTCCTGGCACCGCCGTTGTTCAGGAAGCCGCCGCCGCGCGAATAGGCCACGTTTCCGGTGAGGATCACGTCGGTCAGCGTGACGGTGCCGTTGTTGGTATTGAAAAATCCACCGCCCAACCGGTCGTTGTTCCCGGTGGCGCCGAGGCCTGCGAGATTGTCCACGATCTCAATGGGATTCAGGGAGGTGCCGATGATGTTGACGACGCCTTCATTGCGAAAGCCGCCTCCGTGATTGTGTGCCACCACGTTCGATGCGATCCGGCTGTCGCCGCTTATGGTGACCGTCTCGAAGCGGCTGGTGTTCCAGAAACCGCCACCCGTGCCGTTCAGGGTGGAATTCCCCTCGATGGCCGTGTCGATCAGGTTCACGAGGTTCCATTTGCCCTCCAACTTGAATCCACCGGCGTCGTTTTCGGAGACATTCCCGGCCCCGATTTCCCCGATGTGGCTGTCGGTGAAAACGATGGTGTTGCCCGTGCCGGTGAGGCCGAAGCCGGCGCCGTCGCTGTCCTGGGTGCCGGCGGCGGTATTGTTGGTGGTGTTTCCCCGGAGGATCACATCGTCAAAGAGCGCCGAGCCATAGCGGTTGGCCCAGTAAAAGCCTCCACCGTCATCCTTGGCCGAGTTGTTTTCGATGATGACGGATTCCATCTCCAGACGGTTCCGGGAACCTGTGAAGTAGAAGCCGCCGCCGTCCCGGTCAGTCCGGTCGGCCGCGTTGGAGGCGATGTTGCCCGAGATGACGACGTCCTTCAGGTAGATGAGCGCCTCGGCATTGTTCGGGTCGTCCACATAGAAGCCACCTCCGTGACTGTCGGCAAAATTGTCCCGAATGAAGCCGCCGGTCATGATGACCCGGCCGGCGAGTGTGCCGCTGCGGGTGGAATAGAAGCCCCCGCCGACGTTGTCGCTGGTCCGGGTGGAGTCGTTGCCGGCGAGATCGACATTCTGGAGGACCACCGTGCCGCCGACATTGCGGAAACCGGCTCCGTGGTCGGCGCCGCCGGCCGCGGTCGTCACGCCGCCGGTGATCTTGAGATCCTGCAGATAGACTTCGGCATTGGTGAGGATGTCGAGGACGCGGTCGATGCCGCCCCCATGGATGGTGGTGACGCCGAGCCCGTTGCCTTTCAGGAAAATGGCGCCGCGGGTGCGGGTGAAGTCGATGTCGCCATTTGCAGACGCATTTTCATTGGCCGTCGGAGCGATGGTCAGGGTAATCGTGGTGACCGTCGGGTCGATGGTGATCAACACCGAGCCGTTGGTGGTGTCGGCATTTGCGGCAAGCACGGCTTCTCGGAGGGAAATGCGCCCGTCCGCGCCCCGATTGGCCAGCAGGTTGGCGACCGATGTCACGGTGCCGTCCACCACATCGGTTCCGGTGTCGACGATCAGCGAGCCGACGCTGCCTGCGACAGGGGCGGCATCCGCCTGCACCAGCATCGTTTCGCGGGTCTGCGTGACCGACTGTCCGGTCGCGGTATCCGTCACGGTCAACGTCAGGGAGGCGCGCTGCACCGGATTGTCGCCGGGCAGGGAGGCCGTTAGGCTGGTCTCATCGCCGGTGGCGGTGGCGATCACCGAGCCGGCTTCATCCCGCAGGGTCCATTGATAGACCAGCGGACCCGCTCCGCCCGATGCCGCCACGGCCCGAACCTGGAAGGCCCGGTCGCCGATGATGTTTTCCGGCACGGTCAGCTCATCGAGGGTCAGGGTCGTGGCGGTCGCGTCGACTTCGTAGGCACCCAGATCGCCGCCTTGAGCCACGGCGACAGCGGAATCGACCGTGATGGCGAGCCCGTCGAGTTGGGTTCGCTCGCCAGCGTTGCCCAGCCGGACCGAGAAGGTCAGGCCGCCCAGAACATTCAGCACTGTCGCCGAAGATCCGCTGCCCGTCTGGCCCGTGCCGCGCGTGACGGTGGCACTGGTGCCAAGGGCGCTCAGGGTATAGGCGAGCCGGACCGTGGCCGCGACGCCGATGGCGGGCTCGCCGCCGGACACGATGAGCGGGCCAAAAAAGATCTCGCCCCCGTTGTTGTCATTCATGCTCAGCGACACGGTGTTCGTCCCGTCGGACAGGAGAAAGACAACATCGTGGTCAACCGTGATCTTCGTAAAATCGAAATCGACCGTGACCACCACCGGTTGGTCCGGCTGCACTTCGCCCGGGGCGACAATTCGGTAGGAGAAGAGCGTTTCGTTGTCGGCTCCTCCGGCCGGGAAATTCAGTGAAGTGCCGGTGACGGTGGGGTTGCGGTCTGGATCCGTGAGGGTGAAAGCCGGATCGCTGAGCAGATCGGCGCCCGTGGCATTGACTGGAGCGGGAACGGTTCCCATGCCTGAGGGCTGCCGCCCTTCGCCTCTCTGGTCGCCGGCCACCCGCGAGCCGAGCGCGGCTTCGGCGGCGGAACTGCCCGAGCCGATGGCATGGGTTCTCCCAAAGCCACCGTTGTCCGCCAGTGCGGCCAGTCCGGGATCGGTGGTGAGGCGGGTGGTGACATTGCCTATGAGGCCCGAGCCGCCATGGACACCGATGATGTTGGCGCCGATCAGCGTCATCGCGTTCAGCGTGTCGGTGGTGCCGGTCGGTGCCCCCTCGGCATTGCCGATGTTGCCAAAGATGATGCTGTTCTCGATGAAGATCGAGCCGCTGCTGCGGTGAATGCCGGCACCATCGGTGCGGGTGGCGAAGTTGTTGGTGATCGTGACGTGATTGAGTTTCGTGACCGTGGCTCCGCCCGATGTCCAGATCGCCCCGCCCACCGATTCCTGCACATAAATCGGGGTGCCTCCGCCCGAATCGATTCGAAACCCCGCGTAGTTGCCGCTCAGGGTCGAGTTCTCCAGTTCGAGGCGGCCGCTGCTTTCGACGAAGAAGGCGCCGCCATGATGTCCGCCAATATTGTCCGCCATGGTCGAGCGGATGATCGTGACCTGGCTTTCGCCTCCCACGTAGCCGGCTCCGCCGTACATGGCCGCCGCATTGCCGTCCACGGTGGAGTCGGTCAGCGTCATGCGGACCCGGTCGCGGACGTTGAACCCACCGCCTCGCAGATCGGCGGCGCGGCGGGTGACTCCGTCGAGTTCATAGCCGGTGATGTTCCCGTCGATACGGGTCCGCGTGGCAGAGATATCCGCATCGCCGCTGGCCCAGATACCGCCTCCATGGTCTCGTGCCACGTTGTTGTCGATCGAACTGTCGTTGAGGAACAGGCGTGCATCGGCTTCGATAAAGGCGCCGCCTCCGCTGTTGACGGCTGTATTGCTGTTCACCTCGGTCCGGGTCAGTGTCACCGAGCCATGCTGGCTGAAAAAGCCGCCGCCATTCACTTCGGTGTGGTTCCCATTGATCTCCGAGTCGGTCAGTTCCACTTTGCTGTAGGTGTCCAGCCAAAAACCACCGCCCTGTTCGTCGCCGGTGCGTCCGGCGCTACCTGCGATGTTGTTGTTGATTTTCACATGGGAGCCAACCAGGAAGGCTCCATCGGCGTAAAAGCCGCCGCCCCGCTGGGTCTCGGCGTCATTGTGGGTGATTTCCACATGCTCCAGATGGATTTCCGTGTCACCTGTGGTCCGGAAGGCGCCGCCGCGGACTCTCGCCGTGTTGTCCGTGACGATCACTGGGGTGCCCGTCGTGCCGGTCATCCGGACGATGCTTCCAGTGGACGTATTGTAGAAGCCGCCGCCGTCCTCGGCCCGGTTTCCGGAGATCACGCTCGCTCCCGTGATGTCGACGGTGGAGCCGTCGGCATTGAAGAATCCGCCGCCCGCGCCCCGCGTGTTGCCATCGCTGTCGGAGGGCAGGATGTTGTTGAGGATTCTGACATTCGCCAGCATCACGATTCCATCGCCGCCCGAGTAGAATCCGCCGCCGGCCATGTTGTGGCTGCCGGAGTTCAGCAGGTCGGGGTCGCGGAGGACGCTGTTCGCTTCGATGGTCGTGCCGTCGAGGTTGATCAGACCGCCAGCGGTGAAAAAGCCGCCACCGTGACCGTAAGTCTGGTTGTTCGACACCGTGCCGCCGGTCATTTCCACCTTGCCGCCCGTGTTGTAGAAACCTCCGCCGTAGCTGTCGCGCTGCACCGGGCCCGCCGAGGGGGTGGCACTGTTGTTGTTCAGGTTCACGCCGCCGGCATCCAGATCGAGGGCCTGGTTGTTCTCGACGCGGGTGTTGGTGAGAATCACCGTCCCGTTGGTGTAAAATCCGCCTCCGTGCTCGTTTTGAACGGTGTTGCCGGTGATCGAACTGTCCGTCAACTGGACCACCCCTCCGGTCGTGGCATTGCGGAAGGCGCCGCCACGGGTCCTCGCGACATTCTGATCGAGGGTCACGCTGGAACCCACGACCATGGACTTCACACCGTCCTGATAGAACGCGCCGCCCTCTGCGGCGATGTGCTGGCTGATGTCCACCTGATCGAGATTGACGGTCGATTCACCGGTATTGAAAAAGCCGGCGCCAACACCCGTGACCGTTGCTGAATTGCCCGCCGTCGCGAACCGGACGTGATTGCCGGTGAATACCACATGGGTCAGATTCACCGTTCCCGTCTCCGTGTTGTAGAATCCACCGCCATTGCGGCTGTCGCCGAGCCCGTCGTGAGCGCCGGCCTTGTTATTGGCGATCTCGATCGGGTCCGAGCCTGTGCCGATCAGGGTGACCGATCCGACCCGGTTGTAGAAGCCGCCTCCCGAGCCATAGACGGTGTTCCCGGTGAGGGCACCGCCCGTCATTACCACGATACCAGTATTGTTGTAGAAGCCTCCGCCCACGCTGTCGTCCCGTTTGCCATCGCCCGTGTCGAGATCTTGGGCCTCGTTGCCGACCAGCATCACTCCGCTCAGGTGGACCGTGCCATAGTTGTAAATGCCGCCGCCGTGTTCGAACTGCGCCACATTCTGCGACACCGAGCCGCCGTCGATGGTGACGACGCCGTCGATGCCGGCATTGTCGAATCCACCGCCCCGCACCACGGCGGTGTTGTTCTCGATCGTGGCATTGGTCAGGTTGATCCGGCTGCCGCCGAAGTTGCCGGCGCTGACATAAAAGCCGCCGCCCTCCCGCGCCACATTGCCCGTCACGGTGACATCGGTGAGGGAAATCATGGAGTCGCCGCTGATCCAGCCGCCGCCGCCCACGTTGTTGTTGGTGCCACCATTGCGCTCCGCCCGGTTGTTGGTCAGATCGACGCCTGTGCCGGTGATGGTGGCGCTGTTCGACCAGAAACCGCCGCCGTGACGATCGCCCGAGCCGGTGGACTGCACCACATTGTCCCGGATCTCGACATCCGTCAGCAGCACCGTGCTGCCGTAGCGGGCGTAGAAGCCGGCGCCGTGACTGTAGTTGAGCGCGCCACCGGTGACGGTCAGGTTCTCGAGAATCAGGGTGGCTCCGTCGATGATGTCGAATACCCGATCGATCTGGGCGGCGTCGATCACGGTAATGCCTTTTCCGAGACCCGTGATGGTCACCGAGCCATTCGCCCGGATGTCGAGGTCGCCGGTGGCGGCCAGTTCCTCATTTACACCGGCCAGGGATAGACTGTAGGTGCCAGCGGCCAGTTGGATCAGATCGTCGCCCGCCGTATTGTTGGCGGCGATGATGGCCTCGCGCAGGGAGATGCCGTCCCCGCCCGAGTTGCCAATCAGATTGACGATCGACGACGTCGTTCCGTTGACCGCATCCGCCTGGGTCGAGACCACCACTGTGGCCCGGTGGATGCCATCCAAATCACCCGGGATGCCGCCTTCCGCCTGGCCGGGAGTCGGCAGGCGCCGCTGACCGGCCAGCGGACTCTGGAACATCACGTCGCCCGTTTGGGAAAAGTCCAGCGAATCGGGCAAGCCAATGACATGACCCTGCTCATGTAGCAGGACGCTGAGCAGATCGATCCGGTCGCGGGCCTGGACGGCGGTTCCCGACGGGTCGGTGCCGAATTCCTCGTCGGTGCCGGGAGTGGAGTCGATGAACCAGCCGATTCCCGAGGCGTCGGCATCGAGGGTGATGGTGTGGGCTGCCGCATCGAATTCAGCCATGACGAATCCGGGCAGGTCCGCCACCTGATAGACGATCCCATCCAGCGCCGCGACCTGCTCTGCGGACAGCCCGGACTCGATCCACCGTTGCCGGGCTGCCTCAGCCATCTGGCTCAGGGCTTCAGCATTCAGAGAGGCCGCCGCTTCGTTCGGTGCCGCCAGCGTTACCGGCCAATCACCTGGTGGCGTGGCCGATGCCTCATCCGCGAGAGCCTTGGTGGCGTCGGCCGATGCCGCAGCTGCGGCCACGGAGGCTTCCATGGCTTCCTGAGATTCCGCGGACACGGCTGAGTCGGCTGGAGCGTCTTCCGGGGCCGCCGGCGCCTCGACCGGGGCACCTGAGAACAGAATACGGGGCTCGAGGGATTCGATCTCCGTCCGAGCCGCATTGACCGGCGAGAGGGATGAAGACAAATCGTTCGGCTTGCGGAGCAACCGGTCGAAGAATGTTTTGGTGGCCATGAGGGGAGGGGTGGGGGGACGGAAAAATGAGAAACAGATTGAAAAGTTAGGACGCCACCGTTTCCGCGGGCGGCATTGACGGCTCGACAGTCGGGCCGGATGCCCTTAGGGTCTGTGGAAGCCCGTTCTGAGGGGGATTGTCAGGGCCGGGGAGATCAATCACCGGGAGCATGAAAGGCTTCGTTGGCGTTGCGGGCATGGGGTCATCGTGACACAGCCGAGATGATTCGGGCAAAGGACTTGTCATGTGGCGCCATCCGCTACATGAATGGTCGGATGTCGGCGAGATTGCCCCGGATCGATTCGGGGTATCCGCGGTTTACAGGCTCGCCGGGCGATACTTAGCTGTCGGCAATGGGCGAGACAGCAGGCAGTCAGAAAGTACAGGCGCCGGATCCGGCGGCATCGGACACCCCAAGCGGTGACGACTCCCGCATCCAGAAAGTCGTCGTACTCGGTGGCGGCAGCGCCGGTTACCTGTCAGCACTGGCCCTGAAAATCCGGCTCCCCGAGTTGGAAGTCCGGGTCATTCACTCGAAAAGCATCCCCATCATCGGGGTGGGAGAGGGGACCACCTTCACCGTGCCGATCTTTCTCCACGGCTATCTCGGCCTCGATCCCGCCCCGTTCCACCGGCTCGCCCGGCCCACCTACAAGCTGGGAATCCGCTTTCTATGGGGTCAGCGGGAGCGCTTTTTCTACAGCTTCACCAATCAACTCGACGGCCGGCTCGCCGATTTGCCAAGGCTGAACGGGTTCTACGCCTTCGACGATTTCTCCCACGGCGACATCATCGGAGCCCTGATGGCGGCCGGGAATGCCTTCGAGAGACAGCCCGATGGCGGCCCCCTTGTCACCACTGCTTCAGCTTATCATATCGAGAATGCCCATTTCGTCGAGTATCTGGAGCGCGCCGCCGCCGAGGTCGGCGTCGTGACGATCGACGACGAAGTGGTGGACGTCGAGACCGGGGCCGGGGGCGTGAGCGCTCTGAGGCTGGCTTCGGGTGCGGTCGAGCGTGCCGGTCTCTTTGTCGACTGCTCCGGATTCCGGTCCGAACTCATGGGCAAAGCCCTGGGCACCCCCTTCGATTCGTTCCGATCCAGCCTGTTCTGTGACCGGGCTGTGCTGGGTGGTTGGGAGCGGGAGGACGAGCCCATCCTGCCCTACACCACGGCGGAGACGATGGCCTGCGGCTGGGCCTGGCAGATCGAGCATGAGCCGATGATCAATCGCGGGTATGTCTATTCGTCTGACTTTCTGTCCGATGACGAAGCCGAGCGCGAGTTCCGGAGCAAGAATCCGAAGGTTTCCGACACGCGCGTGGTTCACTTTGATTCGGGAGCCTATCGCAGCAATTGGGTGGGGAATGTCGTTGCCATGGGCAATGCCAGCGGCTTTGTCGAACCTCTGGAGGCCACCAGTTTGTCGGTGATCTGCGATCACACCGTCCGGCTGATCCAGGCGCTGGCCGATGCGGATCTCCAGCCGGGTGAGAAGACGCGTCACTATTACAACCGTTACACCGCCCGGACCTGGCGGGCGATTCGGCGCTTTTTGGCGCTCCATTACAAGTTCAACGATCGCATCGACAACGAGTTCTGGCGAACGTGCCAGGAGCAGACCGACCTCGCGGGCGCTGAGGAGATCGTCGATTACTACCAGGAATGCGGCCCCTCGCGGATGTGGGCGGCGGAATCGATGGGCTGGGGTGACCCATTCGGCTGGGAAGGCTACCTGATCATGCTGGTGGGACAGGGGGTGCCCTATCGGAGACAGATGGGGCCGAAGCCGCCTGAAGCCGAGCTTTGGCGGGCTCACCGGGACCGGATTGACGCCCGTGCCGCCGACGGCATCCCCTTGGGCGAAGCTCTCGAGATGATCCGATCAGATCGATGGGTGTGGAAGCCCGATTTCTATCGGAATGCCGTGAAATGGTAGCGGCTTCCGGCCAGCGAAGGCGCGGAGCCCTCCTCAGCCACCGTGATCCCGCACCCACTGGCCGGCTCGGAGGTAAAGCTCCGCCGCACTCCGCAGGTGGAGCTTTTCCTTGATGCGGGAGCGATAGGTCTCCACCGTCGACTCGCCCAGGCCGAGCAGAGCCGAGATCTCGCGGGATGTTTTTCCGCGTCCCACCCATTGAAACACCTCCAGTTCCCGGTCAGCCAGAGATTCCACGCCGCTCAGGGGCGGACTCGATCCCTTTTTCGTGATACGGTTGAGTAGCTTGGAAGTCAGCTTGCGCGAGGCATACACCTCGCCCTTCATCACACAGCGGATCGCCTCGACCACTTCGGTCGAGGCTTCATTTTTGGTGATGTAACCCATCGCACCGGCCTTGAGGGCGCGTTCTGCGTAGAGATCCTCCTCATGCATCGAAAGGACCAGCACCTTGATGTCCAGACCGCGGGAGCGGATGTCCTTGATGAACTCCAGCCCGCTGGAGCCTTTGAGCGTGATGTCGACGATCGCGATATCCGGCCGGGCTTCCTCGGCGATCTGAATGCCATCGCGGATATTGTCCGCCTCGCCGCACACCACCATGCCCAACTCCCGTGTGATGATCTGCGACAAGTAGTCGCGAAACATGGGGTGGTCCTCCAAAAGCAAGACTCGGCACGGTGTTTCTATCGCCACGTCAGTTCCGGGATGCATGCTCTTTATTACACTGACTCAGGGGCATCTTGCAACTCACTAATACACCTTTTCCCGGTGGGTTCGAGAGTTGCAGTTCGCCCGACACACAGCGGGCGCGGTATCGCATCACCCGCAGCCCCATGCCCTTCGCGCCGTTCTCGATGCGGGTGACAAAGCCTCGCCCATTGTCCTGGATCGAGAGGACCAGAAAATCGTCGTCCTTCGCCAGCGAAATTTCGATCCGGCTGGCCTGCCCGTGTCGGACCGCGTTGGACACCGCTTCCTGGGCGATGCGATAGAGATTCATCGCAATGGCCGGATCATTGATGCCGACATCGACCGACTCATGAAACTCGATTGCCACACCCGTCATGCGGCTGGTGAAGCGGGCGAGGTCCGCCAGGGCGGTGGCCAGTCCGTCCCGGTCGACATGCACCGGGAAGATGCCGCGGGCGAGATTCCGGGCCTCCAGCACGGTCCGCTGGATGTTTTCCTCGATCAGATGGGCATCCTCCGCCTCGGGCAGGCCGCGGGCCTTGAGGTCGTCCGCCAGAATCCGGGTGGCGCAACCGATCGCGGCAAGCATCTGGCAGAGGCCGTCGTGAAGATCCTGGCCGATGCGCTGCTGCTCGAAGTCGCTGACCGCGACGATGTCCTGCTCGAGTTGGTGGTGCTCCTCCAGCATTTTGATCCGCGCCGCGTCCGTATCCTGCCGACGACGGGCGGCGACCACGGCCACCACGACCATGAAGAAGTAGAACAACCGGCTCAACATCGCCCAGAAATAGCCCAACTGGGTCTTGTAGGGATGGGTCGGCTCGTTGGCCAGCCACCAGGTGAGACCACAGATCAGTGCCGTGGCGACACCGGCCGATGTCCCCGACCACCAGACGGCGAACAGGATCGGGATGGCATAGAAAATGAACAGGCTGAGTTCCCAACCGGTTTGGAAATCCATCCAGCCCACCAGCCCCACCGCTGCCATCAAGGGCAGGAACAGGACCCAGGTCGGCTGTCTCCGCATGAAGCCATTGAACCGGGACAGGCGATCGCCCCAGTGATCGGTTGCCGGTGAGGCGATGAGGGGGGGATTTCCGGCATTCATGACCGATCGGAGGAGGGGGGCGGAGGCGGGCTCTGGGTGGGTGGTGACGATCAGGCTAGCCGGATCGCCCGCCGGACGCAATACCGATCGGCGCCTCCGATGAAAGAGGGTCTGATCGCCGATCAAACAGGGTCTGATCGAAAACCCGAAGCCACCGGTCTCAGCGACCGGTCGGGGCGAGCCGGGCTCTCAGGTCTGCGGCTGCCTTGCCATCGAGGACCAGGGTGTTGGCGAGGCTGTTGCCGAAGGTCTGGAAATCGTGAAAGCGCCAGACGACTTGTTTGTCCCTCGTGACTTCGATGATCTGGGGATTCTCCGGTCCGGCGTGGCAGTTGCCGATGAGGAGGTTGCCATTGGGCAATTCTTCCACCGTGGTGACCCAGGCGAGGGTGATGCCGGGCAGGTCTTTTTGGGCGAGGTGCCAGACGATCTCTTTGGCCGGGGTCACTTCGATGACGCTGTGTCCGTTGCCGGTGGCGATGAGGGTGTTGCCATTTTTCAGCCGGATGGCGGCGAAACACTTGCCTCCCCAAGCCTCGGGACCGTGACCGCCGGCCGGTTGGCGGTCGAACAGGGGCACCCGGTATTCCCAGACGACTTTGCCGTCGGCGTCGTATTCCTTCACCGTTTCATCGCCTTCGTGGGCGGCGAGGGTGTGGCCGTTCGGCAGACGGCGCACCAGCCGGGTGTCGGAGTGGGTGCGGGACTGGGAGACCTGCCAGGGGAACGTGCGCGCGACGGAGCCGTCGGCTTTCACCTCCAGCAGGCGGCTGCTGCCGGACTCGGAAATCATCGTGAGCCCGTCGGGAAAGCGCTGAAAGGCGTGGATCTCGACCTTCTTGCCGTCGGTGCGATTCTGCTTCATGGCATCGTATTCCCAAACGATCTCGCCGGAGGGCAGGGCAAACTCGACGATCCGCGGCCAGCCGTCCTGGGTGAGGAGGTTGCCGTTCGGGAGGAGGTGCAGGTCGTGGACATTGCCGATCTTGCGCTGCCAGAGGACTTTGTTGCCGTCGCCGGGATCGACGATGGCGACGCCTTTGCCGGCTTCGGCTCCGATGACGAGGCGCCCGGGACGGGCTTCGTCGGCCGCGATGGCGACGGTGGCGAGCCCCGTGATCAGCAGGGATAGAAGGTGACGACAGAGGGGCATGGGAGTGGGAGGTGAGGTTAGGTGAGGGGGAAAGTCAGGAGATGATCTGGCGGATGGGCTCGACTTCCTGGATGCCGACGAGGCGCTCGTCGAGGCCGCCGTGAAAGAAGCTCAGGGTGTTCGGGTCGAGTCCGAGCAGGGTCAGGACGGTGGCGTGGAGGTGCTTCACGTGGAAGCGGTCCTCGACCGCGGCGGCCCCGAGTTCGTCGGTCTGGCCGACGCTGACGCCGCCTTTTACGCCGCCGCCGGCCATCCACATGGTAAAGCCGTAGCTGTTGTGGTCGCGGCCGGTGCCTTCGGCATACTCGGCGGTGGGCTGACGACCGAACTCGCCGCCCCACACGATGAGGGTGTCGTCGAGCATTCCGCGGCGTTTCAGATCCTTGATCAGGCCGGCGATGGGCTTGTCGGTCTGGCCGGCGTGGAGGTTGTGATTCTTTTCCAGATCGCCGTGGGCGTCCCAGTTGTCGTCATTGTGGGCGCCGCCGGAATAGATCTGGATGAACCGCACCCCGCGCTCGACGAGCCGGCGGGCCAGCAGGCACTTGCGGCCGAAATCCTGGGTCTGGGGCGAGTCGATGCCGTAGAGCTTTTTCGTCTCCTCGTCCTCGGAGTCCAGATCGATGGCCTCGGGCGCGGTGGTCTGCATCTTGTAGGCGAGCTCGTAACTGGAGATGCGCGCCGCGAGATTGGTGTTGTCGATGCGGGCATCGAGGTGACCCTGGTTGAGGTGGTTCAGTGAATCGATGAGCAGGCGCTGCTCCTCCAGGCCCATGCCTTTCACATTCTTCAGGTTCAGGATGGGATCGCCCTGGGAGCGGAAGACGGTGCCCTGATAGCTGGCCGGCATGAAGCCGCTGGTCCAGTTCTTGGCTCCGGAGATGGGGCCGCCGCTCTGGTCGAGCATGACGACATAGCCGGGGAGGTTCTCGTTCACGCTGCCGAGGCCGTAGTTGACCCACGAGCCCAGAGAGGGCTTGCCGCTGATGACCGAGCCGCAGTTCATCATGAGCAGTGCCGACCCGTGGATGGGCGAGTCGGCGGTCATGGAGTGGAGGAAGGCGATGTCATCGACGCAGCCGCCGACATGGGGGAAGAGGTCGGAGACGTATTTGCCGCACTGGCCGTATTGCTTGAACTTCCATTTCGGCTCGACGATGCGGCCCTCGTTGCGTTTGCCACCGCGGCCGAAGGTTTTCACCTGGATGGTCTTGCCGTCCATGCCATACATCGACGGCTTGTAGTCGAAGGTGTCGATGTGGCTCGGCCCCCCGTACATGAACAGGAAGATGACATTCTTGGCTTTGGCCGGTCCCATCGGCGAGCGCGGCGCCAGCGGATTGACCGCCCCGGCCCCGGTGGCGCCGTGGGCCTGGCCGAAAAAGCCGTCCTTGCCCAGCAAGGCGGTCAACGCGAGCGCCGGAAAGCCGCCGGCGACCGTGTGGAGGAATTCACGCCGCTCGAAGCGACGGCAGAAGGTGGAGGAGGATGATGAGGTAGGCTTCATGGGGGTGGCAATGGGAATAAATTCGAAATCCGAAGTTCGAAATCCGAAACAAATTCGAATTCAAAAAGGCGGAATGTCTAAAACAGGTTTTCTAATGGAAGAATGGGTTGCAAAAGACGGTCAGAGATTGGGTGAAGAGCGTCGAAGAATCGCTCCAAAAATTTTCATCAATTGATTGGCTTCGTCATCGAGGCGGGTTCGCTCCAGTTCAGATTCGGCCAGGCCGCCACAATCGATCAGACGGAGAAACAGACCCGATTCCTTCGCCTCCTTGCGGCAGATTTTGATTCTCATGAGAAAGTCTTTCTTGCTGAGGGCTTCGTTGGCTTCGATGTAATTGGCGGCTACGGACCCCGAGGCTCTTACCAGTTGTTTGATGTCTTCAGCGTTCGAAATCGTTCGGGGAAGGCTTTTGATCCAGGTTCTTACTGCCCTGGCGAACTGCTCCGTGCGACTTTCCAAGTCGAATGAGCGATTTTCTTCGAATTCGTTTGGATCATTTTCCATTCCTTCATTGGCATTTGTTTCGGATTTCGGATTTCGAAATTCGGATTTCCCTAAGGTTGTTAGTCTAGATATACAAACTCATTCAAATTCAGCGCCAGCAGCGCGAACCGCTCCAGCGCAGCCTGGTCATCCAATCCCGACTGGGAGCGGATGTTGTCCATGAAGTTGAGACAGTGGCGGATCTCGGCATCGGTGGGCTGGCGCTGCATTACGAGGGCCAGGCCGGCGCGGACCTGCTCGGCGGCATCGGGGCTCTGGGTGCGCAGCCGGGCGGCGAGGACGGCGGCCTGTTCGTTGGTGAACTGGGAGTTCAGCATTGAGAGGGCCTGGGTCGGGACGGTGGTGGCGAAGCGCACGGCACAGGGGCTGTCAGTGTCGGCCTGGTCGAAGTCGGCCATCATGGGATGGCGCAGGCTGCGCTTCACGTGGATGTAAACCGAGCGGCGGAAGTGGTCCTCCGGCTTGGGTGAAACGGGCCACACGGCATGGGGGCGCGAAGCGGTGGCGACGACCTCGGGCGGGAGCGGGGGGAATACCCAGGGACCGCCGGGAGCGGGATTGAGATTGCCGGAAATGGCGAGGACGGAGTCGCGCATTTCCTCGGCGGTGAGGCGACGCATGTTGTACCGCCAGAAGAGCTTGTTTTCCGGATCCTTGGCAAAGTGGGCCGGGTTGGGGGCCGAGGACATCCGGTAGGTCTGGCTGGTGAGGATGAGGCGGTGCATGGCCTTCAGGCTCCAGCCATTGCGGACCAGTTCGGACGCGAGCCAGTCGAGGAGTTCGGGATGGGTGGGCGCCTCGCCGAGACCGCCGAGGTCGTTGCTGCTCGGAGCGATGCCGCGGCCGAAGTGGTGTTGCCACAGGCGGTTCATGATCACGCGGGCGGTGAGGGGATTGTCGGGACTGGCGATCCACTGGGCCAGAGCGAGGCGGCGGCCGGAGGAGGTGCGGCTTTCGCGGGTGACCGGGGTGAAGGTGGCGGGTTGGGGCTCGTTGCCACCGGCCAGAATGGCGGGAAAGGCCGGCACCACCGGGTCGCCGGGCGCGTGGGCGCTGCCGCGGAGGTGGACGGTGAGGGGCCGTGCCTCGGGGCCGGCTTCGGTGACGGCATTGATCAACTCGCCCGGCTGCGCGCGGCGCCGGTCTTCGGTCTGGCGCTGAAGATCCTTCCATTCCTTCACCACATCGCGGCCGAAGTGGTCGGCGAGCGACTTGGTGAGGCGGGCATTGCCGCGACCGCGCAGCAGGGTCGTCAGGTCGATGGCATCGCCAGCGGAGGCGGCGGCGGTGCGCAGGGCGAGGTCGATGTACTGGCCACCCCCGGTCTGGCGGCAGTGAACGGCGATGGCATTGCGCCCGGTCTGGAGCGCGTCGAGGGCGGAGGCGGGCAGTTCGACGATTTCGTAGTCGGTCAGGTAGCCTTTGGCCTCGTGAATGAGCTGGCCGTTGAGATACACGGTCACGTCCTCGTCGTGATGGATCTCGAGGACGAGGGATTTCGGCAGGGCATCGAGGCCGAAGGTGGCCCGCATCCAGATGTCCTTGCCTTTCCACTCGGTGCGGACCTCGGAGCCGGGCGTGCCACGGGTGCCGAAGCCGCTCCGGCCTTTCATCCACGATTTGTCACGGAACCCGACATCCTTCCAGTCGGGTGTCGGTTCGGTGAGGGTGTATTCCCATTCGGTGCCGCCGGACCGGGCGTCCTCGATGAAGGTGAGCGGCTTGGCAACGCCGGATGGGCTCTGCGGGGCGGTGGCGGCCAGCCGGGCGGCGATCTCGGCTTCCAGAGCGTCGGTTTTGCGTTTCAACTCCGCCAGATCGCGGTCGCGGGCGGCTTCGAAAGCCGTGCGCTCCTCCGGGGATGCCCACGAAACCAGCGTGCCGCCCGTCTCGTAGTGGGTGACGCCGTGGAAGAACGCCATGAAGGAGTAGTAGTCCTTCATCGAGATGGGATCGACCTTGTGATCGTGGCAGCGGGCGCAGCCCATCGTCATGCCGAGGAAGGTCTCGCTGGTCATGGCCACGTTGTCGGCCAGCACGTCATAAACATGCTGGGGACGGTCGGCCGGCTCGTCATCCCACTGCATGAGCCGGTGAAAGCCGGTGGCGACGAGGGAATCGCGGGTCGGTTCGGCGATTTCGTCCCCGGCGAGCTGCTCGATGATGAAGCGGTCGTAGGGCTTGTCGCGGTTGAAAGCATCAATCACATAGTCCCGGTAGCGCCAGATGTGGGGCTTGGGATTGTCCCGCTCGAAGCCGTTGCTCTCGGCGTAGCGGACCAGATCGAGCCAGTGACGGGCCCATTTTTCGCCGTACTGCGGGCGGGAGAGCAGGTCTTCGATGAGGGCATTCCACGCGGCTTCGGGTTGGGCGGCCCAGGCGGTCTCGAAGCGGCGGACTTCATCGAGGGTCGGTGGCAGGCCGATGAGATCGTAGTAAACGCGGCGGCACAGGGCTCCAGGCTCCGCGGGGGCATTTGGCGTCAGGCCGGCGGCGTCAAGTCGTTGACGGATAAAGGCATCGATCCCGTTTTTCTTCCATTCGGCATCAGCAACGGCGGGCGGTGGGGTGCCCTGGATGGGCCGGTAGGACCACCAGTTGCGCTGCTGCTCGGTAATGGTAAAGCCGGAACGCTTCTCGGTGGGGGCGCCCTTGATCTCGAGCGAGGGCTCGTAGGTGGCGCCGTGCTCGACCACCCAGCGGGTCAGCACGGCGATCTGTGCGTCCGACAGCTTCGCCTTGGGCGGCATCTGGAGGTCGTCGTTGGTGTAGGCGATGCTTTCCAGCAGCAGACTGGCGGCCGGATTGGCTTCATCGAAGGCCGCCCCAAGATCGCCGCCGTGGAGCAGACCCTCGCGGCTGGTGAGGCGGAAGTTGCCTTTCAGCTTTTCCTCCTCGCCGTGGCAGCGGTAGCAGTGCTCCTTCAGGATCGGCTGCACTTCCTCGGCGAAAAACTTCCGCGAGGCGGCTTCGTCGGCCGGGGCGGAAAGCGGAGCGGTCGCGGTGAGGGCGGCGGCGAGGGGGATCAGTCGGACAGGGAAAGCCATCGGTGCGGGGGATGATGATTCGAAGATCGTGGAATCATCATAGCCCGGAAATGGGGGCGGTCTTGTCTCGATCCGCGGTTTTTTGGCGAAAACCGACGCATTTTCGCCCAAAACGGGTGGCGCATCCGCGCCTGATGGCTGGAGGAGCGGTCAGCCCCCGATCCGGTACAGCTTCGAGTCGGTGCGGATGAAGAGCGCCCCATCGGTCACCCCGTAGCTGGCCAAACCGTGCTCGCCGATGTCGTTCTCTGCCAGTTTCTCGAAAGTCCGGCCCGGTTTGATGACGGTGCCCTTGCCCAGTTCGTTTTGGAAAAAGATCTTGCCATCGGCGTAGATCGGAGACGCCGAGTAGCCGCCGGCGGCGAGGCGCTCCTGCCAGATCACCTCGCCGGTCTTGGCGTCGAGGCAGCTGGCGACGCCCTTGTCGTCGTTGAAATAGAGCAGGTCGTCGACCACGAGAACGGAGGACTCCTTCGGGACGGTCTTGGAGTGTTCCCACGCGATGTGGGTCTTGGTCACGTCGCCCTGGCCGTCGGGGCGGATGGCGTAGAGTGTTGCGGTGTTGAAGCCCGAGCAGACATAGACCAACCCGTGGGCGTAAACCGGCCGGGGCACCACTGAATACCCTTCACCGTAACCGCAGCGCCAGATCTCCTGCCCATTTTCCGGGTCGTAGGCGATCACCGCGCCACTGGCGGGGCTGATCACCTGGGTCTTGCCATTCACCTCGATCGCCAGCGGGGTGGCGAAAGAAAAGGGGCGCTTCGTTTCGACGCCGCGGGGTGTTTTCCACGCGACCTCGCCGGTCTGCTTGTTCAGGGCGACGATGAAGGGATCCTTCTGTGCGTCGCAGCTGAAGATCAGCTTGTCTCCGACGAGGATGGGCGAGCCGCCGTTGCCATGAACGGGCGGGTAGCGGAGGGACTCCTGTTTCCACACGACGGCTCCGGAGGTCGCATCGACGCAGGCGGTGCCATCATGGCCGAAATGGACATAGAGTTTCCCGTCCGCAAAGATCGGGGTGGGGGAGGCGTGGCTGTTCTTGCCGTGGATCTTGGTGACTTCCTTGATCAGGAACACCTCGGTGTCCCAGACCGGCTTGCCAGAGGTGGCGTCGAATGCCAGCGCCCGCAGCGACAGGTCGGAGCCTTTTTCCTCGGCGGTGGTGAGATAGACGCGCCCGCTGACGACTACCGGCGAGGCCCAGCCGGTGCCCGGCACGCTGGCTTCCCATTTCACATTCTTCTGGTTCGACCACTCCGTCGGCAGATTTGTGGCGGCGGAATGGCCCTGGCCGCCGGGACCGCGGAATTCGGACCAGTCCTCGGCGCGGATGATCGTGCCGGCAAATCCGAGCGAGAGCGCGAGGGTGAAGGCGGAGGGGCGGAGTGAAATGGGCAGCGATTTCATGAGAAACTGAGTCGGGTAAAGGGATACGGGCAATCTGGCGCCTATCCTGCCCGGTTCCGCTCCCGTCCGCAATCCCGCCGTCTCACTTTTTCGCGCCAGCCGGGATGCACCCGGTCCCGCGCCGGATGGAGGGCTTCAAAGCACCCGCTCAACGAAGGTCGCAGGATCGAAGGGCTGCAAATCCCCGATGCCCTCGCCGGTGCCGATGAAACGCGTGGGAATGCCGAGTTCGTGGGCGATGGCCACGACACTGCCGCCCTTGCCGGAACCGTCGAGTTTGGTCACGATCACCCCGGTCAGGCCCAGGGCGGCGTGAAACTCGCGCGTCTGGGCGAGGGCATTGGAGCCTGTGGTGGCATCCACGACGATCCAACGCTCGTGCGGGGCCGATTCGTCCTGCTTGGCGAGGGTGCGGTTCACCTTTTTCAATTCTTCCATCAGGTTGTGACGCGTGTGGAGCCGGCCGGCAGTATCACAAAGCAGGTAATCGATACCCTGGCTGATGGCGCTCTGGTGGGCATCGAAACAGACGGCTGAGGGATCTCCCTGATACTGGGTCTTCACCAGTGGGATCTGGAGCCGGTCCGCCCAGATACCGAGTTGCTCGATGGCCGCGGCGCGAAAGGTATCCGCCGCCGCGAGCATCACAGAATGGCCACCGCCTTTCAGATGATTCGCCAGTTTCGCCACCGAGGTCGTCTTCCCGACTCCATTGACCCCGGCGATCAGGATGACGCACGGCTTTCCATCCGGCCGGCGAGGGGGCAGGGGAGGGATCTCGCCCAGAATGTCGCGAATCTCCTCCCGGCAGGCCGTCGCCACCGTCTCCGCATCGATCCGGCCCTTTCGCGCTTTCAGCCGCTTGATCAGTTCCGTCGCCAGCCGGATTCCCAAATCTCCCGTGACCAAAGTCTCCTCGAGATCATCCCAATCGACACTGGTGCCCCGGAAGCGGTTGAGGATGTTTTGGAATAAGCCCATTTGGTTGGTGAAAAGTGAAAGGTAAAAAGTGAAAAGTGAAAAGTGAAAAGTGGAGAGATGAAAGTCGGGGCTTTAGTTAGTAGTAAGTTTTCAGTTTTAAGTTGCTTCAATCGAGCCGATTCCTTCGAAAGCGACTTTTCACTTTTTACTTAATACTTTTTACTTTTTAGTATTCACTTCCTCCCACTCAAATCCCTCCTGATCCGATCCAGGACGCCGTTCACAAACTTCGGGGATTCTTCCGTGCCGAAGTCCTTGGCGATTTCGATGGCTTCGTTGATGGAG
Source organism: Verrucomicrobiales bacterium (assembly GCA_016795505.1). GTDB lineage: Bacteria > Verrucomicrobiota > Verrucomicrobiia > Verrucomicrobiales > DEV007 > JAEUHH01. The sequence continues at coordinate 6,449 of JAEUHH010000069.1, read as the reverse complement.
ACGGCGGGGGGGATGTCGTCCCGGTGCAGCATCTCGTAGACGGCCAGCCGCAGGAGATTGCGGTCCACGGCGGCGAGGCGATTGAAGGCGTAGTTTTCCGAGGTCGCGGCGATGAGTTCATCGATCTCGGGCAGATGGGGCATCAGGCCGCGGAGGAGCTCGTTGGCAAAGTCGCGCACCCGGGATTTGGCCGTGCGGAGCTGCCAGAAAGCCTCTGCCTCCGGGGTGTCGGGTGCCAGGGAGGGATTCAGATCGTGGCTGAACAGAAACTGCAGCGCGGCCTCCCGGCCCTCGCGGCGCAGGTTGGGTCGGTGTTTTTTCTGAAATTGCGGGTCGCGCGAGGTTTCGGCTGCCATGGTGGCGCCTATTGTCGCCGGATTCGCCAGAGGCGCAACCTTCGGAGGCTGCTGTCATACAAGGCGCCCCGTCATTGATCCCCGGCGCACCGGTGGCATCGTAGCCGGTGCCCTCGTCCCCAGCCCCTCCGCCTGCTCCGCCGCCGCCCGGTTCTCCGGCCCGGCAGCGCTACCTGCTGGGGCGGCTGCTGCGTCTGACGGGACGCTACTGGGCGCGCAGCCTGTGGCTCGTCCTGCTCCAGACCGCCCTGCTCGGCCTGAGCCTGGCGGGCCTCGGCGGTGTCGGCGTGGCCATCGACTATCTGCGCGAGCGGGTGCAGCCCGGCACGGCTCCGGCGGCTTTTCCCTTCGGCTGGCACCCGCCGGCGGACTGGAGCCAGGCCCGGGTGCTCTGGATGCTGGGCGGGTGGATTTTCGGCGCGGCTGTGCTGCGCTCGCTGCTCTCCTATTTCGCCGCCACCAGCCTGAACCGCCTCGGACAGGGACAGATCGTGGTGGAACTTCGCTCCTCCATTTTCGCGAAAATGCAGCGGATGAGCTTCCGCTTTTTCGACGCGAATGCCACCGGCTCGCTGATCAACCGCGTCACCGGCGACACCCAGTCCGTGCGGCTCTTCATCGACGGCGTGGCGATCCAGAGCGTGAATGTCCTGCTCGCCACCGGCTTTTACCTCCTCTGCCTCGTCCGCATCCACGCCGGCCTCGCCTTTGCCTGCCTGTCCGTCATGCCCATCCTGTGGGTCGTCGTCATCGTCTTCGCCCGCTGGCTGCGGCGCGACTACGAGATCGGCCGGCTGCGGGTGGACCGGCTCGTCCTCGTCTTCGAGGAGCTGGCCCGCGGCATGGGCGTGGTGAAAAGCTTCGGCATCGAGCCCTGGGCCGAGCGCCGCTTTCTGGAGGCCAATGCCGCCGTGCGCGACCAGAAGCAGGATGTCTTCCGCAAGCTCACCGTGCTCCACCCGCTGGTCAGCTTCATGAACCAGGCCAGCATGGCCATCCTGCTCGGCTACGGCGGCTGGCTCGCCATCCGCGGCGACATCGCCATTGGCACCGGTCTCATCGTCTTCGCCGGCATCCTCCAGCAGATGGCCGCCCAGGTGAATGCCGTCAGCAATATCGCCGACAGCCTCCAGCAGACCCTGACCGGTGCCGACCGCGTCTATGAAATCCTCGACGCCGCGCCCGAGATCGAGGACCGCCCCGGAGCCGCGCCGCTGGAGCGCGCCCGCGGCGAGGTCATCTTCGAGTCCGTCTCCTTCCGTTTCAAACCCGAGGATACCGTGCTCCACGACGTGTCCTTCACCGTCCAGCCCGGTGAGAAGATCGCCATCGTCGGTCCCACCGGGGCTGGAAAGACCGCCCTCATCCAGCTCATCCCGCGCTTTTACGATCCTGACGCCGGGCGCATCCGACTCGACGGCCGCGACCTGCGCGACTGGCGGCTCGACGACGTGCGCCGTCAGGTCGGACTCGTCTTCCAGGAAAGCTTCCTCTTCAGCGCCAGCGTCGCCGCCAACATCTCCTTCGGCAATCCCGGCGCCACCCGCGAGGCCATCGAGCGCGCCGCCCGGCTCGCGTCCGCCCACGAGTTCATCGAGGCCCTACCGAAGGGCTACGACACCCTGCTCCATGAAAATGGCTCCAATCTCTCCGGCGGCCAGCGCCAGCGGCTCGCCCTCGCCCGTGCCATCCTCCTCGACCCCGCCATTCTCATCCTCGACGACCCCACCGCTGCCGTCGATGCCGGCACCGAGCAGGAGATCCTCGGTGCCATGGACCAGGTCATGGCCGGACGCACCACCTTCATCGTCGCCCACCGCTTCAGCACCGTGCGGCGGGCCGACCGCATCCTCGTGCTCGACCGCGGTGTGATCAAAGCCATCGGCACCCATGCCGAACTCGCCGCCCAGCCCGGCTATTACCGCGAAGCCATCCTCGCCGAGCGCGGACTTGATGGAGAGGAGGTGGCCGCATGAAAAAGCGCCCATCCCAGCCCTCCACTTCCGATTCCGGGCCGGCTCCAGCCGATTCCCCCCAGGCGGCACCCGCGTCCGGCCCCAAAGTCGCCGGCATCGTCGATCAGGACGTGCTCCACCGCCTCCGCATCCAGCGCGGCGAGGAGGAGGAGCGCAGCCAGGCGCCCCTGTCCTTTGCCCTCATCCGCCGCCTCTTCGGCTTCACCCGGCCCTACCGGGGGAAAATGATCGGCCTCTTCATCACCGTCGGTGCCCGCGGCATCCAGCTCCCCGTGCTCGCCTGGGCCGCCGGCGCCACCATCAATGGCCCCATTGCCCGCGGCGATCTCCGCGAACTCGCCTGGTGGGTCGCCGGCTTCATCGCCTTCGCCGTTTTCACCGAGTGGACCTTCCGCTACCGCATCAAATGGGCCCTTGAGATCGGCGAAGCCGTCATCCACGACCTGCGCGCCGCCATGTTCCGCCACTGGCTCGGCCTCACCATGGGCTACTTCAATCGCCATCCCGTTGGCCGGCTCATCAGCCGCCTCACCGGCGATGCCGAGAATGTCCGCGTCGGCGTGCAGAATGTCCTCTTCGTCTCCCTCGTCCAGATCGGTCAGATGGCCGGCTGCGCCGTGCTCATGGCCATCGAGGACTGGCGGCTCTTCCTCGTCGTCCTCGGCATCGCCCCCGTCATTTGGGGGCTCAATCGCTACTTCCGCGCCCGCCTCAGCGCCGCCTACCGCAGCCAGAGCGACAGCTTCAGCCGCATCACCGCCACCATGGCCGAGAGCGTCAGCGGCATCCGCGTCACCCAGAGCTTCAGCCGCGAGCGTGTCAATGCCGGCCTCTTCCGCGCCCTCGTCGAGGACCACGCCCGCTACAACTACGTCGCCGCCCGCACCAGCGGCACCTTCCTGCCGCTGCTGGAGCTCAATGGCCAGCTCTTCATGGCCCTGCTCGTCGTCATCGGTGGCGCCCACGTCCTCCAGCCCGAGGAGGCCATGCCGCTCGGCAGCATGATCCAGTTCTTCTTCCTCGCCGGCCTCTTCTTCAGCCCCATCACCGTGCTGGGCAACATGTTCAACGAAGCCCTCACCGCCATGGCCGGGGCCGAACGCGTCTTCTCCGTCCTCGACACCACGCCCGACTGGACCGATGCCCCCGACGCCGAGTCGCCCGCCCGGCTGGAGGGCCGCGTCGAGCTGCGCGACGTCCGCTTCTCCTACCAGGCCGACCGGCCCGTGCTGCATGGCGTCAGCTTCACCGCCGAGCCCGGCCAGTGCATCGCCATCGTCGGCGCCACCGGCAGCGGGAAAAGCACCGTCGCCGGGCTCATCGCCAAATTTTACCTGCCCGAGACCGGTGCCGTCCTGCTCGACGGCGTGGATACCCGCCGCCTCAGCAGCGCCTGGCTGCACCAGCACCTCGGCATCGTCCCCCAGCAGAATCACCTCTTCGGCGGCACCATCTTTGACAATATCCGCGTCGTCCGACCCCACGCCACCCGCGACGAAGTCCGCGAGGCCCTGCGCCGGCTCGACTGCCTCGACACCATCGAGTCCATCCCCCGCGGCCTCGATGCCGAAGTCGGCGAGCGCGGCAGCGGCCTGTCACTCGGCCAGCGTCAGCTCGTCTGCTTCGCCCGCGCCCTCATCGCCGATCCCCGCATCCTCATCCTCGACGAGGCCACCAGCGCCATCGATCCCCTCACCGAAGCCCGCACCCAGAAAGCCATGCACGCCCTCATGGCCGGGCGCACCAGTTTTGTCCTGGCCCACCGCCTCAGCACCCTGCGCCACGCCCACCGCGTCCTCGTCATGGCCCATGGCCAGATCGTCGAACAAGGCGCGCCCGAGGAGCTGCTGCAAAGCGGCGGGGCGTTTGCCGAGCTGTGGCGGCATGCGGCGGGTTCTTGAGGAGAGGGGCGGAGGTAAAAAGTAAAAAGTAAAAGGTGGAGAAGTCGATATGCGATGGGCGATGGGCGGCGATCTCCTTTTGGCGGTTGTTGATGGACTCCGGCGGAATCTCTGCGCGATCGTCCCGGAGGGACGACGGAAGCCGGTGGTGGAGAGCGGCGGAACCACCGGTCACTGGGGCAACAACCTGCGAAGAATGCCCCAACCAGCGAGAAATGAGTGAAACCAAGCCCATGACGCAGGTAGTTGGCCGAACGTTTAAGAGGTGGCAGGCGAAGCCTTGGCACCCTCGCCGTGTTCGCTCCTATTGGGGTTCATTTCCGTTTTCGCATCAAGGTTTCCGAACGTGATCGAAATCAGAAGAGCCAAACTGCCGACCACGAGGTTGTACGCGAATGCCCAACTAAAATAATTGAGTGAATCCCGTCGGCTCCGTTTCGTCGTCAGATTAAGCGCTTCGCATACCAGTGCGAAAACCAAGGCAATCGCAAACAATCCAGCACCGGAAAGAAGGACGAGGCCAAACCAAAAGAGAGCATGGTCCCATCCTGACCTGATCCAAGTAATGATTAACGCAAGGCCCGCAATCCATCCCACGGAAGCAAAGCTCCAAATCCCGCCGAAGATCATTCCACCCCGCAGCGACATTGGTTGCTCTTCGATCAATTTGGAGGTCATGTTTCAGAGCGAACGATGAGCGCACGCACCCCTACCAGTGGGGACGCACGTCGATCACGGGGTTAGGGTTGTATTCAGGGGAAGTCATCGAAACTGAGCGGCTGGTAGGGGTTGCTGTGGCGCGACTTGTTAGCCTTTGGTCCATATCTTGCGCTCCAGGCTGTCGAAGCGCTCGGCTACCTTGAGAAATGAGTCCGCCCATCCGCTGCTCAAGCTCACCTCTTGAAGCGGTCCAGTTGGAGCAAAAAGAACGGAAACGTCGAGTCTCTCAGGTAAGTTGCCACCCTTAATCCGATTGATCAAACCCTCCAACTCGCTCCTCGCGTCGTGAGCTGATTGCCACGATGACCATGCAAAATCGTTGTCTGGGATGTCGACCAGTTCGACGGCGGCTTCAAGAACTTGGATAAGTCCCGTCACAGGGTCAGCTTGATCGACGCCCTCGTGAATCACTCGCCGTGTCTGATCAAGCTTCATTCTTTGGCTAACAGTGTATTATCCGAAATCGCGATCAGTCGCGATGTTCAGCGAGCGGCGGAGCCGATTCGCTGCAACGAGCGAGAGTTTACCGACCGCCCGGAATCGGGGTCAAGGCCGAAATCGGCTGATTCTCCAGCCGCCAGGCGCCTGCCTCGGGATTCCTGGCGGCCGTTTCCCGATCGAACCCTGCCGTCTTTCGACGGAACAGGGTTTCCAGGCAGGATTTCGGACCCGGAATTCCCCAACCAACCGGTGAATCCGCACCGACCCTTTCCCATCCACTTCCAGACGAGGAGGCGGAGACGGGTGATGCAAACCCGAAACGATCGTTTGGGGGCCGGTGGGGCGTGATGGGCAGAGCTGTGGGGCGACCCGCCTCACGGCACCCGCTTGCACGCGGGGTCACTCCACGGGCTCTTCCCCTGCGCATTGCAGGCGCGGATCGATATCCACACCATCTCGCCGGAGGGCAACCCGGTCAGCTCGAACGAACTTTTGCGGCTCGGCTCCCGATACTGCCAGCCGGGAATGGCCCCGTTGGGGTCCGAGGTGGTGATCCGGACCTCGTAAAAGTCGACGATGCCGGGCTGGCTATCGCACTGGCCGCTCAATTCGCCCGGCTCATCGCCGTAGGCGAGTTCCAGACCAGTGGGACGCCCAGGCACGGGCCGCGGGCTGCCTTTGGCCCGGAGCCTCAGGGTCGTCTCCAGCACCATTGCCTCGGACGTCGCTTTCTCACCCACGCCATCCGCCACCTTCCGCATCGCGTCCCGCAGTTCGGGGAGCCGGACCGCATTCCGCACCTCCAGCGCCGCGGCGACTGCCGCCTGGCAGTTGGCGATCTCGCTCTGCTGGGCGCTGGTGGCATCGATCTTCGTTTGCAGGTCAGTCAGATCACTCGCCAGATCGGCGAAGGCGGTGATGCCGGCGACCGCCGTTCTGATCTCAGAGGCGCGCGCCAGCAGTTCCGGCACGCTCAGGTCGTCAATGTCGAGTACTACGTCGTAGGCCATGGTGGTAGGGGTGGGGTTTAGTTCGTTGAGGATTTCTTCATACGT